>CP104793.1:1537500-1845000 GCA_025916135.1 Rhodobacteraceae bacterium D3-12 | reverse complement strand
CGCGCCGCCCACCTTGATATGCTGTGCGCCGCTCATCAATTCACCCCCAGGGGCCAAGCGACAGGTTCTGGAACATCCCCCATAGGGCGGTCACGAAAATCGCCACCATACCAATGGCTTGCGTGATGATACGGTGCCTTGACAGACGCCGGTAAAGCGCGTCGCCATGCTCGTCATGGTCTTGTATCAACCGCGCCGTATTCAGGCTCAGCGCGCCAACCAAAGTCATCGGGAACAACAGCAAAAACACCGCCTGCCCGAACTCGAAATCATAGACAAAGCCAAGCAAGCCCAGAAGCGTCAGGAAGAAACAGGCAAAGGCCAACAGCCACAAGCCCGAGATCCGCGCGATATAAAGCAGCCGGTTGGTATAGATGCGGATCAGGTCCTCAAGATCGGCCTCATATTGCCCGCCATTGCGGCGCGCTCGGATCACCACATCCCACGGCACGCCCAGCACCCAATGCGAGGCGGTCGACCACACCACAGCCAGCGCGATCCAGAACCACAGGTTCGAGAAGCTGCGCATGTCGATGAGTTCGAAAACGGATGAATACCAGTCCAAAGCCTACCGCCTTTTTTCCCGCGAAACACCTTCTAGCGCCGCTTTGCGGCAATTCCTACCCTTGAAGATGCGCCCGCCTCATGCCATCCCCTTTAGAACAATTCAAGAAGGAGCGTCGCCATGCGTCCCGTCCAAGCCCCCTTTCCGCTCACCCGCCTGCGGCGCACCCGCAAAAACGCCAATTTGCGCGCCATGGTGGCGGAAACAACGCTCTCGGTCGGTGATCTGATCTGGCCGGTGTTTGTCTGCGAAGGCGAAGGCGTGGAACAGGACGTGGCCTCAATGCCCGGCGTCAAACGCCGCTCGGTCGATCTTGTGGCGCAGGCCGCGGTCGAAGCCGAAGCCCTTGGCATTCCGGCGATCTGCCTCTTTCCCTATACTGATCCCTCGCTCAAAACGCCGGGCTGCGAAGAAGCATGGAACCCCATGAACCTCTCCAACCGGGCGACCCACGCCATCAAACGCGCCGCGCCCTCTATCGCGATCATGTCCGATGTGGCGCTTGACCCCTATAATTCCGACGGCCACGACGGCATCGTGCGCGACGGGATGATCGTCAACGATGAAACCGTTGAATGCTTGGTAAAACAGGCGCTGGCACAGGCCGGTGCCGGGGTCGATATCATCGGCCCGTCGGATATGATGGATGGCCGCATCGGCGCGATCCGCGACGCGCTCGAGGACAAGGGCCATACCAACACGCTGATCCTCAGCTATGCCGCGAAATATGCCTCGGCTTTTTATGGCCCGTTCCGCGATGCGGTTGGCGCCTCTGGTGCGCTCAAAGGCGACAAAACCACTTATCAGATGAACCCCGCCAACACGGATGAGGCGCTGCGCTGTGTCGAACGTGACCTGCGCGAAGGCGCGGATATGGTGATGGTCAAGCCGGGCATGCCCTATCTCGACATCGCGCGCCGGGTCAAAGACTCCTTTGGCGCGCCGACCTTTGCCTATCAGGTGTCGGGCGAATACGCGATGATCATGGCCGCCGCACAAAACGGCTGGATCGACGGCGAACGCGCGATGATGGAAAGCCTGATGTGCTTCAAACGCGCAGGCTGCGATGGTGTGCTGACCTATTTCGCGCCCGATGTAGCCCATGCGCTAAGCTGATCCCGCCGCTCGATCGCAGGCATTTTGAGCCGACGCGCCAGCGCCATAGTTCACCGCCTTTCGCACCTTTTCGCCCAATCCACGCTGGGCTAGTGACAGGCGGCAAAACCCCGCCTATACTGCGCCCAATGACCGGAGAACCGGCACATCAGAGCACACCAAAAACTACAGGCGGAACACTCACATGAAAACGATCACACGGCGCAATTTTGCGCTCTCCACCCTCGCCACCGGCACTTTGGCGGCATGTGGCAATGGCGTCGGCTCCAATGGCGCGGCCAAGGTTGACGCCCGTGTCAACAAAACGCTCGAATATCTCTACAGCAAATACCCCGCGACTCAGGAACTGGCGCAAAAGGCGCACGGCATGCTGGTCATGCCGCTGATCACCGAAGCGGGTTTTGGCTTCGGCGGCGGCTACGGGCGCGGCGCGCTGCGGGTGAATGACGTTACGGTTGATTACTATTCGGCGGCCAAAGGCAGCTTTGGCTTGCAGATCGGTGCACAGCAATACGCGCATGTGCTGTTCTTCATGACCAATGACGCGCTGATGAAATTCCGCCGCTCCCAAGGTTGGGCCGCGGGCGCTGACCTTGAATATGTTGTCAAGGATACGGCGGGCAATATCCGCGCTGAAACCACAACCTCAACCGCGCCGGTCATCGCCGTGATCTTTGGTCAAGCAGGCCTGTTGCTGGGCGCGACCCTTGAGGGCGTGAAATACAGCCGCATCATCCCTTGATGCCTACGGGCGGTTTCTTTCAAAGAAACCGCCAAAAATCCTCCGAGGATTTTTACGTCCCTCCGCTGGCGTCCCGCGCCCAAAATTCCTCCAAGGAATTTTAACCGAATTTTGCGACAAAATTCGCCACCGAAATTCACCACCGACCTTCGCCGCCGAGCTTCACCACCGACCGCTGCATTAACCTAATGCTTCATGAACATATGCCGTTTTCTGATGTCATACGCATAACAGCCGGATGTCAGCCGAAGGTCACCCCCCGGTGAACCGCCACGCACTGCGGCGTTAACCTAACCGTTCGCCCGCTTAGTGAAGCGTAAACTCACCCACCACGTTGCGCCATTCCCCCGGCCCGATCATCTTGCGGTGGGTAAAGCGCACCGAATGCAGCGGCCCCTCGATCTCGCGCTGCCAAAACTCAATAAAATCAAACAGTTTCGGGTGGTCCGGCGCCAAATCATAATGCTGCCAGACAAAGCTGTTCAGCACATGGGTGTAATCGGGCATATGATAATAAAACTCTGCCGTGGTCAGCCCGTATCCCTTCAGCATTAACTCGGTTTCCGACATCTCCATCTGCGTTATCCTTTCTGCTCGTATGATAATGATGCCCAACCCCGATTAATAATCAAATAAAATCAACGTGTTGAAATTCTCCTGTTGCTGAGTTGCCCAAAAAGCAGACTCTGATTGCACCCCATATGCTGGCTCTGTTATAGTTCGTGCAACAAAATATGGGGCCTTTTCGAGCCCCCCAAGCGGACAGGCCATACTCTTGAGCGACACGCCAGAAACCCCTGAAAACAAAGACGAAAACACACCCGAACGCGCGGTGCATGATGGCCCTGTCATCTCGATCACGGACGAGATGAAGTCGAGCTATCTTGACTACGCCATGTCGGTCATCGTTTCGCGTGCCATTCCCGACCTGCGTGACGGCCTCAAACCCGTCCACCGCCGCATTCTCTATGCCATGCATGAGACCAACAACAGCCACGACAAACCCTACCGTAAATCGGCCCGTCCGGTGGGCGATGTCATGGGGAAATACCACCCCCACGGCGACAGCGCGATCTACGACGCGCTGGTCCGTATGGCGCAGGATTTCTCGATGTCCCTGCCGCTGCTCGATGGTCAGGGCAATTTCGGCTCGATGGATGGCGATAACGCCGCCGCCATGCGCTATACCGAAGTGCGCATGGATAAACCCGCCGCCTTTATCCTTGCCGACATCGACAAAGAAACCGTTGATTTCCAAGACAACTACGACGGCAAAGACCGCGAACCTACCGTCCTTCCGGCACGTTTCCCCAACATGCTGGTCAACGGCGCGGGCGGCATCGCGGTCGGCATGGCAACCAACATTCCGCCGCACAATCTGGGCGAAGTGATCGACGCCTGCCTTGCCCTCATTGAAGAGCCGGACCTGACCTCGGAACAGCTGATTGAGTATGTGCCCGGCCCCGATTTTCCCACCGGCGGCATCATGCTGGGCCGCAGCGGCGCGCATAAAGCCTATCTCGAAGGTCGCGGCAGCGTCATCATCCGCGCCCGCACGCGGGTCGAAGAAATTCGTAAGGATCGCTATGCCATTATCCTGGATGAGATCCCCTATCAGGTGAACAAGGCCTCGATGATCGAAAAGATCGCCGAAATGGTGCGTGACAAGAAAATCGAAGGCGTCAGCCACGTTCAGGACGAATCCGACCGCAACGGTGTCCGCGTCGTTGTCGAACTCAAACGCGACGCCACCGCCGAAGTGGTGTTGAACCAGCTGTTCCGCTTCACCCCGATGCAGACCTATTTCGGCTGTAACATGCTGGCGCTGAACGGTGGTCGGCCGGAACAACTTACGCTCCGTAGGTTCCTGACATCGTTCATTGATTTCCGCGAAGACGTGGTCGCCCGCCGTACCGCGTTTGAACTGCGCAAGGCCCGCGAGCGTTCACATATTCTCTGCGGTCTCGCCGTCGCGGTGTCGAATGTGGATGAGGTGGTCGCGACGATCCGCGCCTCTGCCGATGCCGCCGAGGCGCGCGTCAAACTGATGGAGCGACGCTGGCCTGCCGCTGACATCGCGCCCTACATCCGCCTGATCGACGATCCGACCCACAAGATGAACGACGACGGCACCTATAACCTCAGCGAAACACAGGCCCGCGCGATCCTTGAATTGCGCCTGCAACGCCTGACCCAGATCGGTGTCAAAGAGGTTACCGACGAACTTGAAGAACTTGCAGGTAAGATCAAGGAATACCTCGAAATTCTTGGTTCACGCGAACGGATCATGTCGATCATTTCGAACGAGCTTCAGGAGGTCAAAGACCTCTTCGCCGTGCCCCGCCGCACCGAGATCGTCGACTGGTCCGGGGACATGGACGACGAAGACCTGATCGAACGCGAGGATATGGTCGTCACCGTCACCTCCGGCGGCTATATCAAACGCACCGCTCTGGCCGATTTCCGCGCCCAGAAACGCGGCGGCAAGGGCCTCGCTGGCATGGCCACCAAGGAAGAAGACGTGGTCACCACGCTCTTTGTGGCCAACACCCATACGCAGCTTTTGTTCTTCACCACCGATGGCATGGTTTACAAGCTCAAGACTTGGCGCCTGCCGCTTGGTGGCCGCACGTCCAAAGGCAAGGCAATCGTCAATATTCTGCCGATCCCCCAAGGGGTTAGCATCGCCGCAATCATGCCCGTTGACCGGGATGAGGAGGAGTGGGACGATCTGCAAATCGTCTTTGCCACCTCCGCAGGATCGGTGCGCCGCAACCGCCTGTCGGATTTCACCAAGGTCATGCGCAACGGCAAGATCGCGATGAAATTTGAGGATGACAACGCCGGCACCCGTCTGATCAACGCCCGCATCTGTTCCGAAGATGACGATGTGATGCTGGTCACCAATTCGGGCCGCGCCATTCGTTTCCCGACCACCGAAGTGCGCGTCTTTAACAGTCGCAATTCGGTCGGCGTGCGCGGCATCAGATTGCAAGGCGATGACGAGGTCGTCTCGATGTCCGTCATCCGCCACTTCAAGGCCGAAGCCGACGAACGCGCCGCCTATCTCAAGATGCGTCGCGCCATGGCCGGCCTTGCCGATGATGCCGAGGTCGAGGACGAAGAAGCCCCCGCAGGCGAACTTTCCCAAGAGCGCTACGCCGAAATGTCGGCCGCAGAAAACCTATTGCTTACAATCACATCCGGCGGCGCGGGCAAGCTAAGCTCGTCGCATGACTACCCGGTGCGTGGCCGTGGCGGCATGGGGGTTCAGGCGATGGACAAGGCGATGCGCGGCGGTGAAATCGTTGCCTCCTTCCCGGTTGATCTCGACGATCAGATCATGCTCGCCACCTCCAAGGGCCAGTCGATCCGCGTGCCGGTTGAGGGCATCTCCTTCCGTTCGCGCAGCGCCGGTGGCGTCAAGGTGTTCAACACCGGCAAGGGCGAAGAGGTTGTCTCGGTCGCATGGATCGCCGATCAGGGCGAGGAAGACGACACCATTGATGGCGCAGACGGCGGCACAGAGGGCGCGGCAGAAGAGTGAGCTACGACGCGATTCTCACAACGCTTTTTATCGTCCTTATCGCGTTGTTTGCCTATATGATCTTTCGCAGCCGCAACGCCCCGCAGGCAAGCGAGCGGATCGTGCGCTCGAACGAAAAGGTGATTGAGAATCAGACGCGCTTGATCGCTCTTCAGGAACGCAGCAGCGCCGCCATGGAACGCATCGCCGCCGCGCTGGAAAAACGCTGAGCAAGCGTCCGAGGTCTCACGACACGGTGGTTTAACACTTTGGCAATGCTGCTGCGTTAGCCTTCTGGGGCAAGGCAATGCAAACCAGTGTGTGGTAAGAACACCCTCGATCTTGCGCGTTAACGCTCGTCCAATGCCGGTCGGTCACCGATCTGTATGGCCACAAACGATGCGGTGTTCGGGACAACACCCTCTTGTGACAATTCCCGCTTAAGCTGTATCTTGCAAATACTCTTTCATCCTGAAATAGTTTGAACTGGGAAATTCAGCAAACGGGTCGTTACTTGGAACAGGCACATCCGCCTTGCGCTTTCGGCGTTTGGTTTTGGCGTAATCCAAGACAGACCCGGCTTTGGCGGGCACGGAAATGAACATCCGAACTTTTAAAAACTGGGATGATTTGCGCTTTCTGGTCGCGCTTCACCGCACCGGCACCATGGCCGGCGCGGCGCGTTATCTTGGCACCAATACGGCCACCGTCTCGCGGCGGCTCGACCGCCTCTCTGCAACCCTCGGCGGCCCGCTCCTCAACCGCACGCGCGATGGCTGGCAGACCACAGATTTCGCACGCCGTCTGATCGACGTCGCCCTCGGCTTTGACGGGCGCATTCAATCCGAACTCAACGCCGCCACCGAAGGGCTCGACGAAAAGATCCCCGTCAAACTCGGCTGCATGCCGTTCATCAACTCGGCTATGCTGTTGCCATCATTGCAAAAAACGCCCGAAGTCCTCGCCGGGCTCGCCGTTACGTTTAACGACCGGATCACCCCCGGTGCCTTGGGTGAAAACGACCTCGTGGTCAGCTTTACCAAGCCCGAGAGCACCCGTCTTACTGCGCGCAAACTCGGTGAAATGACCTTCAACCTCTACATGCCGCGCGGCGGCACAGCCAACAAAGGCTGGCTCGGCCTCAGCGATATGTATGACACGCACGAATTGATGCGCCGCGCAGACGCCCATTTCAAAACGCGCCCGCGCCACCGCGCCAGCACCTTCGGGTCGCTCTACGGCCTTGCCAAATCCCTGCGCATGCCCGCGCCCTTGCCCGACGCCATGGCAAAAGCCGACGCCGACCTCGTCGCGATCGACACCGAAACCTTCCCGCTCACGCTGGATTGCTGGGTGTTTTTTCACGAAACACACAGCCAGGACATCGCCATTTGTCGCGTCGTCGACTGGATCGAAGAATGCTTCGCCAGCCTCGACTAAACCGCGTTAAAGACCGTAAATTTCACCGAATTTCGCCTCGACATATTCCAGCAACGGCCCCTCGCTTGGCGCCGCGCCACAGGCTTTTTCAATCACCTCGCGCGGCCGGTAAAGCCCGCCATATTGCTGCACATTATCGCGCAACCATGTGGTCGCAGCTTCCAGATCGCCCTTGGCCAGCTGGTCATCCAACCCCGGCACCGCGTCGCGCAACGCGCTGTGCAGACAGCCGGCATAGACGTTGCCCAGCGTATAGGTCGGGAAGTAGCCAAACAGCCCTACGGACCAATGCACATCCTGCAAACATCCGTTCGACGGCTTGTCGACAGCAAAGCCGAAATCCGCCAAAAACCGGTCGTTCCACGCGCTTTCGAGATCACCAACCAGAAGATCACCGGCGATCAGCGCCCGTTCCAGATCGAACCGCAAAAGCACATGCAGGTTGTATTGCACCTCATCCGCTTCGGTTCGGATAAACCCGTTATGAAGCCGGTTCACCGCGCCATAAAACGCCTCTTCATCCGCCACGCCAAAGTCGCCGAAACTGTCTTTCATCTCGCCGAACAACCACCCGGCAAAGGCACGGCTGCGGCCCAGTTGATTCTCGTAAATCCGGCTCTGGCTTTCATGCACCCCCATGGAAACGCCTTGGCCCAGCGGCGTAAACCCATGTTCCTGCGCGATATTTTGCTCGTAGCACCCGTGACCAACCTCATGGATGGTTGAATAGAAACAGTTGAACGGATCATCCTCGGATGTGCGCGTGGTAATGCGCACATCATTGAACGAGCCGGACGAAAACGGATGCACCGCCTTGTCGATCCGCCCGCGGCTCATGTCATAGCCAAAGGTCTTGGCCAATTTCCGGGTCAGCTTCATTTGCGCCTGCTCGTCAAAGCTGCCGGTCACCGGTTCTGGCCCCTTGGCCGCCAGAGCCGCCTCGCGCAGCGCAACCAAACGTGGGCGCAGCGCGCCAAACATCGCGACAAGATCGGCCGCCTTGCCTTCGGGTTCGTAATCATCATGCAGCGCGTCATAAAGATCGCCACCAACCGCCAGCGCCGCCGCCTCTTCCCGCTTGAGCGTTACGATCTCGTCAAGCACCGGCAGAAACGCCGCCACGTCTTCCTCTGCGCGGGCCTCGGCCCATTGCCCCTGCGCCCGGCTGGTTAGCCGCGCCAAAGCCGTGGCCAACTCTTCCGGCACCCGGTTCACCCGTTCAAAGGACCGCGTGATATGGCGGACATTGGCCTGACCGACCTGATCCAGCGTGCTCACGTCGATCGCCGCCAGCCACTCACCGATTTTGGGATCGCAACGCCGTGCATGCAGCACCGCCTGCAATGCCGCGCTCTCCTCGGCCCGCTGCTCCGCTGCGCCGCGCGGCATCACCGTTTCCTGATCCCAGCCCAGCCGCCCGGCGATTTGCCCAAGCGCCCCGGTGCGACGCTCAAACGCCATCAACTCGTCATATGCTGTCATTGCTCGCTATCCTCTGATCGACGTTGCGTGCGGGTATTGTGCCGCGAAACGCGCCCGGATGATCAACACCCAAACCGCAACGGCCCCCAATTGGTGCAGGATCGCAACCTGCCAAGGTGCGCCCATGATGACGGTGTAGATCCCGAGGGCAACTTGCGCCGCCAAAGCAATCGCTGCCGCGCTAAACGCCACTTGCGTCTTGCGGTTGGCACTGCGCCGTCCGCGCAGCCAAACCATGATGGTAAACGCCGCCAAAAGATAGCCCACACAGCGGTGAATAAACTGCACCAGCCCCGGATTCTCAAAGAAGTTGCGCCACATCGGCTCAATCGCAAGCGCGCCCGGCGGAACCAGCTGCCCGCCCATCAACGGCCAATCGGTATAAGAGCGCCCCGCGTCGATCCCCGCGACCAAGGCTCCCAACAGGATTTGCAGAAACGCAAAATGCATCCAGCCCGTGCCCAGAGAAAAGAGCTTGCCCTCACGCAGCCGCCGCGCCTGCATCAAATCGCGCTCGTCGCGCGCCAACATCAAGGCATACCAAGTGATGAACCCAAGGATCACAAACGCCAAACCAAGATGCGTCGCCAACCGATAGCTCGCCACATCCGTCATGCTTCCGGTCAACCCGCTGGCAACCATCCACCAGCCCACAGCCCCCTGCAAGCCGCCAAGCCCGCCGAGCAAGAGCAACCGTCCGGTCCACCCCGGCGGGATCTTTCCGCCCACCCAAAAGATGAAAAACCCGATGGCCCAGACAAGCCCGATAACCCGGCCCAACTGGCGATGTCCCCATTCCCACCAATAGATGGCCTTGAAATCCCCAAGCTCCATCCATTTGTTTTCAATCTGAAATTCCGGGATTTTCTGATACTTGGCAAATTCGGCCTGCCAATCGGCCTCGCTCATCGGTGGCAACGCGCCGGTCACTGGCTTCCACTCGGTGATGCTCAACCCGCTGTCGGTCAGCCGGGTCAAACCGCCCACGGCGATCATCAGCACAACCAGCGCGAACAGCATGAACAGCCAAACCCGGATCGCCCCGCGTGCGCCCTTGCGCCCCCGGTCGATCATGCCGCCGCCCGATGGTTCCGGCGTTTTCGCGCCCTCGCCGACTTCCTCGAAAATGGATCGTTTCTCAGCCATCACTCGCCTCTCGTTGCTGCGCTCAACCTAGGCCGCCGCGCGCCCGCCTTCAACGGGTCTTCCACCGCACCATTTGCCGCATGACCCCATGTAACATCTGCACATCCGTGCGGGTCAATCGCATCCGGCTCCACAGGTTGCGCAGGTTTACCTTCATCCCGTCTGCCTTTTCCGGCGGAAAGAAAAACCCGGCTTCGTCCAGCTGCGCCTCATAATGCTCGGCTAGCTTTTCCATATCGCCGCCCGTCGCCCAATCGCCCTTGCTCGGCTCGTAAACCTCATGCGCAACCTCGCCCTCGGCCCGCATCCACTCATAAGCGGTCAACAGCACACATTGCCCAAGGTTTAACGAGGCAAACCGCGGGTTCACCGGCACCGAAATAATTGCGTTGGCTTTGGCGATATCGTCGTTCTCAAGCCCCGCGCGCTCCGGTCCGAACAACACCGCAACCTTCTCTCCGGCCCTGATCCGCGCGGCCGCATCCGCCATGGCGCGCTCCGGGCTTAGAACCGGCTTGGTCAACTCGCGCGGCCGCGCCGTGGTGGCGTAAACATAGGTGCAATCCGCAACCGCCCCGGCCAGATCGCCATAAAGCCCCGCCTCGTCCAGCAACCGCCCGGCCCCGCTCGCCATCGCCACAGCCCGCTCGCTCGGCCAGCCATCGCGCGGCGCCACAACCCGCATCCGATCCAGACCAAAGTTCCACATCGCTCGCGCCGCCGCGCCGATGTTTTCACCCATCTGTGGCCGCACCAGCACAAACGCCGGCTGAGGGCTGTCACTTGCCATGTCATCACTCCCGAAGGTCCTTCGCGCGCATACGCTACAGCCAGCAGAATTTGAAGCCCCGCCCCCTCTTTCTTGGTAAAAATACCCAAGGCACTCTGGCAAAGTCTGCGCTATGCTCACCGAAACAGAACCCCGGATGCCCCAATGGCCTATGACAACGACCATGCCGCGCTCATGCGCAGAGAGCTTGATGCCCACGCGCCGCGCGAACAGCGCATGTTTGGGGCGCTGTGTTTTATGGTGCGCGGCAATATGGTCTGCGGCGTGCGCGCCTCCGGTGCGATGTTTCGCGTCGGCAAAGCGGCGATGGGCGCGGCTCTGGATCTCGACGGCGTCGGTCACATCATCATGGGTGCGCGCAGCATGAGCGGTTACGTCGGCGCCGACATCGACGCCTTTGAAGATGACACCACCCGCGCCACCCTCCTGCAACTGGCTCTCGATTTCAACGCGACGTTGCCGGCCAAATAACACGATCCGCGAATGCAAACGCTTGCCCCGGCGCAATTTTTTACGCTATAGCAGCGCAAAACCAAAGGATCGAGGACCCCCGATGGACGCGCCAGAGCAGCCCCAGATCTACCTTATTTCTCCGTCCGAGATTGAGCTGAGCCGCTTTCCCACCGATCTCGCCCGTGTGCTTGATGCGGTTGACGTGGCCTGCGTGCGCCTCGCCCTGTCCACCCATGACGAAGACACCCTCTGCCGCGCCGCCGATGCGGTGCGCGAAGTCACCATCGAACGCGATGTGGCGCTGGTGATCGAACGCCACATCCTTCTTGTCGAGCGGCTCGGCCTCGATGGGGTTCACCTTACGGATGGCGCACGTTCGGTGCGCAAAGCCCGCAAAGAACTGGGCAAAGACGCCATTGTCGGCGCCTTTTGTGGTGCCTCGCGCCATGACGGCATGACCGCGGGCGAAGCCGGTGCGGATTACGTCTGCTTCGGCCCGGTTGGCGACACGCCGCTTGGCGATGGCACAATCGCCGAGCATGACCTCTTCACATGGTGGAGCGAAATGATCGAAGTGCCCGTCGTCGCCGAAGGTGCGCTTGATCCAACGCTGGTTGCGGCCCTCGCCCCGGTCACCGATTTCTTCGGCATCGGCGACGAAATCTGGCTCTCCGACGATCCGCTTGCGGCGCTAAAAGCCCTCACCGCGCCCTAGGGTGTGTCGTGCCAACGCAATGTCCGTCTTTACGGCCCGTCTGCACCGCTGCTGCCTACGCGTCCTGAACATCCGCCGGTAAACCGCTGCGCACCGCTTGCTCGCAAGCCGCGGCCAATGCCTTGCGCCCGTCAAACGCATCCACCTTCATCGGCGCGTGATAAATAACCGTGACCGACCCTTGCCGCACCGCCGCCAGCGTTTGCAGCAAATGCGGCCCGAACTCCATGTCGCCCCACCAGCCATAAATCCGCTTATCCGCCCCATCGGGCGCGCGATAGACAAGCGTCACCGGCTGGATATGCAATTCATGATGCAGGTCCGGCGCAAAGAACGCCTGAAACAGCGTTGATTTAAAAGGCAAAATGCGCCGCCCATCGCTCGACGTGCCCTCGGGAAAAAACAACAGCTTATGCCCGGCCAGCAAGCGGTCCTCGAAAATCACCTGCTGCGCCTTGGCCTCGCGACGGTCGCGATTGATAAACACCGTCCCCGTCGCCCGCGCCAGCCAACCAATTCCCGGCCATCCCGCCACTTCGGATTTTGAAACAAAATACACCCGCTTACAGGCGTTCAGAGCGAAAATATCCAGCCATGATGCATGGTTAGAGACCACCGCCCCGCGCTCCTTCATCGGTCTGCCCTGCACCCGATGCCGCATCCCGAGGATGACAAACGCCACCCGGCACACCGCCTGAACCAACCACGGCGTCCACGGTCGGCGCAGACCAAACAAGGGCCGCTCGATCAGCCGGATGAGCAACAGGATCACCAACCCGCCGAACACCACACTCCCAAGGACAAGACCGCGCAGCACGACCAACCCCCACCCCAAGGCCCCGATCCGCACCATTGGAGGCTCGAAATCCGGGTTCCAGGTGCTCACGCGCGCGCCTCGCTGGCGTAAATTCTGCGCCGCTGTGCGTTCATCTTGCCGGTCTCCATGATCAGACAAATATCTGTGGTGTTGAACGCATGATCGACAAACGCCCCCTCGCCCACAACCCCGCCAAGCCGCAAGTAAGCCTTGATCAGCGCAGGCACCTGCAACATCGCCTCGCGCCGGTCCAATGCCTCCTCGGCAATCAGATCCATCGGTTGAAACACATGCGAACGCACCCTGAGCGCCTCGGGGGCAAGGTGGCGGTGATGCAACAGGGACAACGGCTGCGCCAGCGCCTCAACGTCGGTGCCATGAAAGCTCGCCACCCCGAACAGGATGTCGATCTCATGCGCCTCGACATATCCCGCCAACCCGCTCCACAGGTGATACATCGCCGCCCCGCCGCGATACTGCGGCAAAACACAGGACCGGCCCAGCTCAAGCAACCGCCGCCCGCTGGATTTCAGCGGCTCCAACCCGTATTCGCTTTCGCAATAAAATCCACCCGCTTCGGCGGCCTGCCCCGCGCGCATCAGCCGGTACACCCCGACCACATGCTCCAAGGCTTGCGCATCGCGGCTGTGATCAATCAGGATCATATGGTCGTAAAACGGATCGAACCTGTCCGTCTCTAGGCGGCGGTCATGGTCCACCATCGCACCGCCCCCGCCCAATTCGTCAACAAACACGGCATAGCGCAGCCGCTGCGCCGCCAAAAGCTCCGCCTCGGTCTCGGCCAGTTTCACTTCAAATTGCGGCTCGCCCATCTGCTCCGGTCCTGCTGGTCCCGCCCTTTTCGATCCGGCTCACCTGATCCGGCCTCACCAGATCCGGCTTGACCCGATCCGGCGTGGGTTAATCTGCCTTGGGTTGTAAGCGGCCATCCGCTGTGGTGCAAGTTAGGTTAATCTGCGTTAACCTTTTGATAACTTTCATTCGTCATCAAAGACGATATCCAACGCGATCCGCGCGCCGTTAATGACAACCTTGCCTGCCTCGGGGAAATTCACCGTGACCTTGCCACCGATATTCGATTGCACTTCGCCAACGCCCCATTCGGCGCGTGCAGGGTGGCGCACGCGCATGCCCGGTGCCAGTATCGCATTCAATTCACTCATCTTTACCTCACTTCGGAGCGTTTCATGACCAATAGCACACTTTCCCTCGCCACGTTGGTCGGATCTCGCATCTGTCACGATTTGATCAGCCCGGTCGGCGCTATTGGCAATGGCGTCGAACTGATCGCCATGGGCGGGCCGATTGAAACGCCAGAACTTAACCTTATTTCCGAAAGCGTTAACAACGCCTCCTCGCGGATCAAGTTCTTCCGTATCGCCTTTGGCGTCGCCTCACCTGAACAAACGCTGGGGGCGCCCACCGTCGCCGCCATCGTCGCCGATGCCTATAGCGAAGGCCGCCACAAGGCCGAATGGCAAGCCGAGGGTGACATCATCCGCGCCGAGGTGCAGGCCGCGTTCCTGACACTTCTGTGCATCGAAACCGCCCTGCCACGCGGCGGGATGATGACGGTTCAGCGCGAGGGAAACAGCTTCAGCTTCCAAGGCACTGGCGACAGGGTGAACTGTGATCCCGACCTCTGGGGCGCGCTCACCGGCGCCGCCACCCCGGCCGATCTCAAACCCGCGCATGTCCAATATGCGCTCTTGCCCGAGGTCATAAGTGGCCTTGGCCGCGCCCTCGCCTTTGACAGCAGCGACACCACGATCAACGTCACCTTTTAGAAGGGATCAGCCGCGCACCGTTCCGTCGCCCTCAACAAGGTATTTGAAGCTGGTGAGCTGCGCTGCCCCTACCGGACCACGCGCGTGCATCTTGCCCGTGGCAATGCCAATCTCCGCGCCCATGCCAAACTCTCCGCCATCAGCAAACTGGGTCGAGGTATTGCGCATAAGGATCGCCGAATCGAGCCGTTCAAAGAACCGCGCCGCAGTGGCGTCATCCTCGGTCAGGATGCAATCGGTGTGGTTTGAGCCGAAGGCGCGGATATGCGCAATCGCGCCGTCCACGTCCGGCACCACTTTCGCCGCGATATCCATGTCCAGATACTCGCGCCCCCAGTCATCCTCGGTGGCGGGCACAGTGCCCTCAATCGCTTGCAAATGCTCATCTGCATGCACCGTCACACCGGCGTCGATCAACGCGCGGATCACCCCTTGGCCAATTGTGTCGACAAGGCTTTCGTGGATCAGCAAACACTCCGCCGCGCCGCAAATTCCCGTGCGCCGGGTTTTCGCGTTCATCACCACGTTCAACGCTTTCACCGGATCGGCGGCGGCGTCGATATAGATATGCACGATCCCTTCGAGATGGGCAAAAACCGGCACCCGCGCTTCGCGTTGCACCAGCCCGACCAACCCCTTGCCGCCACGCGGCACAATCACATCAATCGTGTCGGTCATGGTCAGCATTTCGCTCACCGCCGCACGGTCGCGCGTCGGCACGCGCATCACCGCATCTTCGGGCAGGCCCGCGGCCTTCAATCCGTCCTGCAAACAGGCATGAATCACCCCTGAGGAATGAAAACTCTCTGACCCGCCGCGCAAAATCACCGCGTTTCCGGCTTTGAGACACAGCGCCCCGGCATCCGCCGTCACATTCGGGCGGCTTTCATAAATCACACCGATCACGCCCAACGGCGTGCGCACCCGGCGGATATGCAGGCCAGACTCCATGTCCCATTCGGTCAGGGTCTCGCCCACCGGATCAGGCTGCGCCGCCACCGCACGAAGGCTCTCGACGATGCCCTTGATACGCTCAGCGTCCAGCATCAGCCGATCCATCATCGCCGGTGACAGCCCCTTGTCGCGCCCGAACTCAAGGTCTTGGCATTGGCCGCGATGATCTCGTCGCGCCGCGCCCAAACCGCATCCGCCGCTGCGTTCAACGCCGCGGCCTTGGCCTCGGCCGGGGCAAATGCCAAATCCGCCGCCGCCCGCTTGGCCCGCTTGCCCAAATCCGCCATCAAAGCGTGAATATCACCGCCGTCTTTCATCTCTCACCCTCCCTTGCGCTCACAGCGCCATATCATCGCGATGGATCAACGCCGCGCGCCCCGGATAGCCCAAAAGCGGCTCAATCCGATCCGATTTCTGGCCCTTGATCGCCTCTGTCTCGATCGAGGAATAACAACTCAGCCCCTGACCGATCTTATGCCCATCGGCTGTCAAAATCGCCACCGGCGCACCGCGATCAAACGCGCCCGTCACCGCTTTCACCCCGGCAGGCAGCAGTGAATTGCCCCGCACCAGCGCCGCCGCCGCTCCGCCATCGACCGTGATCGCGCCCTTGGGCTTCATCGACGCGATCCAGCGTTTGCGCGCCGTATGCGGGTCAAGCTTGGCGGTAAACCACGTCGCATTCGCCCCGCCGTCCAAGGCGCGCAACGGGCGCAGAACCGACCCTTCGGTGATCGCCATGGCACAGCCCGCAGAAATCGCCGTTTGCGCAGCCATAAGCTTGGTCTTCATCCCGCCCTTGGACAGGCCCGAACCCGCATCACCGGCCATCGCCTCGATCTCGGAGGTGATCTCGTCAATCGTGTCATAGCGTTTGGCGTCCGGGTCCGTGCTCGGATTGGCCGAATAAAACCCGTCCACATCCGACAGCAAAACCAGCACATCCGCCCCCACCGTCACCGCCACCTGCGCCGCCAGCCGGTCGTTGTCGCCATAGCGGATCTCGTCGGTGGCCACGGTGTCATTCTCGTTCACAATCGGAACGACGCCCAGCCCGATCAACTGGTCCAGCGTTGCGCGGGAATTGAGGTAACGCCGCCGGTCCGTGCTGTCCTCTAACGTGACCAGAACCTGCGCCGTGGTGATCCCATGCGGCTGCAACGCCTCTTCATAGGCCCGCGCCAGCCGGATCTGACCCACGGCCGCCGCCGCCTGGCTTTGCTCCAGCGCCAGCTCGTTCGCGGTTAAGCCCAACACCCCACGCCCAAGCGCGATCGAGCCGGAGGACACCAGCACAACATCCTTGCCTTGTGATTTCAGCCACGCCACATCTTCGGCCAAACCGCTTAGCCAAGCTGACTTCAACCCGCCGCCATCGCGATCCACCAAAAGCGCCGAGCCGATCTTGATAACCAGCCGCTTTGCCTGGCTCAGGGACGCCACGGGTCCGCCTCCTCGCCCGCGGACTTGATGCGCAAGCGGTCGTCCTCGATCTCGCCGCGCACCGCGCGCAGCACATCAATCAGCCCCTCGCGCGACACGCCGGACATCATCATGACAGGCGCGCCCGTTTCGGCTTCAAGCGCCGCCTTGGCCTCGGCACGCTCCTCGTCATCCAAGGCATCGATCTTGTTCAGAGCGGTCACCCGCGGCTTTTCCGCCAACGCCCCGCCATAAGCTTCCAGCTCGCCAATAATGGTGCGGTAATCCTCGGCCACTGTCTCGGATGTGCCATCCACCAGATGCAACAACACCGAACACCGCTCCACATGGCCAAGAAAGCGGTCCCCAATGCCCCGCCCCTCATGCGCGCCCTCAATCAGGCCCGGAATATCCGCCATGACGAACTCGGCATTGTCCACGCCCACAACCCCCAGATTGGGGTGCAGCGTGGTAAACGGGTAATCCGCAATCTTGGGCCGCGCATTCGAAGTCGCCGCCAGAAACGTCGATTTCCCGGCGTTGGGCAGGCCCAGCAAACCGGCATCCGCAATCAGCTTGAGACGCAGCCAGATGGTGCGTTCAACACCCTCCTGTCCGGAATTGGCCCGGCGCGGTGCTTGGTTGGTCGAGGTCTTAAAATGCAGGTTCCCAAACCCGCCATTGCCCCCCTTGGCCAGCAAAACACGTTCGCCCACCTCGGTGATATCCGCGATGACGGTCTCTTCATCTTCATCCAGAATTTCGGTGCCCACAGGGACGCGCAGGATAATATCGTCGCCATCCTTGCCGGTGCGCTGACGGCCCATGCCGCCCTGCCCGTTCTTGGCAAAGAAATGCTGCTGATAGCGAAAGTCGATCAGCGTGTTCAGCCCTTCGACCGCCACGGCCCAGACATCACCGCCCCGGCCACCATCGCCGCCATCCGGCCCGCCGTATTCGATATACTTCTCGCGCCGGAAGCTGATACAGCCGTTCCCGCCCGAACCGGACCGAAGATAAACCTTCGCAAGATCAAGAAATTTCATGTCTGTCCTCTTAGGTCCGCTCTGGGCGCTGCGCAAGCATAGGCTGGGCAATCTGCCCCCTGATGCTCAACATTTCAATGAATAGGTCCACGTTGCGACATTCGCCCCCCGCGCAACCGAAAACGTCTCGGCATCGCCAAGGTATTCGAACCCCTGTTTGGTCAGCACCCGCGCCGACGCGGGATTGTCCTGAAACACGCTGGCAAAAATCGTCTCACAACCCAGCGGATTGGCCCGCAACAACGCCGCCACCGCCTCTTGCGCCAGCCCGGTGTTCCAAAACGCCGGCGCCACCCAATAGCCGATCTCGGCCTGTGCCCGGTCCATCCGTGTCAGGCTGATCAATCCCATCAACTCCGGCCCCTCGGCCTTGACGGCATCCATCGCCCAAACATCCTCAACCCGGTCCTGCGTCTGTGCCCGGCGCACGAAATCCTCGGTCGTTCCCGGCGGCAAGGGGTGCGGAATAGACGTCGTATTCCGCGCCACCCGCTCATCTCCGGCATAAAGCTCAATCAAAGCGGAATCCGACACCCGCAGAGGGCGCAAATCAAACCGCTCGGTTTCGATAACTTGCTGATTTATAACTTTTTCTAACATCATAGCGCTTTTTCTCCTCCAAAAAGCACGAACATTACCGAGGCCACAGTCAAAATTGCGAGGCCCCACATCAGGTATTTCTCCGCCGCTGTTCCCGCAACAAGATGCGCAATCCGGTCGCCTCCAAACGTCCAGATCGGGTGCAGCACCAACTGTAGGCTCAACAAACAGATGGCAATCGTCGCCGTCGCCTGCAAGGTCGGCGTGTCCGGCGTCACGAAACTGGTGAATCCGGTCACAATCATCGCCCAGGCCTTGGGGTTTAGCGGATGTACGATCAGCCCGGCCAAGAACCCCGGCGCCTGCGCCGCCTCTCCGCCCGGGCTCAAGCGCAGGTTTGCAACTTTCCACGCCAACCATGTGATATAGGCCACGCTGGCCCATTTCAGCACTTCAAACAGCCACGGCGCACTGGCCGCCAACCCCATCAAGCCGAACCCGATCGGCCAGATGATCAACTGCTTGCCCAGAGCAACCCCCGCCACAAACGGCAGAGCCGCACGAAACCCAAACCGAGCCCCCGTTGCCATCAACGCCATGTTCGCCGGGCCGGGCGTTCCGACCTGACTGGCCCCAAAAGCCAGAAACCCAAGCGTTGCAACAGGCATAATAAGCCCTTCCCAGAAACGAGAAAAGGGACCGGCGGTATCGCCGATCCCCCTAATTTTAAAAACCTTAAGGTTCGGCTTACTCTGCGGCCTCCGCCGTCGGGAGTACCGAAATAAAGGTGCGGCCTTTGAGGCCCTTGTGGAACTTCACATTGCCGTCAACAGTTGCAAAGATCGTGTGATCCTTGCCCATGCCCACGCCTTCGCCCGGCCAGCACTTGGTGCCGCGCTGGCGGATGATGATGTTCCCGGGGATGACAACTTCGCCACCGTATTTCTTTACACCAAGCCGGCGACCAGCAGAGTCGCGGCCGTTGCGGGATGAACCGCCTGCTTTTTTATGTGCCATATCGCTCTCTCCTTATCCGTCTTACTTGGTCAGCTCTTTGGCCTGATCAACCCAGCCTTCGCGCTCGATGCGCCCTTTAAAGCTGAGTTTCTCATCCATAGCAGCAATATCATCTGCATTCCATGCCGCAATCTGAGCAAAGGTGGTGACACCATTCTCATGCAGCTTCTTCTCAAGCGCCGGACCAACACCCGACAGTTGCTTGAGATCATCCGCACCCGCGTCTGCGGCGGCGGCTTTCTTCGGAGCAGCTTTCTTTTCCTCGGCCTTCTTCTCGGCTTTGGGCTCGGCTTTCTTGGCCGCTTTGGCAGGCTTCTTCGCCTCTGTCGCGGCAACCGCCACAGCAGCAACCGACCCTGCGCCAACGGCGGCTTTTACGCCGGACTTGTCTGCGCCCGCTTCAAGGATCTCGGTGATCTTGAGAAGCGTAAGCTGCTGACGGTGCCCCTTGGTGCGCTTCGAGCTGTGCTTCCGGCGGCGTTTAACAAAGTGAATCACCTTGTCGCCTTTGATCTGATCGACCACTTCGGCCTGCACGGCCGCGCCTTCAACAAGCGGAGCACCAACGACAACCTTGTCGCCACCCAGCATCAGCACGTCGTTGAATTGAACTTTTTCACCTGCGTCGGCAGCCAGCTTTTCAACCCGGAGCGTGTCGCCCGATTGAACTTTATACTGTTTGCCGCCGGTTTTCATAACCGCGAACATACGCGTCTTCCTTTTTGCTTCCGCGTTCTTCGGCCCCCTTGCGGGTGTTCCACGGGGTTTATCCCCACCTCGAACAGCGCGCCCATTCGAGCGTCATTTCAAAACCAAAACAGGCCACGGGATCGCCCCATGACCGGTTCGCGCTTATCTTCAATCCCACCGCCCAAGTCAAGTGCCCCGCCCAGCTTTTTCACCACCAATACAAAACCCCAAAACCGCACCCCACCCCTTCGCCCGCTCCACACCCGTCACCAACCCTTCATCTGACTGAAAATATCCCGGGGGGTGCGGGGGGCTGGCCCCCGCTTCTACTGCGGTCCGGGGAACTGCCCCCCGCCTTTGCTACGGTGCAGGGCGCGCGCCTTAAAGATCCTCGCCCTTCATCTGTGCCGCGACGGCAAGCCCAAGCGCATAGCTCAAATCGCCATACATCGCGTCAAACCCGGCAAACAACGCCCGGTTCAACGCCTTGCCCTCGGGGGTTTTCGACAGCGCAACATAAGAGGCCACCTCCGCATCCGTCAGCGGCCCATAGGCCATCAGCAGATAGGACAACAACCACTCCTCGGTGTCGTTCCTTATCTCCGCTTCCTGCCCCCAAACCTCGCTCAACATGTCGTCTTCGCTCATATCAACCGCGCCGCCCTCGGCCAGCCCGCGATAAAACCTCAGGTTCGCCGTAAGCGCCCCGGCGACGTTGAACTCAACCAGCCCGTTGGCCTCAACATAAGCGCGCAACAGCTTGAGCCGCCCGTCCAGCGTCTCTCCCGCCTCGCGAAAGGCCGCCCGCGCCGCCTCCTCGGCGGCCTCATCCAAAAACGCCCGCCGCGCGGCGATTTCCTGCGCCACGATCCGCTTTCCCGTCGGCCCGGTGAAGAACGCCAGCAGCGGCGCCAGATGCTCCGGCGCAATCTCAGCATCCAATCCCTTTTGAACCGACGCCGCCATCTTCTCGGCATCATAAATCCGCGCCACCACACCGGCCCAGGACGCCCCCCGCCATCCGGCAGGAAATCAGCCCCGATCGTCTCGCCGTAACTGCGCCCCTCTTCGCGCATCAGTTCAAGCAATTGCGGCACCCCGAGTGCGCGGTTCAATGCCTCCCGCTCGGCCTGCTCATCGGCCACCGCCCCCACGACCAGCCCAAGCCAAAGCAGAACCGCCCAGAAAACCCGCATCACAGCTCTTCTCCCTGATCGAGCCCAACCATCTTCGCCGCCAAAGCTTCAAACCGGTTGGCCATAATCTCCCACTGGATCGCATTCATCAGGTCGTAAACCTCCACCATGCGCTTATCTTCCAACGCATCGGCATAGGCGGTGATCTCCGCATCGCTAGAATCCTTATAGGTATAGGCCGCCCCGGACAGCGCCGATTTCTCCATGCTCTGGCGCAGATCGGCCTCATTCTCGCGCAGCCGCGCCCGCAACCCCTTTTCGTCGATCTTCAGGCGCAAAACCCCGGCCTCATTCGCCGCCATGATAAAGCGCACCTGAATTTCCTGAACCGCCCGCACGCCATGCCCGCCACTGTCGATCGCGGCGTTCATCCGCTTGATCTCGGCCAGCCGGTGCGGGTTGTTGCGCGTCATCTCTTCGACCAGCAGATCACCGGCCTTGCGCTTGGCCTCCTCGTCCTCAACCAGATGGCTGGCATTCTCGACCTCAACCAACCGCATCCCCAAGGGCGAGGCATAGAAATCCGCCGCATGGGTCAACAAGTCATCGCTCAACGTCTTTTCCAACAGGTCCAGCGCCATGGCGTGCATCTTGGTCTTGTCGAACACCTCCTTGGTGATCCGGGTCCAATGAAAGCCGAAATCGCTCGCCTCCATGCCCAGCATCAACGGCGCGCTCTCTGCCGACAGCGCGATTGATTCCAGCGCCACATCAAACCCCGTGACCTGCAAAAACGCCTTGAGCCGGTCACGCTCCGCCGCCGCCGCCCCTTGCGTCAGCACGCCCAGCATGCCCATCACAAGGACAGCTGCCAAAACGCTCCGCCAAACCGCCTGATATGCCCGCGCCATCCCGCTCTCCTTACCGCTTCGCCCTGCACTTGGCCCAAACCTAAGCCTTTTGCGGGGACAAACAATCCGCAACCGGCCAAAACTGCTCAAAACCCCTCTTGCACGCTGCGCCAAAGCCGATTAAACGCACCAAACCAGACCCCCGCGGAGAGGTGCCGGAGTGGTCGAACGGGGCGGTCTCGAAAACCGTTGATCCTTCACGGGATCCCAGGGTTCGAATCCCTGTCTCTCCGCCACTAATATGATTAATATAATCGTTTTTACTGACAAAGACGTATGGTTCTGGGCGATTACCCCACTTGATATCCCCCAGTAAACGTATTCAGGCGCAACTCAATTATTTCGTCGGATGGGAACCAGCGGTAGGACACGTTATCATCATAGTTAGATCTAGGGTCAGTTAGAATCCATGTCATAAGGCGGTAAGCTATTGGCCAAATAATGCCGCTCCAGTTTATCTCGCAAGGGCTTGGTTAGTCGTCGACGAGTTCTACCAGTCCATTTAAGAAACATCCCCCCCCCCGGCAAAGCTGGCAGTCCCACGTGGCGACACCAGCCCGCCATGTTAAGAATAGCTGGAAACTCTAGCGTGGGGTGGCCGAAGGTCAGGTATCAGAGCAGCAGCCCAAAATGTAATAGGCTGGTGTTTAGGAAACTAGGGCACCTATTAAGTAGACCAGATTCAGCTTTCTGTAGAAGAACAACTAATTTACTTAGGGTTTGTGTCTGCGGTAGGACGGGCGTAGTCAGTGCGTTTCTGGCACCAGAGGCAGGCTGCTGCCTGCGCCTGTGGCGATTTGGAGCGCAACGTAGTAAGAGGCAAGCTGGCGGCGGTTCTGTGTCAGAGCCAACTGCGCATCAATGGATTCCCGCTGCAACGCCAAAAATTCGATAACTGTAAGCTCACCGACCTCAAATAGCCTACGGGCCAACGAGACGGCATTTTTGTTAAGCGAACGCGCGCGCAACGCAGCCGAGTGAGCGTGTTTGCTGTTTGAAAGCGCGACCAGCAGTGTCTCGACTTCTTCTACTGCCAAAAGCACGCGTTGACGCCATTCAAGCTGTGCCGTCTGAGCCTTAAGCTCGTGCGCGGCGACATTAGCCTTTCGCCCGCCTTGATCGAACACCGGAATATTGAGACCGACAGCACCGAGGCCACCGGAATTCGGCGATAGATCGTTTCTTACAGATATCGTTCCGGATAGGGTGAGGCTTGGGTACCGCAAGCTTTCGGCGGCACCAATTTCCGCCACGGTAGCACGGTAATTACGTTCGGCCTGCCTGATGTCGGGACGGTTAACAATTAGGTCAGCCGGCACACCTACGTTGACTTCATGTGCCGGGAGGGGCTGCTTACCATTATATCCTAGATCGAGTTTTGAGAAATGGGCCGGATATCCAAGAAGCGTAGAGATTCTGTTTTTCTGGCGAACGATCTCTGTCAGAAGGTTGCGGATGGCCACTTCCGTTTGCGCGATTTCAGCCCGGACTTGGGTAACGTCCAACTTTGTTGCCTGGCCGGAATTCTCCAACGTACGGATATCGCGCAACGTTCGCGCCCACGTTCGTCTCTCCCGTTGCTTTAGCACCAATTGTTCTTGAACAAAACGAAGATCGACATAGGCCGTTGTGAGATTGGACAGCAAGATCAAATTCGCATTGTCACGTTGCGCACGTGCGGCTTCCACGCGGGCTTGCGCAGCTTTGCTGCGATACCTTTGCGCGCCGAACAGCGTTGCGAAGGGGGTCAAAGACGCGAGCACACGGTCACCGCCAAGATCATCCGAACCGATCTGCGCTTCAACACGGCCGTTTACATCAGCCATGGGAACCGCGGCTAGCGCAAGCGCCTCAGCTTCCTCAACCCTGCGTCGCGCCTGATTGAGCTCTACGTTATCCCTTAGCGCACGCACGATTAATGCATCAAGAACCGGGTCGTTGAATGCTTTCCACCAATTGGCGCGCGCATCGGTTTTCGAGGCATCTACGCCAAGCGGCGAATAACTCGCCGGTAAGTTCATGGTCGGCGCCTCATACTCCGGCCCAACAGAACACCCGCTTATCGCCATTAGCGACACCGAGAGCTTCAAAACGAGAAGTCTATGCTTTAACCCCATACCACGGCACTCCTTCGCCGGATTAACCGGCCATTTCCCCAAGTGCGATGGCAGAAAGGGCGCCAAATGTGGCATTTTCTGGGCAGAGTTCGCTTCAGAATAGTGGCCGTTGCATAAATGTATCTAGGTAGATCCGCGAATGTGCAAAGAATGGCATTTTGAAAAAATTAGTAAAATTAGTGCTTTAGATAAAGTTCTAGAGTGGAAACCCAAAATCAGACGCGGTCTTCCACATGGCAGAATTGAGGTCCCTCCAATTGTGCAATGCAACGATCTATTTTTGAAGACTCCTGTTGGGTAACTTGTTCTTTCTTGCCCATACGGATTTCTTCCTTGCGGTCCTGTATTCGCATCAAAATTGTCTCCACGTCGCCGCTCTCGGGATCGAAAGAGTAAATGCAGTGATTGTATTTGTTACGCAAAGCGCCAAGTTTCGAGAGTGTCGTTGTCAGCTTGAGAATTTCAGTGCGCTGCTCCTTCGGCGCGCGTGGCAACTTGGCAAGCCGCTCAACGAGGTCGACGCGCGCCCGTGTCGTGTTGAGCGTCAGAAAAATGACGACAGCTGTTTCCTTGTCGACACGGGAAAGCCCAGCAATAAGGTGGATTAGCAAGCTTTCGGTGTTGGTCCAGGCATAATTCAAACGTCCAACACGGTAGATGAGGTCTTGCAAGCCCTTATCAGCAGGTGGTTTTCCCGGGGTTTTGCGCATCGGGCCCACGCTATTTCTCCAATAGGCTCATGTATTTGGTTGCAGCCTCCGTCCTGTTGCGAACGCCAAGTTTCGCGATGACATGGTGCATATGCAGTTTGATTGTATGTTCCGAGATCCCAAGCGATGACGCGGCTTGCTTGTTTTGCATTCCCCCTGCGACAAGTTTCATGACTTCTGCTTCGCGCCGCGTAAGTGCACCAGCACAGCCGCTTGTTGCCGCAGGCTCCGTTTGGTCAGTATCGCTCCCTTCGGACGGCGCCGCGCCTTGTTCGTTTGGTTGAATGAGTTCTGGCGGAAGATATGTCCCCCCGTGAGCCATCAACCGGATAACAGAGAGTACGACCTCAATACTTTGGTTCATCGAAACGAATCCACGTAAGTATTGCAGTTGCTGAACTTGCTCCATGAGATTTAGAGCCTGGCACTTTTCGAAATAGGAAACGGCCAATCCCGGCGCCCAAGACCGATTGGTTTGTTGGGTAAAGGTATTGTGAAATTGGCGGCATTGATCAAAGTGTAAATTGCAATGGTCCGCATCCACGACCAATAGGCATGTCGTGCAAAGCGCATGATCGACGGAGTTCAGAAACTTCTCGATTGAGTTGAAACGGAGCGCTTGAAACTCAGTCATCTCATGCGCGATGTTTCTAAGTAGAATGTTAGAGAAATGGATTTTTGGTCCGACGAATCCGATTATCGGAGCATCTTCTGACTGGCGCTCGGACAAATATGAGTCCGTATCGACCGCCGTCGGATCGGTTGACGCGTGTAACATTCCCCCCTAAAAAAATTTAGATAGTCAAATCGTTATCCATCCTAAAAATTACGGTTTCGGCGCTAAGTAACAAGAATTAGTAACGGCAAGAACTACGCCATTACGTGGTTTCAATAATTCATCAACCAAAGCTCTTATCGATCGACAATTTCGATCGCAAATTCGACCTACGCAGCAAGCTTTGGTCGAGGCACCCACCGCAAACTCCAATCACCGGCAAGACAGGATGAGGGTAATCAGACCTTATGGACCGGTCAATACATCGATTGATCAGCAAACTACCCATAAGTGCTAGGCCACCAGACCAGCGAAATCGCTCTTCCGGACTGGCTTAACCAAAAGACTAATGCAGTGCTAACCCTGCTTGACATTTCTGTAATAATTTACGGCAAGCCGCACGTTAATTTTCCCAGAGCGGCTGCAGATTTCGCATTAACGAATTGTTAATATAGATTTTTTCACTTCATGGCTCCTGACTCTTCCGATCTATATCCTATCTCCAGCTATCTTTTGAACCGCGCGGAAGCGATGATGCTCGAGCCGCATAAAATTTGCGGAAAAGGCGTTTTTTTAGAACCATATTTTGCGAGAATCCGAGAGAAAGCGAGCTGTTTTTCTCTTCGATGTGCGGAACAAATAATTTTAAGGGAGGAGGTGAAGCGAAGAAATGTTACGTCCGTTTCACGTTAAGGGCGTGCCGTTCTTACTCAGCACAACTTAAGCGAAACACAACGAATCAACTGAAAACCAGGCTCGGCAATGATCACGTTAGATAGATTGGTGATCCGGCGAGCTGTGAACAGGAGAACCAGAAAATGTCTGGACACAGAAACAATCTTTTTGCTCTTCAAGGGCAACTTCAGGGTCAAGGCCAGCTTCAAGGACAGGGCCAAGGCCAGCTTCAGGGTCAAGGCCAAGATCAGGGTCAGGGCCAGGACCAAAGCCAATCGAGCGAAAGCTTGAACCTCAATGGGAACGGCAATCTGAATGGCAATGGTAATGGGAACCTGAACGGCAACGGGAACCTGAACGGCAACTTCAACGACAACAATTCAACTGCTTCTGGCAACGGGGCTGGCTCTGGTTCCGGTAAGGGAACGGGAACCGGGACAAGTACCAGCAATTCCGGGTCAACGTCGACAGCTGCTGGAACAGGTACCGGTAGAGCAACGTCAGATGCGACCAATACGTCAACGACCGACGTTCAAAACACGTCCAAGTCGAACGTTGATGTTGACGTGGACATCGACCTCACCGGTTGGGAACCGACTGATGACGACTTTGCTGATTTCGATCTCGGTAGTAATTCGAGCATCGGTGATGTCGTCATGGCCAACGGAAACATGAATTATGACCCGGGCAATGATTCCCGGCTCGAAAATGTGCTTCAAAACGCGCTGGACGGTGCCGGCAATGACAGCGGTACGGTCAATAACATGTCGAACACGTTGCAAGATGACGATGTTGCCAACAATGCGAGCGTTTCGAACAGTTCGGCATTCAGCAATAATCTGACGACGAACGGCGGCACATCCACTGCGGAAGAAGGTATCGACAACGAGTCCGGCGGTGGCGGTCTTGGTGGAACCGGAACGGCCAACGGCGCGATCGGCAATGCAACCGGCGGAACCGCCGGTGCGGCCACCGCACAAGGGGGGCACACGCGGGCAATGCCGGCGGAACCACCGCTGGTGGAGCAGGTGCCGCAGGCGGTACATCGACTGCGCTTGGCGTTGGTCTTGGAGGTCTCGGCGTTGGTGTCGGGCTTGGCGGTGACGGCGGCACGACGGGCGCGACGGGCGCTGGCGGAAACGGCGGGACTGGCGGGACTGGCGGTGCTGGCGGCACTTCGGGTGCCGGTGGAGCGGCTGGCACATCTGGTGCTGGTGGTGCCGGTGGTGCCTCAGGCAATGCTGGTGGCATTGGCGCGGGTATCAGCGACGCAGATGCGCTTGGTGCAGGTGCCGGCCTCGGAGGTCTTGGCCTTATCCCCGTGGGTGTCGGAATTGGTGCGGCAAGCGCTACGTCTGGTGACGCTGGTGGAATCGGTCTCGGCGCGTCCGGTGCAGCTGGTGCTGGTGGTGCCAGCGGTGCCGGTGGTGCCGGTGGCAGCTCAGGTGCAGCAGGTGCTGGTGGCGCCGGAGGCACCGGCGGCGCCGGTGGTGCATCGGGCAACACGGGCAATGCTTCTGGCGGCGACGCAGGTGGCATCGGATTGGGTGCGGGCGAAGGTCTTGGCCTTGCCGGTTCAATCGGTGGTGCCGGTGGTGCCGGTGGAAGTGGCGGCATGGCCGGTGCAAGCGGCGGCATGGCCACTGGTGGCTACGCGGAGGGCAGTCACTCGCTGGGGCTTGGCGGCGGCGGCGGTGATGGCGGAGCCATCCATGCCAATGGCGGCGCAAGCGGCATGACCAGTGGGACCTGGGGTTCCAGCAACGGTGATGATGGTTACGTAAACGGCTACTCCAATGCGACATCAGACGCAGTGGTCGACAACGCCATGTTCAACCAGAGCATCGTCCAGGGTGCCAATGTGCTGGGCAACACGGTCGATATGACGGTGGTTGGTGGCAACTTCAACTCGACCATGGTCGGGGACGATGACCTTAGCTAAGCCCTGAACGCATAAATCCGGCCCGCGCGGTTCATTCGCGCGGGTCCACTTAATAAAAGTCCATTTTGAGATGAGCAGGCAGTTTAATTGACGCCATTATGGAGGCGAAGCCTGCGATATGCCGATTGATGACACAACAGAGGTAATCGCACATTTTATCGGTCTATTTGAGCTGAACAGTGAATCCGTCCGGCTACGGTTTGAATACAATAAATGGCTTGCCAAACTGATGCCTGATCCGGAATTCGGAGCACTGCTCAATATTACCGTCAATGTCAGCGCCCCATATTCTCTGAACGATTTCAACCCGGGTATTCGCGTTCCGGCAACTGACGTTGATCTGTCGATCGCCGAGGCAGGCTTTGCAATGTCTTTCTCTCCGTTTCTCTTCGGTGGTCCGCTGATGCCGTTGCTGGCACACTTTGGCACAGCAGTCAGCGCCGGCGTCTCAACACCGACAGCCGGCGCAGACAGTGTTTTCATTTTGCCCCCGCCATCATCACTGGCAACCATTTCTTTACAGTCGAACGTCATGTCCGATCAGGATATTGTTGCGACTTGGAATTCCGGCATTGATCAACTCGGGTCAGACGCTTTCATGCCCGCGTTGCTTGGGCTGGCATCGCATGCCTTCTCGTTGACACCACTCAGCGTCCCGGATTTGCCTGCCTCTGAAGCGGCAATTGCCGAGAGCGGGTTCGGGATCGTGACCGCGATTTCAGACCTGCGATCACCTGACACAACAATTTCCGCCGAAGGTGAAGACGTTTATATGGCGCTCGGAGATGATACCTACGGCCTCACGGTTAATGGAGAAGCGGCGGACATAGCGCCAACACTCCAGAGTGAGAGCAAATTCTTTTCAGATACCCAAGCAAATGCAACAGCATCCGCAACCGACGAAGTTTCCTTTCACGAGGTTTCAACGGGCGGCAACCTGTTGATCAATGACGCGGTCATCACCACAAACTGGCTTGATGCACCGGTGTTCGTAGTGCTTGGCGACTATGTGACCGGCAACGCCATCGTACAGCGCAACAGTTGGAATGACGTCGACACTATCAATGGCGTCGTGTCCGATCTCCAAAGCGCGACCGAAGGAGTCAACGTCAGCCAAACCGAATTGCTGAACGTCGGGGCCGAACCTGTAGCCGGCACGCCGGGGCCAAGCGTTGTGGCAATGACGACGATCACTGGAAATCTGGTCAATTTCAACCACATTCAGCAGGTGAATTTTGGCATCGATTGTGACTACGCCAGCGTTGAATTCAGCGCTAGCGAGACATTCATCGAGACCGGTGGAAACATTCTATACAACATGTTCGATATTTTGGCGCTGGGGTTCCACTATGACCTGATTGTCGTCGGCGGCAACATGACTGACGTGAATTTCGTAACTCAAACCAATGTTCTGCTCGATGCGGATGCTGTTTCGTTCAGCGGAGTTTTCGATGGAACGGTGGAAACGTCTGACAACGTCCTTTTCAATCATACGAGCATTAACGAGTTCGGTGTTAACACGGCGGAAGCGGTGACCACCGAATACGCCGACGCTGCACAAACCATTGCAGGTGGCAGCACCAACCTCGACGCTGGTATTCAGTCCAATCCGGACTTTATCGGGGATAGCGTGCTTTCCGTGCTTTACGTGGCGGGCGATTTCACCGATCTGCAAATAATTGATCAGGTGAACGTGCTCGCCGACCCCGATCAAGTTGGTGTAACGGTTGGCACGCAACAAGCCACGGCCGGAGCGACCGTATCGGTTTCAACCGGCGCCAACGAATTGATCAATACCGCAACAATCAACGATCTGGGTATCGACTCCACTGTCTATGTCGGAGGCGAGACCTATTCCGATGCGCTGTTGTATCAAGCCGAGTTCATTTCCGAAGCAGATCCATTGATGGCGTTGGCGCCCACTGACCTAGTTTCCGAAGCCGTCCTTTTTCTTGCAGACGGAATGCTCACCGAGCCGGCTCCGGATGCGGGTGATGGGATTGAAACGTCTGCGCCAAGCGAAACTCCAATAGACGCTATGCAGTTGCTGGTGACGTAGTTTATTTTACGAATTATGAAGGACGGGACACGTGAAAGATTGTCATCCGAATGAAAGCTCCGACGACCGAAAACTAAGCGATGAATTGCCAGCTTTCCGACATAAGCCATATGTGCCTGTTCTATACCTCAGTGCTTATCAACGTATCGATGATGCGGCAAAACCAGAAACCATGCGTGGTTCCGAAACGCATGCCAAGGCGGCGCTACCTGCAAACAGCGGCGAACGGGTGATTTCTGCCACTCCGATTAAAGCAGATGCATCGGGCGGTGGGGGCAAAGACGGTGACAAAACGATATTTCACAAGCGGCTTGGCCCGGTAGACTTTTCCGGCAGTCTCAAAATGGGAACCCGTGCTGTCAGGCGCAACTTGCTTCTGGTGATGCTGTTCACCTGTGCCACAAACCTTTTGATTCTTGCGATCCCCATTTATTTGTTTCAAATTTCCGACCGCGTCTTCACCAGCCGGTCGATGGACACGCTGATCATGCTGACGACAGTGATCGTTGGGGCGGTGATCTTGCAGGCGATTCTTGATGCGGTGCGCCGTTTCGTCCTTATGCGAACGGCCGTCGAGTTGGCGGTGCAACTCGGCTCACCAATTCTGAGCGCAGCGGCGCGGGCCTCCCTGAATGGGAACGGGCGGGAATACCAAACCCTTGGCGATCTTCAGCAACTACGCAGCTTTTTGGTGTCCGGGACACTGTTGTCGTTTCTGGATGTGCCTTTTGCGCCTTTGTTTATCCTTGCTATCTATCTGGTGCATCCGCATCTCGGCACGATTGTGATCGTTACCGCTCTTATTTTGTTCGTTATCGCGCTCATCAACCAGCGCATGACGTCGGGGCGGTTTGCACAAGCAAACGTTCACCAGAGCAGGGCGAATTTGCATCTGGACTCGATGTCGCGCAACAGCCAGATCATCAACGCGTTGGCCATGATCCCCGAAGCCGTATCGATCTGGGGCAAAGATACGGCTGCGTCCCTGAAAGCGCAGGTTGCTGCGCAGGACCGCAATATCATCTCGGCGGCTTTTTCGAGAGCCGTGCGGCTTCTTACTCAAATTGGCCTACTCGGCTGGGGCGCCTATCTTGCGATAGACGGCCAAATTACGGGCGGCATGGTGATAGCGGCATCAATCATTGCCGGTCGTGCTCTAGCGCCGGTTGAAGGCGCGATCGAAGGCTGGAACCAGTTCTTACTTTCGCGCGCGGCCTATGACCGGATCGCGGCATTGCTGCGCGCTTCGCCCCTCAACACTCAACGCCTTTTGTTGCCGAACCCCGAAGGTCGGCTCGATGTGGAACGATTGCTTTTTGTCCCTCAAGGGACCAAGCGGGTTGTCCTCAATGGATTGAGTTTCATTCTGGCTCCCGGTGAATCCCTCGCTGTAATTGGCAACTCAGGCGCAGGCAAAACGACGCTGGGCAAGATGCTCGTGGGATCTCTTTTGCCGACATCCGGATCGGTCCGGCTCGACTTGATGGATTTGCGCAACTGGGATCAGCGCCAACTGGGCCAAAATATCGGCTATCTGCCACAGGATGTGCAACTGTTCCCCGGCACGATCAAGGATAACATTGCGCGCATGCGCACAGACGCAACCGATGAGCAAATACACGAAGCCGCCGTTCTTGCGGATGTGCACGACATGATCGCAAACCTACCGGAGGGTTACGAAACGGTCGTGCGCGCCGATGGCTCGCCGCTTTCAGGGGGCAAAAGCAACGCATCGCCCTAGCGCGAACCTTTTTCGGCAACCCGCGCCTGATTGTTTTGGACGAGCCGAACTCAAACCTCGATACTTCGGGAGACATAGCGCTTGCGCAGGCATTAAGCCATGCCAAGGCGAACATGATTACATTGGTAATCATTACGCAAAAACCCTCGGTTCTGAACTCGGTCGACAAGATCATGCTGATGGCGGATGGCGGCATCACTATGTTCGGTTACCGCCAGCAAGTGCTTGAAGCGCTGCAACAGCGGCGTCACAGCGTGCAAGTCCAGAATGCGAACCCCAACAACCAGGGGAGTATCTAAGCAATGAGTACTCAACAGGTCGCAAATTATTCCGAACAAGAGTGGTATTCAGAGGTGCCGCGCAGGATCCGGGGTTTTGGCACTTTCGGCATCATGTTGATGATCGTTGCTCTTGGCGGATTTGGCTACTGGTCGTTTACAGCACCGCTTGCAGCGGCGGTCGTGACGCAAGGCAGTTTCGTGGCTACCGGCCAAAACAAGATCATTCAGCACTTGGAGGGTGGAATTATCAGTGAAATCGTGGCGAACGAGGGCGAGGTGGTCGCTCTTGGCCAGCCTATACTCTTGCTCGATACCACACTCGCCGAAACGCGCCGAACTGAACTGCAGTTGCGCGAGAGCAGGTTGGAGGCGATGGTCGCAAGGTTACGTGCTGAAACACAAGAAGCCTCAAAGCTGGCATTTCCTGGCCATCTGATCGCCAGTGCGCAAACAGATAAGAAAATCCATGAGATTCTTGAAAGTCAGCGGCAAAGCTTTGATGGGTCACGTCAGAAGCTGGACAATGATGTAGATCTTCTTGTTTCGAACATCGAGGCGCAAAAATCTCGCATTGAGGGCTACACCCAGCAACTTGCAGCGCTGGAATCGCAGATTGGAATTCTAGGCAAAGATCTTGAATCGCACACGGATTTGCAGAGTGTGGGATTGGCCCGCCGTTCCGAAATCAGCGCGCTCAAACGCGCGCTTTCTGATGGGGTTGGACAAACTGCACGCATCAAAGCCGAGATTCGTGAAAGCGAGATATTGATTGAAAAATACCAAAAGCAAATTCTGCAAACGCGTTATGGCTACAGTCAGGCTGCGCTGGACGAGTTGCAATCGGTCGAAGCGGAGCTGGACAGTGTCCGCGAACAGGTGCTGCAAGCCAACGATGTGCTTCGGAGAACCAAAATTGTGTCTCCGGTCTCAGGTACTATTCTGCGGATGCACTATCACACAGCCGGTGGCGTAATCGAAGGCGGGCGCCCTATTGCAGAAATCCTTCCCGACGGTGCACCGCTGATTATCGAAACGCTCATACCGCGCAAAGAAATTGATAATGTTAAGGTCGGCCAGCTGGCGTCAATTCGGCTTGTTGCACTCAATCAACGAACAACGCCTGTCCTCACCGGCGAAGTATATTATATTTCAGCCGATGCTATCCCTGACACACCTGGCAAAGCTGACCGCGAAATCTATATTGCGCGGATTAATGTGCCGGCCAGCGAAATACTGCGCGTACATAACTTTTCCCCGACACCAGGCATGCCTGCGGAAATACTGATCAAAACGAAGGAGCGTACGTTCATTCAATACCTGACGAAACCGATTGCAGATTCGATGTCGCGCGCGTTCAGAGAAGATTGAGCTTTCCCTTAGAAGCGTAGACATTATGCCCAGTAATTTTGGAAGAATGGCGGAAAGCAGCCGTCCTTTGCATTGAGCGCCGAGGACGGATTTTTTGCACAAATTGGGGGGATTAGGGCACTTACCCTTTCCCCAGGCCAATTATCCTACCGGTTCCGTGACGGATATCCCCAGAGTGGTGTAGCAGTTGAGCACCGCGATCCGTATCTAGAATTCAGCGACTTGTCGGTCGAAGTCGCGGTGCATGAAGCCTTAGCCAATCAATTTGACACGTTTAATCTTTGTCTCTGCCCAGATTCTTCGGTGTATCCGGTCAGCTTTCGCCATAGTGCCCATCCGAGATACTCGCGGGCTTTCACAGCTTCATTTTGCGCGATAGCTCCCACCGAAGTTGACCTCCAAAGTTGAGCGGTTTTGAGCGGCGAACCGCGCGGATCTCCATCGTTACCTCAACTATTCCGAAGTGAAGCTTGCGCCAAAGTCGTTTCCTTGGCCCGTCATGCTTGCGTGCGATCCATTCTCCTTCACCCTCGGCTTTGATCCAGGTCGCATCAATCATCAGATGTAATGTACCCTTTCCACCACGCTATAGGATGGTAACGGTCAACGCTTTTTTGTCGCCGACAAAGCGTACTAAAGTCTGGCGCATTCCAGTCGAGCCCAGCCAGCCGCAACAGGCTTTCCACAAATCCTGTAGCTTGACCAAGAGACATCCTAGACAGCACTTCCATCGTTGGGCAAATTTGGATCGCCGCGTCGCTGTACTCTGGCTGATGTCCGCGCTTGCCGGTCGCGAGCAGCCGTCGGTCCATCTCAGAGTCAAACCAGTTCGATAGGGAACCGCACTGGTTCAGCGCCGCGTTGCACGAAGGCCAATCCATGGGCTTGTACGTCGTGGGGACCAACTACTCACAGCAGCCAGCTATCGCGCTGGATCTAAAAGATGAACCCCTCAGAGCATTTGTGCAACAAAGCTGTTGCTCTGTAACAGCTGCCTTTCCCTTCTGAGAGTGACGCGTTTGATCTTCCCACGCTGACGCGACCCGCCCCTATAGGTAGGAAGCACAGGACCAAAGACGGGAATCATGCGTCACAAGCCCGAAGGGATTGTTGCGAAGTTACGGCAAGTTAAGCCGCGTTGCGGACAAGAAATGCAGCCCATAGACGCCATTTGACAGGCGCAGACACCGGCACAAACACTCTATTGTTGGCGTAAATAGCACGGCGGAACGCCCGCCAGCCCCGGCAACCATCATCCCGATGGAACCCCGGCCAATCATGCACTAACGTCCAAACTGACCCTCAAGGCGGGGCTGAACAACAAGGACGGCGTTCTGCTTGGGGAATGTCAGCTGAAAAACGCAAAAATCATTATCCAGAGGTCTTTTTATGTCGCCCAGTCTCTATGAACGTATTGAAGTTTGGAACGAGCGTAGGATCGAAAAAGTCAGACTAAGGCGCAAACCCTTACCCACCGCCGATGGTTTCCTCTACAAAGGCATGAAGTCACAATATCGCTCCGATTGGGAACCTTTGACGCGACAACTCGTCCGGGCGTACTCGGAAATCAACACGTCATTTGTCAATGTTGGCTCCCACTATGGATACTATGCCTGTATGGCAGCCCATCTTGGAATGCGTGTAACGGCTTTTGAGCCGATTGACGCCAACTATCAGATGCTCCGAGACAATCTCGAGATGAATAATCTTCTGGATGCCTGTCGCATCATCCACGGTGCCGTTGGCGATCATTCGCATATTACAAAAATCTACGGCGCTTTTTCTGGGGCAACGCTTCTCCCTAACAAGTCACGCAAGCCCAGCAGTATGTTTCAAATTACGCAGGTCTTCACTCTTTCCGAGATCCACTTCGATCAAGAGCCAACCTTGTTCTTGATGGATGTCGAGGGGTTTGAATTGAACGTGCTGAACGGGGCCAAAGACTTGCTCAGCGACTCCGAGAATAACTCGTGGATTGTTGAAACCGGCGGAGACAACTTGGTGGAGTTTGGCACGAGAATGATTGATGCTGGCTATTCGATCTTTCATATTGGCACAGATAAACTCGCCCCTCTGACCAAAGCAGATTTGACGGCCTCAGAATTGGGTGAGAACTTTTTGTGCACTAATCTCGCACAACCGAAGAACAAAGAACTGGTAAGCCGATTTTTGTAGTGTTCAGGGGCGCGAACGAAGCCCAACGCCACAAAGCGCTCCTGCAGACACGCCAGCCAATACGCGCCAATAGTGACAGTCCTTACTTCGCCGAACGACGTGCGTGACCGGGCCATATTTCGGGATGCCCTTCGGCTTTTAATAAAGGAAAAACAGCAAGTTACCTCTGCGATGGCCCTACTGCGTTGGCCCTTCAATCCCGTAGCGCATAGCCCTGCAACGCACGCGTCTGGCCACCCCAAGCCCAATCGCGCGCGCTTTCCCGTTCACCGCGCGGCATTGCGGGTTGAACCAGACGTTGAAGACGGGCAAAATTTTTAAAGATTAATTTATTTGAGATTCTTCGCTTTAAGCGATGTTTTAAGCTGAAAGGCAGAAGTAATGACTGGCATAACCTACATTTCCGACGCGGCCGGCGCGCCAGCCACCGCACCACAAGGCACCGATGACGACGACAGTTATGAGTTTCGCAGCTCTCCAACAGCTCTACAGCTTGATACGGGCGCGGGCCGCGACACAGTCATTTTTGACGCGTATTTTAGTCAGGGCGCCCTGCAATTGGGGGAAGGGGACGACATCCTGACATCATCGCAAGGCACAACATCCGCTACCATCGCGAGTGGCGAAGGCGATGACACGCTGACCCTGACCGGCAGCCAGAGTTTGCGCTTGGGTCTCGATGGGGGCGACGGGAACGACCTCATCACAATGAACCGCACAGGATACTCCACGCTGCAGGGTGGCGCGGGCGATGATCTGTTCGTTTTTTCTGATGAGCGTGTATATCAATCCGAAATTGATGCCGGATCAGGCAATGACACGATACAGGGGCTGGATGTAACGACGGCGACCACGGTCACCGGAGGCGATGGAACCGACAGGCTTGTCTTCAATCAGGCACGCGATACTTTTACGGCCGAGCAGATTGGCACGAACCGTTGGATGTTGAACAATCGGACTATCGTCCTGATGGACCGGATTGAGGAGTTCGTTTTCGATGGCGTGCTTTATGACGGTGAAGATGTGCTGGGGCCGCTACTACCCATCACCGGCACCGATATGGGCGAGGTGATCGCGGGTACCGATGCTCCGGAACAGATCAATGCGCTTGGCGGCAATGACTGGGTTACGCCGATGGCGGGGTTCGATCGCGTCGATGGCGGCGCAGGCGTGGATATGGTGTCTTATGCCGGGTCTGTCAGCGGGCCCGGCGCCTACGGGGTAGGGGTGCGGATTGATCTGCATACGAACTATGCCATTGTGCAAAGTGCCGACGGCGCGAGCGCGAGCCAGACTATCCTGAACTTCGAAAACGCAACCGGCACATCGTTTCATGACCGTCTAACCGGAGATGAGGGGGCCAACTGGCTGCGCGGGCTTGGCGGTTCGGATCTGTTCACTGCCACGGCCGGGGCCGATACGCTGGATGGCGGTGCCGGGACTGATACGCTGAAGGTGAGCGAGTCTCGCTATGAATACAGCGACAACGACGTTTCACTGTTGCGCGGCACAGCCTGGGCCGGGGATGCAGCGGGCGACACATTGCTGAGCATCGAAAACATCACCGCAGGAAATGGCGATGACCGGCTGGCCGGCGATCATGGGGCAAACTTCCTGTCGGGCGGCTATGGCGATGACACGCTGATCGGGAATGCGGGCGATGATACGCTTACTGGCGGGGCTGGCACCGATACGGCGGTGTTCAGCTATGACCGCGATCAGTACGAGATCATCCAGCACCCGAACCTCAGTGAATCACAGGTGGTGCGCTATATCGGCCCGGGTGCGGGCGATGGCACCGATACGTTGCTCCACTTCCAGGTCCCTGCAATTTGCCGATGGTGATGTGATCCTATAGAGCCCTCAGCGCATCAAAACCGCATTTCTGTCGCACAGGCGTATATTGTTGGCGGATTTTGTTGGCGGTTTTTGTCGGGCCACATCTCCAAAGGCGCCTCGGACGGGACGCAGCAGACACCTGCCTTGAGCAGGTAGCTGTTGCCCTCTGCACGCCGGCGCATCGCAAGCTGTTGCCGCAAGAGCAACAGGCCCTTGAAGTCACCGCCACCTTCGGGCGTTAAATACCTTAAGACTCGCCGCGAAACCCTGACGCCACAACAAATTTTTCCGAACTGTCCGACCGGCTGCTTGGCGGTTTCACATTCGCCACTTTGGTGAATTTCTGCTTCAACAGCTTTTGCAATTCACCTTCCGCCCCCCGGCCAGAACCTTGGCGACAAAGGTGCCGCCCTCTTCCAGCACATCAAACGCGAAATAGGCCGCCGCCTCACAAAGCGCCATGATCCGCAAGTGATCGGTCTGCTTGTGGCCCGAACTCGACGCCGCCATGTCGCTCATCACGACATCGGCTTTTCCGCCCAGCCATTCCTTGACCTGCTCGTCGGCGTCGTCTTCCATGAAATCAAGCTGGTAAATCTCGCAGCCTGCAATCGGCTCGACCTCTTGCAAATCAATCCCAAGGATGGTGCCAATCGCCTTGCCCGATTTCTCGCCAAGCGCGTTGACCCGTGGCACCGCAACCTGACACCACCCGCCGGGCGCACAGCCCAGATCGACCACCCGCGCACCGGGCACCAAAAAGCGGTACTTGTCGTCCAGCTCCATGATCTTGAACGCCGCGCGCCCGCGATACCCTTCTTTCTTGGCCCGCGCCACATAGGGGTCGTTCAATTGCCGCTGCAACCATCGCGTCGAAGAAAGCTTGCGCCCCCGTGCCGACTTGACTTTGACCTTAAGGTCGCGTTGCCCGCGCCCGGATGTGTTCTTGTCTGTTGGTTTCTTTACCATGACGCCCTAACTCCTAGCCGCGCAAACCAAGCGCAACCCCGCTGCCGACGAGCACAGTGCCGCCAAGCTGATCGGTGCGTTTACGCGCCTTTGCCGTAAACAACAACCGCCGCAGATACCCGGCCCCCGCCACATAACAACACAGCACGATACCGGCCATCCCCATCGAGGTCGCCCCAAGGATCAGGAACTGCGGCAATCCGGGCAGGGCCGGATCAATAAACTGCGCCGTGAAGGCGATGAAAAACGCGTTGGCCTTGGGGTTTACGATGCCAATCACAAAGCCCGAAACAAAGCCGCGCGGCGTCTCCTTCTTGTTGCGCCCCGCGTGCCAGAGTTGATGCAGCCCCAGCCAAACCAGATAAAGCGTGCCAACCCATTTCACCGCCTGAAAGCCTGCGTCAGACGCCGCAAGGATCGCCCCAAGCCCGGCAAACCCGAGGCTGACCATGATCACGCCCCCCGCCAGATCGCCGACAACACAGCGCAGCCCGTTGGCCACCCCATGCGCCAGCGTTTGCCCGACCACCGCCAGCACCGAAGGCCCCGGTATGGCTGAAAACGCGGCGTAAATTATCGCAAACCACAGCCAGGTCTCAAACGCCATGCCCGCCCCCCATCAGAACGGCCCGTCTTCCAGAACCCCATCGGCGCTCATCTGGGAATAAAGCAACCCCTCGCGCAAGCCCCGGTCCGCCACGCTCAGCCGGTCGGTCGGCCAACAGCGCAGCAAGCCTGCAAAATCGCCGACCCCGACATGATCAACGCCTGCCGGTCCTGTCCAATCCGCGGATCACGCCGCCGCCCGGCGGGGCCGAGCTTGAGATAGCCGGTGATCACCCGGTCGATCTGATCGCTGGTCATGCGCAGCCCGTCCACCTTGGTCCGGTCATAGCGCTTCAACCCCAAATGCGAGGCCGCCACCGTCGTCACCGTCCCTGAGGTGCCAACAATCTGAAACCCCTCACGGGCTTGCTCGTCCTTATAGGGCGCAAATTCGGCAAGGTTTTCCTCAAAAAACCAACTCATCAGCGCAAAGCGCGCACTGTCATCCTCAACATCGCGGAACTGGTCGCGAAGGGTCGCCACGCCCAAAGGCACGCTGATCCAATCCACCACCTTGGCCGCCGGAAACGGGTTATCCGCAACGGAAAATCCGCTGTGCAGCCGCATGATCGCACGTGGCCGGTCGCGGCGCGGCACGCTCGAGAGGTCAATCCAGACCAACTCGGTCGAGCCACCGCCAATATCAACCACCAGCAATTGCTCGGTCTTGGTGCTGACCAGCGGCGCGCATGAAATCACCGCCAGCCGCGCCTCTTCCTCGGTCTGGATAATCTCCAACGCAAGACCCGTCTCGCGTTCAACCTGCCGGATAAAATCCCGCGCATTCACGGCACGGCGACACGCCTCGGTCGCGACAAGCCGCATCCGGCTCACCTTGTGACGCTTGAGCTTTTGTTGACAAATCCTGAGCGCCTGCACCGTGCGCCCCATCGAGGCACGGCTCAACCGCCCGGTGCGTTCCAGCCCGGAGCCCAACTGAACAGATTTCGAGAACGAGTCGACCACATGGAACTGGCTGCCCTTGGGTTGGGCAATCAGCATGCGACAACTGTTCGTACCCAGATCCAGCGCAGCATAAAGCTGTGACGGATCAGGCGGGTTGGGCGCGGGGCTATCAACCGGTTTTGGGAACGCGCCCGCACCTTCGGGACGCTTGGGCGCCATGACTCACGCCCTCCATTTCGAGTTGGTTTCAATCTAGGGGCGGGCCACCCGTCACGCAAGAGGTTTCGGGGCGTCGCAGCGCTCCGTCATACCCGCTTCACACAAAGCGCCCATGCCTACAGCAGCAGCCCCGCCCGATTCGACGAATCCGCTGTGGCTGCTAGTTTGAAACCATCCTAGCCCAAGGACCCCCTCGCATGACCCGCCATGATGATCTGAGCTTTGACGACTTTGACGAAATCAACCACCCGCGCGGTGAACACACCCAGTTCGACGACGTAGTCGAGGCCGCGCTCTCGCGTCGTGGGTTCCTTGGCGGGGTGCTCGCCCTTGGCAGCATCACCTCGCTGGGCAGCGCCCTGCCCTCCGGCGCGCGCGCCGCGACCAGCCGCTTTGCCTTTGATGGCATCCCCACCTCGACCGCCGACAGCATCACCCTGCCCGCCGGCTACACGTCCGAGATCGTCGTGCAATGGGGCGATCCGCTGTGGTCCGACGCGCCCGAATTCGATGACGCCACTCGCGGCACCGCCGCAAGCCAGGCCCGCGCCTTTGGCGACAATATCGACGGGATGGAGATTTTCGCCCACGAAGGCCGCACCCTTCTGGTGGTGAACAACGAATACACCAACCGTTCGATCATCTGGGGCAACCGCGCCGATGGCAAAGCCGAAACCGATGACGACATCGAAAAGGGTATGCTCGCCCATGGCGTCAGCGTGGTGGAACTTGGTCACACCGGCTCTGGCTGGGGCATCGTCAAGGACAGCCCGTTCAACCGCCGCATCACGCCGCGCACCGAAATGGCCATCACCGGCCCCGCGCGTGGCCACGCGCTGATGAAAACCACAGCCGACCCCGCCGGCACCACGGCACGCGGCACTTGGAACAACTGCGGTTCTGGCAAAACGCCTTGGGGCACCTATCTGGCCTGTGAAGAAAACTTCAACGGCTACTTCGCCGCCACCGACAAGGACCACAAGGTCTCCGAGGCCCACAAACGCTATGGCATCTCGGCACGCGACTGGGGCTACGGCTGGTCAAAGATCGACGACCGCTTCAACGTCGAACTCACCCCGAACGAGCCCAACCGCGCCGGCTATGTGGTTGAAATCGACCCGCGCAACCCCGATGCGACGCCCAAGAAACGCACCGCTCTGGGGCGGTTCAAACATGAAAACGCCGAATGCGTGATCAATGCCAATGGCCGCCTCGTGATCTATATGGGCGATGACGAGCGAGGCGAGTTTCTTTATCGCTATGTGTCCAACGGCGTTTATGCGCCCGGCGTCGATACCGATGAGCTGATGGAAAACGGCACGCTCTATGCCGCCAAATTCCATGACACCGGCGCTGGCGAATGGCTGGCCCTGACGCCCGAAACAACCGGCATGGATGCGGCGCTCATCTGCATCCATACCCGTATCGCCGCATCCGCCGTGGGCGCAACCACTATGGATCGCCCCGAATGGGTCGCCGCCAATCCGAACAATGCTGAAATGTATTGCGCGCTGACCAACAACAAGAACCGCGGCAAGAAACCCAACGCCGGCGGTGATCTTACCCCGGCGGGCGGCCCCAACCCGCGCGATGAAAACCACTATGGTCAGATCGTGCGCTGGCAGCCCAATGGCGCGGACCACACGGCAGACGGCTTTGCATGGGATCTCTTCGTGCTGGCGGGCAACCCCAACAAGCATGACGACGCCTATGGCGGGTCGGACAATGTGACGCCTGACAATATGTTCAACTCGCCCGACGGGCTGGCGTTTGACGACACCGGCCTCCTGTGGATTCAGACCGATGGCAATTACTCCAACCAGAAAGACTTTGAAGGCCACGGCAACAACCAGATGCTCGCCGGTGATCCGGTGACCGGCGAAATCCGCCGCTTCCTTGTTGGTCCCAACGAATGCGAAGTCACCGGCCTCTGCTGGTCGCAGGATCGCCGCACCATGTTCGTCGGCATCCAGCACCCGGGCGAGCGCGGCAATTCCCATTGGCCCGCAGGCGGCGCGTCAACGCCCCGCTCCGCCGTGATCGCCATCACCCGCGACGACGGCGGGCTTGTCGGCTAACGCCTTGAACGCTTGACTGGCACTTGACTGGCACTTAACTGGCGCGGCCTTGCTGAACAGGGTCGCGCCGGTTTCTTCCTCCCCGGCGCGAATACGGCACGCCCCACCTCAACATAATCATGAAGATTTCGACACCCCGCCCCGGTGGCCCCTTCCCCCTTCCCCCCTATCCTGCGTCACGCAAGGTCGCATTGCGTCTTTGCGAAGTCGAAAAACGCACCTTGAACCCTGATACGCTCAAGTATGAGGGATAAGAGGAACAGGAAGGAATCACCACGCCATGCCAGACGTAACCATCGTTTACTGGCGCGACATCCCGGCCCAGGTCATCGTGGGCAAAGGACGTCGCGGGTCGAAAATGCCGCTGCCCGAACGCTTCGAGCAAGCCATCGACCGCGCCGCCATGAAAGTCGGCGCTCAAGACACCGATGCTTACCTCGCTGAATGGCGCAAAGCTCCGCCCTATTCCGTCCAAGGAGAGCCAGACGAGATCGCAAGCCGCGAAGCGGCCCGTCTCGATGCTGAATTTGATCAGGAAAAGATAAAAGCCCTGATCGCCAATGATGGTTGGGCCTAAAGCCCCCATGCGCGTTTGGGAGAGTGTGATGACCTTGTTGAACTTCCGTCGGAAAGAAAGCCCCGGCACGCCCCCTCAACCCCGAGCTTGAGGCGTTCCTCAAGGGCTACTCGATCGAGGTCATGCCCCGCACCGCCCTCAAGGTCGAGGATTTCCGCGAGCATCTGCCCGCAGGCACCCGCGTCTATATCGCCCATATCGACGGCACGCCGATTGACGATATGGTCGCCACCGCCGCCCGTCTGGCGCGTGAAGGCTATGACGTGATGCCGCATTTCCCGGCCCGCATCATCGCTGATGCCGCCACCTTGGAAAACTGGATCGCCATGTATCGGGGCGAAGCCGGTGTCACACAGGCGCTCTTGCTGGCCGGTGGCGTCGATGCGCCTGTTGGCGACTTTCACAGCTCGATGCAGCTCATGGAAACCGGCCTCTTTGACAAGGCCGGCTTTACCCGCCTGCATGTCGCCGGCCACCCCGAAGGCAACCGCGACATCGACCCCGACGGCGGCATGAAAAACGTCGAAGACGCCCTTCAATGGAAACAGAAATTTTCTGAACGCACTGACGCGGACATGGCCCTCGCCACGCAATTCGCCTTTGAATCCGCGCCAATCATCGCATGGGCAGATGCGCTGCGTGACGCGGGCATCACCCTGCCGATCCACATCGGCATCGCCGGTCCGGCGAAGCTGCAAACCATGATCAAATTCGCCATTGCCTGCGGCGTCGGCCCCTCCTTGCGCGTCCTTCAACGCCGCGCCAAGGATGTGACCAAGCTGCTCCTGCCGTTTGAGCCGACCGAAGTGCTGAGCGAACTGGCCGCCCACAAAGCCGCCAACCCGGACAGCAATATCGAGCAGGTCCACTTCTTTCCGCTCGGCGGGATCAAGACCAATGCCAAATGGGCGCAGGACAACGGCGGCACCTCCGGCACACCGGCTGGAACCTCTGCTGGCACGTCGGCGTCGCAATCGTGACCCCCGGCAGGCTTTGCAAAATGTCCGTTTCGGCTTATCCTGTCCCTGTATTTCTTGATATTTACGGGGACACCCATGGCTTTTTCCAAACACGTTTTTGCATGTCTCGCCTGCTTTACCCTGACCACAGCGGCCACTGCCCAGCAAGCCCTGCCACCGCCGCTTCCCGGCACACAGGGGGGAACACAGGGCGGCATAGCTCTTCAACCGCAACAACCCGGCGGCACCAATCTCAACGGCTTTCAACCCGCCGGGCAGTGGCGCTGCATCGTCAACTCACCGATTGTCTCGATCGACCTGCTGCTCAATGCCCAACCCGGCAATGTCACAACCCAAGGGTCTCTGATCTATGTGCAGACCAACAAAGTCTACGACATCACAGGTCAGGCCAGCTGGACTTGGGGCCCCGCCGACGACGGTCAGGGGCTGTTCACCCGGATTCAGGTCTACCCGGCCAAGGATCACGCCACCTTCTCGGTCTTTGCGCGCTATATGGGCGATCCCAACCATCTCTGGAACACTTGGCAAAACCCGCAAACCGGGCAAACCGTGGACACCCGCTGCCAACGCATCGGCTGACCCCGACACACCGCCCGTCTTTCCCACCGCGCGCCACTTCGGAGCGCGGCCAACCCTCTTGCTTTCACTCAAAAAGGATCCTTCATGACCCGCACCATCGTTGAATCGAAAACGAAAACCGCGATCATCGGCTTCGATCAGCCCTTCTGCGTGATCGGAGAGCGGATCAACCCCACCGGCCGCAAAATCCTCAACGAAGAGCTTGAGCGCGGTGATTTCTCGCGGGTTGAGGCCGACGCATTGGCACAGGTCGCCGCCGGCGCCACCATTCTCGACATCAACTCCGGCGCGGTGTTCTCCAACAAAATGGCCGAAGACCCGCGTTACGCCGATAACAACTTTGTCGAACCGACTTTGATGAAACAGCTCGTCGAAATCGTGCAGGCCGTCACCGACAGCCCGCTCTGCATCGACAGCTCGGTTCCCGGCGCGCTCGAAAATGGCCTCGCCGCCGCCGAAGGCCGCCCCCTGCTGAACTCCGTCACAGGAGAGGAAGAACGCCTCGAACTCGTCCTGCCACTGGTCAAGAAATACAACGTCCCGGTCGTGGCCATCTCCAACGATGACACCGGCATTTCCGAAGACCCCGACGTGCGCTTTGCCGTCGCCAAAAAGATCGTCGAACGCGCCGCCGATTTCGGCATCCCGGCGCATGACATCGTGGTTGACCCGCTGGTTATGCCGATCGGCGCGATGGGCACTGCGGGCCTACAGGTCTTCACCCTCGTGCGGCGTCTGCGCGAAGAACTGGGCGTCAACACCACCTGCGGTGCGTCGAACGTCTCCTTCGGCCTGCCCAACCGCCACGGCATCAACAACGCCTTCCTGCCGATGGCGATGGGCGCTGGCATGACCTCGGCGATCATGAACCCCGTTGCCCTTCCGGTTGGCCCCAAAAAGCTGGCCGAAAAACGCGCCGAAATCGAAGCCGCCGGGATCATCCTGCCTGCCGATATGGATGACGAAACCATCTGTCAGATGTTCGGCCTCGGCTCGACCAAACCGCGCCCCGGCAAAGAGATGGAGGCCATCCGCGCCGCCAACTTCCTCACCAACAATGACGAAGGCGGCGCCGCGTGGATCGCCTTTAACAAAGTCGCGCCCAAGGCCGGTCACGAAGGGCGCGGTCGCGCCGGGCGCACCGGCGGCCGCCGCCGTCGCGCCTGAGCACGCCTCAGCCATAGACCACAGGCTCCCCCGAAACCCCGCCCTTATCGGCGGGGTTTCTTTGTTGGCCAAACCTGCGCTAGGCTCGCCTCCATGCACAAAAACCTCACCCTCGTGGCCGACGTTGGCGGCACCCATAATCGCCTCGCCCTCGCCGATGGCACGCGCTTGCTCCACGACAGCATCTCACGGTCTGAAAACGCGCAACACGCCACCTTCACAGACCGCCTCGCCGCTTACCTGAAGACCACAAATGCGCGCCCCGCCGCTGTCTGCATCGCCGCCGCCGGGCCGGTCCGGGACGGGACCGTGCAGCTCACCAATCACAGCTGGCACATCTCGGCCCGCGACATCGCACAGATCACCGGCACAGCCCGCGTTTTGCTGCTCAACGATCTTCAGGCCATGGGCCACGCCCTCGCCCTGCCCGCAATCATGGGCAGCCCGCTGACCCAGACCCGCCTCGTCCTTGCCATCGGCACCGGGATGAATTGCGCCGTGGCTCACCCATGCGCCAATGGCGTCTTCGTTCCTCCGGGCGAAAGCGGCTATTCCACCCTCCCCCTGACCACCGGGGCAGACGCCGCCGTGCTGCGCCACGTGGGTGACATGCACGGCACCCCGGTGATCGAATCCATTCTCTCCGGCCCCGGCCTGTCTCGCGCCCACTTCGCCCTCACCGGCACGCACATCGCCGCCGAAGCAATCACCACCCCGACCGCGCCCAATACCCCAGCCCGCTCAATCCACCCCGGCACAGCCGACACGCTGGCGCTGGCCTTGCGCGTTCTTGGTGCCCATCTTGGCTCTCTGGCTCTGACCCACCTGCCACTTGGCGGCATCGCCCTCGCCGGATCGGTTGGCCGCGCCCTCTTTGCCCACCTCGACAGCCCGCATTTTCAAACCCATTACGCCAATCGCGGCCCCTACACTGACCTGCTGACCGGCATCCCGCTGCACCAAATCACCGACGACACCGCCCCCCTGCACGGCGCTGCCCTGGCCATGACCCAAGCGCCGCCCATGTCTTCATCTGACTGAAAGTATCCCGGGGGTTTGGGGGCTGGCCCCCCAATTTATACAGTGGTTTGGGGGGATGGCCCCCCAATTATAACTGTGGCTTGGGGGGCTGATTCCCCATCTTTAACTGTGGCTCGAGGGGCTGCCCGCCATCTTCACCTGCGGATCGGGCAAAACACCCACCACCGCACCAGCAAATCATTAGCCGAGCCAAACGAGCGACACCCCGAGCCTCACCCGCATGCCCAAACCGCATCCTTGCCAAACGCCGGATGCCGCATCACGCTGCCTTTGCTGATCCCCATATCACGCGCCAGCCCACCGTTGATCTCCAAGACCACCAGAATACCGCGCCCGCCGGGTATCCGCGTCAAATCACCGGGAACAGCGTTGTGATGCACCTTTTGCACCACGCCGCGCGGGTCCACAAAGATCATATCCAACGGGATCAGCGTGTTTTTCATCCAGAACGACACGGCACTCGGCCTGGGATAGACAAAAAGCATGCCGCTGCTGCGCGGCATCTCCTCAACAAACATCAACCCGCGTGCCCGGCTGCGCACCGTATCAACCACGTCGACCGTAAAGCGCGAACTGCCCCAGTCGCCTCGCAAGAACACCGTATCGTCGCGGCAGTCATTGGCAAAAGCGCTGCCCGCAAACAGCGCAACCATCAGCAGCCCCGCCAGCACAACCCGCAACGCGGCTCCGAATTGCAACCGGACCCATACCGATACCAATACTAATAAAGGCCCCTGCAATCCGACCTGCGTCAAATCAGCAGTCCTCCAGATCGGTCGCGACTTCCCATGCACAAACTTCCGTCGCCATCCGCCCGCGCTTGCCATCAATCACCCGAATGGCCAACGCCTCTCCGGGTTGCAAATCGGCCAGGCCAGAGCGGCGCAGAACCTCGATATGCACAAACACATCTTCCGAACGACCAAAGATATTGGCAAAGCCAAAGCCCTTGCCCTTGTCGAACCACTTCACCCGCGCGGGTTCCAGCGGCGCCGAGCGGATCAATTCGGGATCAATGTCCGCGAAATCCGCTAATGGCGCGGCCCCCACACCTTCGGGCGGCTCGATCTTCAATACTTCCACGGCTTGAACACCGCGATCTGTCTCTTGCACTGTGATGCTGATACGCGCGCAATCCGCAACCGAGCTCTGCCCAAAGTTGCGTAACACGTTAGCGTGCAACAATATATCCGGTCCACCGTCTTCGGTGACTACAAACCCGAACCCCTTAACGGGATCAAACCACTTTACCTGACCGGACACTTCACGGGTGCTCTTCGCATCCTGTTCCAATATAAGCGTCCACTATTTCCATCCCCACACCCTGTCATGCGCAATGAAGCCGCCAGTTTCAAGCACAAAAATCCGTTCCTAATCAGACGCTTGCTTTTCACGTCACGCGAAATTCAAGGATTGAGTCGCTGAACGTCCCAGTTTTGTTGACTATTTCCCCGCCGCCAGCGGAACCGGTCATGCAGGCGAAACGCGCCATCCGCCCAGAATTCTATCTCTACGGGGCGAATGCGATAGCCCCCCCAGAACTCTGGCCGCTTCGGCGCCGTGCCATGCGCCGCCGTCACTTTGGCAACTTCCGCCACCAAGGCCGCACGCGACGACAAAGGCTGCGATTGCTGCGAGGCCCAAGCCCCCAGCCGGCTCTTGAGCGAGCGACTCGCGAAATACGCATCCGCCGCCGCGCCCTCTTCGCGCTCCACCACGCCGCGCACCCGGATTTGCCGGCGCAGGCTTTTCCAATGCATGACAAAGGCCGCCTTGCCTGCCCCGTCAATCTCTTGGGCTTTGGCGCTGCCATAGTTGGTGTAAAACACAAAGGCGTCGTCCTCGATGTCCTTCAACAGAACCATCCGCACATTGGGCAAGCCGTCCGCATCCACCGTGGACAGCGCGATCGCATTCGGATCATTGGGCTCGCTGCCCACCGCTTCTTCAAGCCAGCCTCGCGCAATCTCAAACGGGTTGTCGCCTGCGAATATACCGGTTCTGTCCGCCATCACTCTAGTCCCTGAAACCTTCGGGGGGAATTCCCCTTTGCCGATACAGGCCTGCGCCCTCGACCCTTGATGCACCCTATTCAATCGCCTAAAGAAATCAAACAGCATAATTGCGTCGCAAACGGCGCGGACCGGGGGACTGATGTCGAACACTCTTATGGCAGGAAAGCGCGGGCTCATCATGGGCCTCGCCAATGACAAATCAATCGCATGGGGTATCGCCAAGGCCTGTGCCGATGCCGGGGCCGAAATGGCCTTCTCCTATATGGGGGATGCCTTCCGAAAACGCGTCGCGCCTCTGGCCGACCAACTGGGCGTTGATACGCTGATTGATTGCGATGTCTCCGACCCCGCCTCGATCGACGCCGCCTTTGGCGAGATCGAAGCCAAATGGGGCAAGCTCGACTTTATCGTTCACGCCATCGGTTTTTCCGACAAGAACGAATTGCGTGGCCGCTATGTCGATACGTCCAAGGATAACTTCCTGATGACCATGGACATCTCGGTCTATTCCTTCACCGCCGTGATGCAACGCGCCGAGAAACTGATGGGCCCCGGCGGCTCTGCTCTCACGCTCACCTATTACGGCGCCGAACAGGTCATGCCGCATTACAACGTCATGGGCGTGGCCAAGGCAGCGCTGGAGGCTTCGGTCAAATACATGGCCGAAGACCTCGGCAAAGACGGCATCCGCGTCAACGCCATCTCGGCTGGCCCGATCAAAACACTGGCCGCGTCGGGCATTGGCGATTTCCGCTATATCCTGAAGTGGAACGAATACAACTCGCCCCTGCGCCGCAATGTGACCATCGACGATGTCGGCGGCTCGGCGCTTTACCTGCTGTCTGATCTCGGCTCCGGCGTCACGGGCGAAAACTTGCATGTCGATGCCGGCTATCACATCGTCGGCATGAAAGCGGTCGATGCGCCCGATATCGAAAAAGGCTGATCGCGCCACTCCGCCACAGTCCGGTCGGGCGCCGCGTCGCCCGGCCTCCTTTCCTGCTGCGCATACTCCCGCAGCCCGTGGCCCTGCGGCCCGCCCAGCCCCTGCGCCCTGCCCTGCCGCCGCGCGCCTGCTTGCGCCGGTGCTGCTGATCGCCCAACTGGCCCTGCCCACCCTCGCGGCCCTGCCAACGGCGCTCCATGCAGCCCCGTCCTCAACCCGCCACTGCACCGCCAGCGACACAGAGCTCGCCGATATGCTCGCGGGGGACTGGCGGCTCGAAACATTGGCCACGCGCAACTATCTGGGCGAGCGCCACCTCAACAGCCGCCCCTCGGATTACAGCCAAACGGTCAGCCTCCTGCGCCGACCTGCCGAGGCCGCCACCGCCCTCGCCCTGCGTGTCAAATCCGCCGAAACGCCGCTTGCCCGCCAGCAACCCGCCGACACCCCTCCCGAGGACCTAGCGCTCATGAACACGGGGCAGGACATGCTCGCCGAGCATCTCGCGCCCGCCCTGCTCGATCCCGGTGCCTGTGGCGCGGCGCAGCAGCTCCCCCACTTCTGGCTCGAAACCTCGGAACAGCGCGGAGCGGCCGTGATCAGCAACCAAATCCTGCTCACCGTCCTCTCGCCCACACATATCGCGGGCGTGCAGCTGACCCGTCTGCAAAACGCGCCCGACCTGCCCGCCACCCGCCTGCTCAGCATTTTCACCATGCAACGGCCTGATTAAGCCCGCGCACCAGTAAGCCCAAAAACGCACCAGAAAGCACCGGACATGAGCCTCACCCTCACGCATTTCATTGCCTTCAACCTCACACTGCTGGCCGCTATCGCCATGCCGGGCCCGTCGCTTTTGTTTATCACCCGCACCGCGCTCGCCCATGGCCGCGCCGCAGGGGTGGCCGCCGGCCTTGGCCTTGCCCTTATGGCTGCTCTCTGGTCGTTGGCCGCGCTGTTTGGCCTGCAAACGCTCTTCGCCCTCTTCCCTTGGGCCTTTGTCGCGATGAAAACCGCCGGCGCGCTCTATCTTCTTTGGATCGCCGTGCAAACATGGCGTCACGCCGCCGAACCGCTCGGCGCGGCCCCGCCTGTGTCAAATGGCCATTTCTTCTTTTCCGGGTTGCTGATCAACCTCGCTAATCCCAAAGCCGTGCTCTTCGCTGGGGCCGTGCTGGTGGTGATCTTTCCGCCCGCGCTCACCACGGCCGAGAAATCGCTGATCTTCGCAAACCACCTCGCCGTCGAGGCACTGGTGCAACCCGTGCTCGCAATTCTGCTCTCGACAAACGCGGTGCGCCGCCGCTATCTCGGCCTCAAACCGATTTTCGACCGCATCGCTGCCGCCGTGCTTGGCGCGCTTGGCCTGCGCCTCCTGCTCGACAGATAAGGACATCTGCCATGACCGACACCCGACTGCCCCACGAAAAAGGCTTCCACGTTAGCTGGGACCAGATCCACCGCGACTCCCGCGCCCTTGCTTGGCGGCTGGATGGCCACGGGCCCGACAACGGCGAATGGCGCGCCGTCGTCGCCATCACCCGCGGCGGCATGGCCCCGGCGATGATCGTCGCGCGCGAGCTCGACATCCGAACGGTCGACACGATCTCGGTCAAATCCTACCATTCGGGCGGCGGCAAAGCCGATCAGCGCCGCGACGCCGAAGTCATCAAATCCCCCGATGCCGCCATGATGGGCGACGGCACCGGCATTCTCGTCGTCGATGATCTGGTGGACAGCGGCAAGACCCTCGAACTGGTGCGTTCGATCTATCCCAACGCCCATTTCGCCTGTGTCTATGCCAAACCCGAAGGCGAAAAACAGGCCGATACCTATATCACCAGCGTCTCGCAGGACACATGGATCTTCTTCCCTTGGGACATGGCGCTGCAATATGTCGAACCCTACCGCGGCGTCGACTGATCGACGGGCCAGCCACTTTAAACCGCTGTGGGATTGAGGGGCCAGCCCCTCAAACTACTGGTGGGATTGAGGGGCCAGCCCCTCAAACTCCCCGGGATATTTCCAGTCAGATGAAGGCGCGGGCGGGCGCGCGGCCTTGCCCCTTTTCAATCCCGCTGCGCTTGGCTACCGTGCCGGAAAACCGCGCCCGGCCTTTCCTCTTTCGCGACATACGCCTGCCCGAGGCCCGCCCCGCGCCACCAGAACGGATGTAGCCCATGACCACCCGCACCCAATCCACCTTTGCTCCGCCCGTGATGGAGGCGCGCCGCTGGCTTGATGGCGTGACCTTCACGCAAGAGCGTCCGCTGATCAACGTCAGTCAGGCGGCGCCGGTCGCACCGCCGCCCCCGCCCATGCTTGACGCCATGGCGGATACGATCAAAACCAACCCGGAGGCGCACCTCTATGGTCCGGTGCTCGGCCTGCCGGAATTGCGCGCGCAGGTGGCGCAGGAATGGCAGGCGTCATATGGCGGCGCAATCAGCGCCGATCAGGTCGCCATCACCTCGGGCTGCAATCAGGCGTTCTGCGCCGTGCTCGAAACCCTGACCACCGAGGGGGACGAAATCCTTTTGCCGACCCCGTGGTATTTCAACCACAAGATGGCCTGTGACATGGCCGGTGTGACGGCTGTTCCGCTGGCCACCGGCGCGGGGCTCCTCCCCGATCCGGAGACGGCGCGCGCGTTGATCACCGACAAGACCCGCGCGATTGTGCTTATCACCCCCAATAATCCCGGCGGCGTTGAATACCCCGCCACATTGGTGCGCGCGTTTTTGAACTCGCCCGCGCCCACGGGCTAAAGCTTCTCGTGGACGAAACCTACCGCGATTTCCACTCTGAGAGCGGCGCGCCGCATGACCTCTTTGCCGATCCGGCATGGGATGACACGCTGATCCAGCTTTACTCCTTTTCCAAAGCTTACCGCCTGACCGGCCACCGCGTCGGCGCTGTCACCGCCTCGACCGACACGCTCGCCGAGGTCGAAAAATTCCTCGACACGGTGGCCATCTGCCCCAACCAACTGGCCCAGCACGCGGCACTTTGGGGGATGCAGAACCTCTCGCAATGGCTCGCGGGCGAGCGTGACGAAATCCTCGACCGGCGCGCCGCCATCGAAGACGGCTTTCCCCGCCTCGCCGCCAAAGGCTGGAAACTGCTCGGGGTCGGGGCCTATTTCGCCTATGTCGAACACCCGTTCGAGATGAGCTCCGACGACCTCGCCCCGCGTTTGGTGCGCGAGGCGGGCGTGTTGCTCCTGCCTGGCACCATGTTCCAGCCCGCGGGCGCGCCCTCTGGCAAACGCCAGCTGCGCATTGCCTTTGCCAATATCGACCGCTCCGGCATTGGCACGCTGTTTGACCGGCTCGAAAACCCCGCCCTCTGACGTTCGCGGGGCTTGCCCCTGCGCAGCGCAGGCAATAGACATCATCCGACCTGACCCAATCATACTGCGAAAGGCGCTTCATGGCACGCGGCAGCACCTCGAAAACACTCGTCTGGATCCTCCTTGGCCTTCTGATCCTTGGCCTTGGCGGCTTTAGCGCCACCAACTTCGGCGGCACCCTGCGCTCGATCGGATCGGTTGGGGATCGCGAGATCACCACCAACGCCTTTGCCCGCGCGGTGCAGGATGAAATCCGCTCCGAAGAGGCCCGCCTCGGTCAGCCGATTTCGATGCAGATCGCCCGCGCGCTTCAGATCGACCAACGCGCCCTTGCCCGCCTGATCGCCGCCACCGCGCTCGACAACGAAGCGGCAAGGCTTGGCATTTCGGCAGGCGATGACAATCTTGCCGACACGCTGACCCAAATTCAGGGCTTTCGCGGCATTGACGGTAGCTTTGATCGCACCGCTTATGAATTCTACCTCGACCGCTCCAACATGACCGAGAAGGAATTCGAACAGGGCCTGCGCGATGATCTCGCCAGTGGGCTGCTGCAACAGGCGATCCTCTCTGGCATGCCCGAAGGCACGGTGGTTGCCAACACGCTGGTCGACTACCTTGCTGAAACCCGCGATTTCACATGGGCCCGCCTTGGCGAGGCCGACCTTAAAGAGCCGCTCGCCACCCCGACCGAGGAACAGCTCACCGCCTTTCACAAGGAACAAGCCGCCCAGTTCACCCTGCCGGAACGCAAACGCATCACCTATGTCTGGCTCACGCCCGACATGATCCTCGATCAGGTCAAGATCGGCGACGATGTGCTGCTTGAAAATTACAATTCGCGTAAAACCGAATTCAATCAGCCCGAGCGCCGCCTTGTTGAACGCCTCGTCTTCCCGGATGAGGCCACAGCCAAAGCCGCCAAAGCCGCGATTGACGCCAAGGAGAAAAGCTTTGAGGACATCGTCAAGGACCGCGGTCTCGCGCTCACTGACATCGACCTCGGCGATATGGTGAAAGAGGGCCCTTGGGGCAGCAGGTGACGGCGTCTTTGCCGCCGAAGCGGGGGCTGTTGTTGGCCCGTTTGCCTCGGATCTTGGACCGGCGCTGTTTCGGATGAACGGCGTGCTCGCTGCGCGCACCCAAAGCTTTGAAGACGCACGCGAACAGCTGCGCGAAGAGCTGGTGGGCGACCGCGCCGCGCGTATCATCGACAAGATGCGCGACGATATCGACGATTTGCTCGCCTCGGGTGCGACCCTCGAAGAGGTGGCCAAAGAGACCGATATGAAGCTGGCACAGATCGACTGGACCCGCGAAAGCTCGGATGACATCGCCGGCTATGCCGCCTTCCAGACCGAAGCGTCCAAGGTCAAAGCCGAGGATTTCCCGGAGCTTATCGCGCTTGAAGATGGCGGCATCTTTGCGCTGCGATTGAATGAGGTGGTCGCACCGGAACTGCAAACGCTTGACGCTGTGCGCGCCGATGTGGTGGCCGCCTGGAAAGTGGCCGAAACCTCGCGCCTGTTGATGGCCCAAGCCGAAGCGCTGCTGCCCAAGATCACGCCCGACGCCGACATGGCGGCGCTTGGCCTGACGGTAACGCAGGAAAGCGCGCTCACCCGCACCGATTTCATCGACAAGACGCCGCGCGACTTCCTCGATGGTATCTTTGCGATGGAGCCCGGCACGGCCCGCACCTTTGCCACGCCGGGCGGCGCCATCATCGTGCGGCTTGATGCGGTTAACGAGCCTGACCCGACCAGCCCCGAAGTCGCCAACGCGCTTCAGGCGCTCAAGGCCCAGACGGCCAATGGGCAGGCTCAGGATCTTTACCAGTTCTTTGTCAATGACGTGCAAACGCGAGCGGGTCTGCAACTTGATCAGAACGCGATCAACGCGGTGCTGACGAACTTCCAGTAACGGAAGCCTGGCCCATGACGCCGCTCTGCCACCGGTCGCTCAAGGATCACGCCACTTGCGGCGTGGTCCTATGGCGGCACGGGCAAGCGCGTGAGGCAGAGGAAAGCGGGGGGCCAGCCCCCCGCACCCCCCGGGATATTTTCGGTCAGATGAAGGGGGCGGGTTGGTTTTTTGCGGCCGGCGTTGGACAAGGGAGATTGCGCGGCGCGCAGTCGTTCGTGGCGGTTCGAGGGCAGAGCTGATGGCGCGGCTGATCCTGTTTAACAAACCCTATGGCGTGCTGACGCAATTCACCGACAAATCCACGCCGCCGCGTCCGACGCTGGCCGAATACATCAGCGAAAAATCGGTCTATCCCGCCGGGCGGCTTGATCGCGACAGCGAAGGGCTTCTGCTTTTGACCGATGACGGCAAGCTGCAAGCGCGGATATCAAGCCCGCGCTTCAAGCAGCCCAAGACCTATCTGATTCAGGTCGAAGGTCGCCCGGATGACGCCGCTCTTTCGGCGCTGCGCATCGGGGTCACCCTCAAGGACGGGCCAACCCGCCCGGCCAAGGCGCGTCTCGTCCCGGAACCAGATTGGCTCTGGCCACGCCATCCGCCGATACGGGTGCGCAAATCGGTGCCCGACACATGGCTTGAGCTTGTCATCACCGAAGGGCGCAACCGACAGGTCCGCCGGATGAGCGCCGCCGTCGGCCACCCGACACTGCGTTTGATCCGCACCCGTATCGGCGACTGGTCGCTCAGTGGCCTCGCCCCCGGCGAGACACGCGCGATTTCCGCCACACACCACCCTACGCCCCGGACTTGAGCCGGAACCACGCGCGTTTTAGACACCGCCCTTAGTCGTGCCTCATCGTCAGCGCACGCCGCGTTAACTTAATTTTCCGTTCAAATTTGCCGCGGCGCAGCGGTGCACGTAAGTCAGCCGGATGTCAGCCGAAGGTCACCCCCCGGCAGACCCGCCAAATTTCTGCGTTAACACTTTGGCTTATTGCTCCTGCAACAGCGCGCTGATCGGCGCGAGCGCGATTTGCCCGGCACGTTCATCCAAGCCCCAAACCAACAGCGCCGCCACGGTTTCCGGGCGCATCCGACCGACCATCACAACGCCGCCCTCGCTGCCGGCGCGCAACGCGCCGTTGTTCAGGAAGCGGCGGATCGTGCGGCTATTCTGGCCCGCCGCATCAAAGTCGCGAAAGATCGTCGCCGACGGCACGCCATTCTTGGCCGCCAGCTTCTGCGCCGTGTTCAACCCCTTGGAATACAACAGCAAACCGTGACCCGTTGCGCCAAGGATCTGCGCAACCTGATCGCTTACCTTGCGGTCAAACTGGATCCCCTCGCCCGGCGCTTCCATCACGCCTACGGCTTCTGGCACCTTGTCCATAAGCACCGGCATCGCCACTTCGACGTCGGTTGGGGTTGCCCCCTCTGGCAGCGCCACCATGGCCATAACCTCAAAGCCCGCCGCGCGGAACATTGCCATGCGATCCAAAGCGTCGTCGCGCGCCGTGTCCACCGCAATCGCCAGCGGATAAGGGAACGCCGCAAGCTGGTCGATCTCAACCGATCCTGTGCCCTCGTCGATCAACACAATCGCCATTTTAGGCTTGTTTTCCAAGGCCTTGAAATTAACAGCATAGCGTTCGATCGGCCGCGCGCCTTTCGTTTTGACGGCGCCGTCTGGCGCCGCAGCGCCCGCTCCGATCGTTGGCAAACCACTGCTCCGCTTGGTCCCTAGAGCGCCGCCGGATGTGCCGAGTTTGCTGCCCACGGTCTTGAAGCTTCCTGCCGGTTTTCCAATCCGGATGGCGGGTGGGGGTGCTGCGGATTCGGCCTGCGCCTGACGCGGCTGCTCTGGTTCTGGTGGAGCCGGTAGGCTCTTGACTTGCGGCACGGTGACCGGCTTGGCGGGCGGCTCGGTAACGGCTCGCGCTACCTTGTCCTTGGGCGTGTCGGAGCCGGGCTTTGGATCAACCGCTGGAGTCGGCACCGGTGCGGCACCCCCTTCGGCTATCTCCACCTTGGGCGCAGGTTCCTTAACGCCCTGTTCGCGAACGGTTTTCTTGAACGTCTCCGCAGGTGCCACCGGGTCGCCCGCTGGCTCTGCACCAGCAACCGCATCGGGCTTAACCTCAGGCTTAACCACCGGCTCAGCCACAGGGTCAACAACTGGTTTCGGCTCTGCTGGGGGCCCCACTCGGATCACCGGCTCCGCGCTCACGGGTTTGGGCGCAACCGGCGCTTGGGCGACCTGCCCCGCTGCCGGTTTGCCTTCAGGCTTCATCGCAGGCTTCGGCGGCTCCTGCCCCGTTACATCGCCGCTCCCGCTGCTGGCCTCGGGCGTTACGACCGGCGCAGGCGGCTCCATCGGTGCCGCACTTTGAACCTTCGGTGCGGGGGCCGACACCGAAGCCACAACTTCGCCCTCACCACCTGCCTGCGTGCCACCAGCCTGCGTGCCACCGTCCTTTTGCGCAACCTTAGGCGTCTCAAAGGCGGTTTTCGGAACCTCTACCACAGGCGGCGCTGGCTGCGCCGGCTCGGTTGAAATCGACAGCGCCGCCTCGCCGCTTGGCGGCTTGGGCGCACTCGACCCCGTTGTTTGCAATGGCTTTTTAGCCGCAGAAGCCACCACAGGCGCGGGAGGTTTGATCACCTCTGCGCCGGTCTTGGGCTGCGCCATCCCGCCCGGCTCCTGCCCGGCGACGGGCTGCGCGCCCAGATCCTTGGCAACCGTGGCCACAGGCGCCACGCTGTCGGGCTTGGGCGCGGTCACCTTGGGCGCAACCTGCTCTGCCACCACCGGCTCACTCGCAGGCAGGCTCGCCTTCTTGTCTTCGCGCGGCTTGTTGAATTCCGATCCCGCAGGCACGCTGACCGCTGCCGTTTGCGGTTGCTTGTTGCTCGGCGTTGGCCCGCCAATAAACACAGAAAGCCCCGCCGCCGCCCCGACCGAGACGACAACCCCCACGACCACGCCGCTCACCAATCCTTTGACCACTGCGATCACCTCATTTTCTGCTCTTGAGGTCCCACGCGCCCCTTGACGGTACGCACCAAGCCTGAACATGTATACCGCGACCAAAGCATGGGCTTCCAGTCCTTTGCGACCAATAATGAGCAAGATGCTGCTGTTGAAGAACATATGTGACACAAACGCTTGTTTCGCCTCGGATTTTCCGGGTTCTCGAACAGCTGCCTTGCCCCAGAAACCCACGGAGCTTAGATGAGCGACGCCCTCAAACCCCTGATCGGTGCGGCTGCCGAACGCGCGCTGTCGCGCAGCGAAGCCGAAACCGCCTTTCGTATCCTGTTCGAAGGCGATGCCACGCCAAGCCAGATCGGCGGCTTTCTCATGGCGCTGCGCACACGCGGTGAAACGGTCGCGGAATTCACCGCCGCCGCCAGCGTCATGCGCGCCAAATGCCACACGGTCAAAGCGCCCGATGATGCGATGGACATTGTCGGCACCGGCGGCGATGGCAAGGGCACGCTCAACATCTCGACCGCCACCGCTTTTGTGGCGGCGGGCGCGGGGTTAACCATTGCGAAACATGGCAATCGTAACCTGTCGTCGAAATCCGGTGCTGCGGATGCATTGGCGCAAATGGGCGTGAATGTCATGGTCGGCCCTGCGGTGGTTGAAAAGGCGCTGAGCGAGTGCGGCATCGCATTCATGATGGCGCCCATGCACCACCCCGCGATGGCCCATGTCGGGCCAAGCCGGGCAGAACTTGGCACCCGCACGATCTTTAACATCCTCGGGCCGCTGACCAACCCGGCGGGCGTGAAACGCCAACTCACCGGCGCGTTTTCCCGCGCGATGATCCGCCCGATGGCCGAAACCCTCGGCGCTCTGGGCTCCGAACGCGCCTGGCTGGTGCATGGCAGCGACGGCACCGACGAGATGACAATCACCGGCCTCACATGGGTCGCCGCCCTCGAAGAAGACGGCACCGTGCGCGAGATCGAGCTCCACCCCGAAGATTTCGGCCTGCCCGTGCATCCTTTCGAGGATATCATCGGCGGCACACCGTCCGAAAATGCCACGGCTTTCAAGGCCTTGCTCGATGGCACCCCGTCGGCCTATCGCGACGCGGTGCTGCTCAACGCCGCCGCCGCTCTCACAGTCGGAGGCAAAGCCGCCGACCTGCATCAAGGTGTCGAAATGGCCCGCGAAAGCATCGATTCCGGTGCCGCCAAAGCCAAGATCACCGCCCTCGCCAAACTCACATCGGAGGCCACATGACCGGACCGCTCACCGGCACCGTTCTCGACCGCATCAAAGCCTACAAGCTTGAGGAAGTCGCCGCCGACAAAGCCGCCAAACCCCTAAGCGACATCGAAGCCGAAGCGCGCGCAGCATCCCCCGTCCGCCCCTTTGCGGATGCGCTCGTCGCAGCGAGCAAAACCGGCTACGGTCTCATTTCCGAGGTCAAAAAAGCAAGCCCCTCTAAGGGCTTGATCCGCGAAGACTTCGACCCCGCTACGCTGGCACGCGCCTATGAAGCCGGCGGCGCAACCTGCCTCTCGGTGCTCACCGACACGCCCAGCTTTCAGGGGGCCAAACCCTTTTTGACGCAGGCCCGCGCCGCCACTGCCCTGCCCGCGCTGCGCAAGGATTTCATGTATGACACCTATCAGGTCGCCGAGGCCCGCGCGCTTGGGGCCGATTGCATCCTGATCATCCTCGCCTCGGTCTCTGATGCGCAGGCACGCGAGCTTGAAGCCGCCGCCACCGAATGGGGCATGGATGCCCTGCTTGAGGTCCACGACGAGGAAGAACTCGACCGCGCCCTCCCCCTCAAATCGCGGATGATCGGCATCAACAACCGCAACCTCAAGACCTTCGAAACCACGCTCGACGCCACCCGCAACCTGTCGCGCCGGGTGCCCGCCGACCGTCTGGTCATTTCCGAAAGCGGCCTCGCCACGCCCGATGATCTCGCCGATATGGCCCGCTATGGCGCGCGCAGCTTTCTCATCGGCGAAAGCCTGATGCGCCAACCGGATGTGACCGCCGCAACCAAGACGCTGCTCGCCAATCCGATCCCCGCCACAGGAGCCGCATAACATGGCTGGTCTTAGCCACTTTGACGCCAAGGGCGATGCCCATATGGTCGATGTCTCGGACAAGCCCGTAACCGCACGCATTGCCGTGGCGCGCGGGTCCGTGTCGATGCAGCCCGACACCTTCACGCTGATTTCCGAAGGGCGCGCAAAAAAGGGCGATGTCCTCTCGGTCGCGCGCCTCGCCGGGATCATGGGGGCCAAGAAAACCCCCGATCTGATCCCCCTCTGCCACCCTTTGCCGATCACCAAGGTCACGGTTGATCTCACCCTCAACCCCGACTTGCCCGGCATCGACATCGAGGCCACGGTCAAAACCACCGGCCAGACCGGCGTCGAGATGGAAGCCCTCACCGCCGTCTCCATCGCCGCCCTCACAGTGCACGATATGGTCAAAGCGGTCGACAAGGGCATGATCATCTCCGACATCCGCGTGGTGCTGAAAGACGGCGGAAAATCAGGCCGCTACGAGGCATCATGATCTCCGTCACCGACGCCCTTAACGAACTCTTCGCGCTGGTCTCACCGCTCGCCAGCGAAACAGTGCCGCTGCTTGACGCGCCCGGTCGTGTGCTTGCCCAACCGGTCAGCGCCACCCGCGACCAGCCCCCCTTTGCCTCCTCCGCGATGGACGGCTACGCGCTCAAAGCCGAAGAGGTCGACCTCCACGCCCAGTTCAAGGTGATCGGAGAGAGCGCCGCCGGACACGGCTTTGACGGCACGCTCAAACCCGGCCACGCCGTGCGCATCTTCACCGGCGCGCCGGTGCCCGATGGCGCCAGCCATGTGGTGATCCAGGAAGACGTCGAGCGGCGCGGCTCCCTCATCACCATCACCGCCCCGCAAAGCGTCTCCAACATCCGCCCACTCGGCACCGATTTCACCAGCGGCCATAGGCTCGACGCCCCGCGCCGCCTTAGCCCCGAAGACATCGCCCTGCTCGCCGCGATGAACATCGCCGAGCTGCCGGTGACCCGCCGCACCTCGGTCGCGCTGATCTCGACCGGCGATGAACTCGTCATGCCCGGCGAAACCCCAAGCCGCGATCAGATCATCGCCTCCAACACCTTCGGCTTGCACGCCCTCCTGCGCAATCTCGGCGCGGCCCCCCGGCTCTTGCCGATCGCCCGCGACAACCGCGAAAGCCTCGAAACCACACTCACGCTCGCCAAAGACGCCGACCTCATCGTCACCATCGGCGGCGCGTCCGTGGGCGATCATGATCTGGTCGGCACAGTCGCCGCCGACATGGGGCTCGAGCGCGCCTTCTACAAAATCGCCATGCGCCCCGGCAAACCCCTGATGGCGGGGCGCTTGGGCGGCTCGGTCATGGTCGGCCTGCCCGGCAACCCGGTCTCGGCGATGGTTTGCGGCCACATTTTCCTCGCCCCCCTGATCCGCGCGCTACAAGGGTTCAAACCTGCCCCCGTCGCGCGCAAATCCGCGACGCTCACCGCCCCCTCGGCGCGAATGGCCCGCGCGAACATTACCAGCGCGCCCATGTCGAAAATGGCCAGATCACAGTGTTCGAACGTCAAGATAGCTCGCTCCTCACGGTCCTGTCCCAAGCAAACGCGCTCGCGATTTCCGCGCCCAACGCCCCCGCCCAACCCGCCGGGAGCGAGATCGCCTACATCCCCCTCACCTGACCCGCGACACCAAAAACCACACGCTCGTCGACCATTTTCTCACGAGTCACCCGGCCCCCTTCATCTGACTGAAAATATCCCGGGGGTGTGGGGGGCTGGCCCCCCACTTTTACCTGCGGTGTGGGAGGCTGCCCCCCACCTTAGTCAGCGGTCTGAGTGAGCTAGCCCCGACCTTTGCCAGCGATGGAAGAACCCAACTCCGCCCATTCCACCGAATGGTCCAGTCCATGCCAAACCGCGCAGCCCCTCTACCCCAAGGCCTCCGCAAAATGATCCAACAGCACCGACTTAAGGATCTTCCCTGTCGGCGCGGCTGGCAGGCTCTCGGCAATCACAATCCGCGACGGCACCTTATAGGGCACCAACCGCTCGCGCAAAAACGCCCTTATCGCGTCCTCGCTCACACCGGCATCCGGCTTGCAGGCGACAAAGCCGATCACCTCTTCGTTGCCCTCGACCTTGCGACCAACAACCGCCGCCATGATCACATCGTCATGCTCACTCAACGCCGCCTCAACCTCTACGGGATAGACGTTGAACCCGGAGTGAATGATCAACTCCTTGGTCCGCCCGACGATAAACAACCGCCCCTTATCGTCCATCCTCCCAAGGTCGCCTGACTTGAACCACCCGTCCGGCGTCATCACCGCTGCCGTCTGCTCGGGGTGTCCTTGAAATAACCCAGCATCACTTGCGGCCCGCCAATTTCGATCTCGCCGATGCCCTGCTCGGGCTGTGCGCCGGGGGCCTCAAGGTTGATACGCAACTCACTGCCCAGCATCGGCACGCCGACGGACACATCCGGATCGCCCTTCTCGCTGCGCGTCGCACAAACCCCCGCTGCCGTCTCGGTCAGCCCATAGCCATTCTGCAACGCGATGCCATAAAACGCCTCGGCCTCGCGCTTCCATGACGGATCAAGCGGCGCCCCGCCAGAGGAGGCAAACCGCAAAATCCCCTTGCTATAGCGCCCCTCACCACGCTCCCGCGCATAGTGAAACAACTGCGCATGCATCTGTGGCACCGCCGGCAAAACGGTGACATCCTCTTTCAACGCCTGATACAATCGCGCCACGTCAAACCGCGCTTCCAGCCGCGCACAGGCTTTGGCCCGCGTCACCGCCAGCAAGGTCACCAAACCAAAGATGTGGCTCAACGGCAGCGCAAGATAGGTGACATCCGACGCCACGATGCCACGCATTTCCTCGCTCGCCGCCGCCCCGGCCAACATCGTTGCATGGCTCAGCATGGCAGCCTTCGGCGCGCCGGTCGTCCCCGATGTGTAAAGCATGATCGCGATCGCGCGCGCGTTGTCGGTCTCAACCGGCTCCGGCACGGCTCCGGCGCGCGCCATAACGGCCATCTCGCCCACCGGCAGTGCCACGCTCTCGGCGTCAAAGGCCTCGGCCTGCGCGCGCGGCGCTTTGCCCGTGGCCACGCTAAACACCGCGGCCGCCGCATCCGAATGCGCCAAAATCCGGTCAAGCTCGGCCTTGGTCAGCCGCGCATTTACCGGTACCGCAATCGCATCCAGCATCGAACAGGCAAACAGCGCCGCCATGGCAACCGCCGCGTTTTCCAGCACGATCACAACCCGGTCACCCGCCCGCACGCCCTTGGCCTGCAACACATCGCTGGCCGCTTGCGCCCCGCGCTGCATCGTCGCCCAGTCATAACGTACATCGTCAAAATCAATCACCGCGCACTCGGCTCCCCGGTCGCGCGCGGCGTCAATCAACATGTCATGTAAACGCATGAACATCCTCCCCTTACAGGCCACTTTGACGTGCCTGTCGCGGTCTGTCACCCTGCGCCGCGCCCCACTTCGCCCCCGGTGCCGTAACGTCTTTTCCTTGTGGCCATGATCGCAACCTCTCGCCCGGGTGACACCACCGTCGCGCCAGTCACAAGCCAGTCACACGCCAGCCTCGCCTTAACCAGTCACGACGCCAGCGCCCGCGCCACCGCCATGAGGAAATCAGCCCTCGGAACCGGCTTCATCAAACGGATGTCCTCAGGGCGCAAACCATTGCCGTGAACCGTCGCCTCCGTGGCATAGCCCGACATGAAAATCATCGGCAACTCCGGCGTCAGCCCGCGTATCGCCTTGGCCAATGTTGTCCCCTGCAAAACACCCGGCATCACAATATCCGTGACCAGCAAGTCAAACCCCTCGGCGTTCTGGAAAATCTCAAGCACCTGATCCCCGCTCTCCGCCGGCGTAACGCGATACCCCGCCCGGCGCAGCGACGCCGCCAGAACCTTGCGAACCTGCTCTTCATCCTCAACCAACAGGATATGTTGCCCGTGAGAGGCCCGTTCCGCCTCCCCCGCCTGCGCGCGCGGCATCTCTGCTACAGCCCCCGTCACGGCCGGAAAATACAGCTTGATGGTCGTGCCTTCGCCCGGCTCCGTATACACCTGCACCGAGCCATTGGATTGTTTGACGAACCCTTCAATCATCGGCAGGCCCATCCCAGAGCCTTTCCCGGTCTCCTTGGTGGTGTAAAACGGGTCAAAGATATGGTGCAACGCCTCGGGCGCGATCCCGCAGCCCGTATCACTAACGGCAAGCATGACATACCGCCCCGGCTCAAGCTCGTGATCGCGCTGATCGACATAAAGCTCATCAATCCGCGCATTGGTGGTCTCAATCGTCAACTTGCCCGTGCCGTCCATCGCATCACGCGCATTCAACAACAGGTTCAATAGACATCTTTCCAGCGAACTCGCATCAAGCTCGGTGCGCCACAAACCCGCCAAAAGCGATGTCTCAACCTCAACCGTCTCGGGCAAGGCCCGCTGCATCCAGTGTTGGGCCGAGCGGACCACCGCGTTAAGGTCAAGCACCTCCGGCTTCAACGGCGCCTCACGCGCAAAGGCCAGCATCGACCGGGTAAGATCGGCCCCACGCCTGCTGGCCTCCAGCCCCGCCTCGATCTGGCCGCGGCGCAGCGGATCAGTTTCGCTTTCATAGAGCAGCTCAAGATTGCCCATGATGACAGCCAACAGGTTGTTGAAATCATGCGCGATACCTCCGGTCAGATGGCCGATGCTCTCCATGCGTTGCGCGCGATTGGCGATCACGGCCTGATGCTGCGCCTCTTTCAGCGCAGCAACCTCTGCCGTCACATCCACCACCACACCATCAATCCGATAAGTGCCATCACCAAGGTCGGTCACCGCGCCATGAAAATCGGCAACCCCCGTCTTTATCTCAAGACGCCGATAGAGCGCTGCGCCACTGCGCGCGCTCTCAAGCATCAAGGCAACGGCCGCGTCGACGTCTTTATCCAAATCTTCCGCGTCCAGTAACTGCGGGTCGTCATAGACCTGTTGCGGGGTAACGCCCCAATATTCCTCGGATCTCTCGCTCAGATAGAGATGTTTGACCACCTGCCCCGGCTTCCAAATCCCTTGATAAACAAGCCCCGGAAACCCCTCGGTCGCCAGCTTCAGCCGCTCCAGAGCCTCGTCATGCGCTTGGTTGAGTTTCTCGAAATCGGTCAAGTCGATATGCAAGCCAAAGCCGTCCGTGCGCCGCCCGTCCGCGCCCCCGCCAATCCGCCAGACCCGCTTGACGGTCATCAACTCGCCGCTCGTCTTGTAAACGCGCCCGATGTCGCTCGTCACCGAGCGGTCCCCCTCAAGCCCTTTCTGCATCCCGGCATTCAAGGCCTCGCGGTCATCCGGGTGCAAAAGGCTGAAATAGACGTCGCGCTGCTGGCTTTCCGGAACATCGTTCAAACCATACATGTCGAAAAACTCTGATCGTGCACAAAATCGGCACGCTCAGCATCAAACCGGAATGACCCTACCCCGGCTTCCTCATATAGCATGTGCAATTGCTGTCCGCGCAGGCTGTTCTCGCGCGTGACGCCGGATAATGTCCCCACATGCCGTATGATCAACCACGTCAGACCAAGCGACGCCCCAACCACAAGGTATGACACCAACAACAGAACGGTCTCTGTCAAAAGAGCGCTAAGACTGCCCCGCGCCACACCCCACACGACCGAAAGACTATGCAGCGCAAGAAAGAAAAGAAGCGCCACACCAAGCGCGCGCGGCGGTGGGCGATACCACTCGTCCGCCGGGGCAAGCTTGCGTCCCAACAGCCCGCCAAATACGTAGAGCCCCTGCGCGACGATCCCCACAATCGCCACATCTCCTCCGACAAAATACCGCGCCGTACCGCTAAAGACAAAAGCCCAAAGCCCGGCAATCGGCCCCCCCAGATAGCTTGCAAAAAACATCGGCCCGGCAACGCCGCTGATGATCGCACCACCCATCGGCATCACATAGGCGCCATGCACCAACATCAACGCAGTGACAGCAAACGAAAACCCAATCAGCGCCTCATGCACCCGTCCCCGGCGCGTCTTGCCGTGATAAACCAGCACGAAATACAGTGCCGCACCAAGCAAAAGATAGGCCGGAAAACTATGGATAATGGCAGTAACAATGTCTCTCATTCAATCGCGCCCGTGCTCCATATCATGCGCGCAAGCGCACCGTTCCCATCAAGCGCCGCTATCTCCGCCGCCCTCTGCCCAGCCGTTTCGCGTTACGGACATCGCATCCAACAAAATGGCCTCTTCGCCCAACATGGCCACGTATTTTTCGCGCTCGACCGGTTTGTAAATGCTGTTACCCACTGGCAGGTCACGCGCCTGGGCAATCATTTTGGCCGCCAACATCGGCGCATCCGCGCCCCCGGACATAAAACGCAGCCGCATAGGCCGCTTCACCAAAATGATCTCTTCGATCGCCGCGATCCCGTCCATCACCGGCATATTGATGTCAATCAACACCAAAACCGGTGACCGCCCTTCTGAAACCGCCGCCAGAATATCTCCGCCATTCAAACAGGTTTTCACCGACCAACCGGCACGCTCGCTAAATGCAGAGAGCACTTCTAAAAATCCAGAGTCGTCGTCGGCTATCACAATTTCCGGCATCGCCTCTCCCCAGAAACACGCGGATGCATTGTAACGAGCATAGGGGAACTGACTAACAAGTCTAGGAATATGCCAAAAATCAGCGCGGCCACTCATCACAGCCCGAATGCCACGCCGATCAACCAGAGCATGCAGCAACCACGCTACGCACAAGTCGCACGCTGCGCTCAGGTCAAAGGCGCAAACCTACATCCAAGAACCGGAGGGGGAAATGGTGGGTCGTGAGAGGCTCGAACTCCCGACATCTTCGGTGTAAACGAAGCGCTCTACCAACTGAGCTAACGACCCGGAACCGAGTGGCTGATTACCGCGCCCGCGCGTCCCTTGCAAGCCCTTTTCCACACCGATTGCACATCACATTCCACTTGACCTTCCGTCACCGGTTCGGCTCCCCTGCGCAAAACCGAAATCAGGAGCCAAATCATGACGTTCGATCCGACCAAACACCAAACCCACCCGACGCGCCCCTTCGATGATTTTGAACTTGGCGAAGTCTTTCGCGCCCCCTCGCGCACCATGACCTCCGCCCTCTTTGCCGCCTTTCAAACCGCCAGCGGCGACAATCACCCGATCCACTATGATCGCGCCTATCTCGAACGGCTCGGCCACCGTGACCTCATGGCGCATGGCTATCAAACGCTGATTCAGGCCGCCATCGGTGCCGCCCCGCTCGCCCACCAAATGGGCGAAGCCCTGATCGGCTTTCTTGATCAATCCTCACGTTTCCGCGCCCCGGTCTACCTCGGCGACACACTCTACCCGACGTTCACGATCACCAAACTGGACAAACGCGACACCACCGGCACGATGACCCTCGCCATCACCATCCACAACCAATCCGGCACGCTGGTGCTCGACGGTCATCAAACCTATCTGATGCGGCTCTGACGCGCCCTTGCTTCTTTCCAGAAACACGCCACCCCAAGCCTGCCAAACCGCCAGTCTAACTATCTAACTGTGCGTCACTTCCACCCCGTCGCGCAGTTCAATAACCACGCCCTGCTTGCGCTCCATCGTTTCCATATCCGCCACACTCAACCCGCGCGCCTTGGCCCGCAGAAAACTCAACATAATGCCGTGGCTGATCACAATCGCCGGCGTCTGCACCGACCGAAGAAACGCCCCTGCCCGCGCCCAAAGCTCATCCTCCCCCTCGCCGCTGCTCGACAGACACAGCTCGACAATCCCCATCTGCCCAAGCGCCGGTGACGAGGCAATGACATCCGGATAATACAGCCCCTGCCAGTCGCCCATATGGACCTCCTTCAGCCGCTCATCAAAAACCGGCTCGATCCCGATCGGCGCCAACGCCCGCTCCGCCGTCTGACGGGTGCGCTTTTGCGGACTGCAATAGGCCCGTGTCTCTTCGGGCAGCGCCAACCCGCTCAGGATCTCGCCCTGACGCAGCGCATGCCCCTGCCCGCGCTCGTTCAACTCGCTTTCCATCTGCCCCTGAATACGCTTGTCGCGGTTCCAATCTGTCTCGCCGTGACGCAAAAAGTATAAAGGTGGCAAGGTCATCATCGCTCGATCTCCTAAAAGGTTTCGCCCCAAAGAAAACCGCGCTCATCCCCCTTGGCAACCCCACCCGCAGCGTCACAGCACAAAAGACCACAAAAGAACTGGCCCGACCGTCATTCAAGACAGCCGGGCCAGTCGCGTCATTGCTCATTCAGCGGGGCAAATCCCCCGCCACGCCATCAAAGCGTTATTGCAGCTTTTCAACCACGTTATCGGCAAATGCGGCGATCATCGCGGTGTAGAACACATCGCTGTTGACCTTGACCGTCTCCATATCGGTGCCTTCCGGGTAATAGGCCTTGGCTTCCAGAGCGGTCACGCTCAGCTCATAAAGCTCTTCGGGAAGCTCAACCACTTCGCCCTTCTCGTCATAGGTCCGCTCGATCTTGACCCAGCCTTTCAGAGTCGAGTCAGCGAGATTGTTGGCAATCTCGAAGTTGTTGGCGAGCGATACCTCGTCAATATCAATGGTGATGATGGCGCCTTTGTCGCTGATGCGGTCGGTCAATCGGGCCAGAAGCGCTTCCTCCAGCGTGCCATCAACAGTTTTCCACACACCGGCGGCCTTGGCGTTTTCAATCGCCGCCATATCGGTCATCACGTCGATGTCCTTGACCATCATCTTATCTGCATGGGCTGCACCGGTCAGGGCAAGAGTACTGGTCAGGGCGGCGCTCAGAATCAGGGTTTTCATTGGTCTCTCCATTCGTCGTTGGTGCCGTTTCAGGCTGTGGTCGAACAACGTGCGCAACCGACGATGGTTCCGATAAAACTTCAAACCCCATTGCTTCCCCCGCGTCAGCCGGGAGTGCTGAGAGCCTATAAAGAAACCCTTCCTAACACCTGTTTTAAAACAATTTTTTCCAATCAGGAGCGCGCCAAAACCAATCCCCTTTCGCACGCCGCCTCACAACCGCGTGACGCCGCGAAAAGACCAAAACAATGCGCCGCCCGTGCGGTTGCCCCGCCCGTTCAGCCGCTAAATTTCGACGCTAACGAACAAGCTGAGTGACCCCTGAAAACGTTAATGCGCGCACCGAAAAGCCCTCCCCAAAAGGAACGCCAAAAGCGATACGCGCAGGTCATCCCATCAACCCGCGCAGCTGCCGCTGTCTCTCAAAAAAACCAGATAGTTGGTGGGTGATAAGAGATTTGAACTCCTGACATCTTCGATGTGAACGAAGCGCTCTACCACTGAGCTAATCACCCATTGCGGGGGCTTCTAGCGTTACTCGGCAGCCTCTGCAAGTGGGTCTTTATCGCCCGCAGCCTCTGACCCGGCCTTGTCCGTTCCGCCCTCATCCGGCTTGACCAGAGGTTGGCGAATGCGCGTGGTAAACACCTTCCCGTTCGACAGCGTCTTGCTGCGTGTGACCTTGAGCTTGCCAAAACCCGGAAGGTTGATTTCCTGACCGTCGGCAATCGCCTCGCCCAACACCTCAAGCGCCGCCTCAAGGGCCGCCTTTGCGTCGCGCCGCTTGATCCCGGCCTTTTCGGTCACCAGTTCAATGAATTCTTTCTTGCGCAGGGTCGCGCCGGTCACAACGGGGGTGACTTCGCTCACCACAACCGGCTCCACAGGCGCTGCCGCCGGAACCTTGGCCGAAGCCTTTACCGGTGTTTTCACCGCGTCTTTGACCGCAACCTCCGGCGTAACGCTCGCTCCCCCAGCGACCGGAGCCTTGCTCGCGCTCTTACGCGCCGTCGTGGCGGGCTTTTTCGCCGCCGTTTTGCGCGTCGCACTCGCCGCGGTGGCCGGGCTCTTCGCCTTGGATGCTGTGGTCTTTTTCGACGCTGCACGCGTCGTGGTGGCCGTCTTACGGCCGGTGGTCTTGCGGGGTGCCATGTCTGTCTCGCCTCTGGTTACAACTACTCGAAGTGGTGTTTTTATTATGCCTAGTAGCTTAACAACTTACCCCCCCAATATCTAGGGTAAGTTGCCACAGCCCCCTGTTCCACTGCGGTTTTCCTCATAAAACGACCGGATGCATGCATCTGACACGCGCTTATGCATCACGTATCCGCGGCTCGCCCCAACGCCTCCTCTCAAACCAAAGCCCCAAAACGAAACCGGCCGCCTCCGGGAGAGTATCCCAAAGGCGGCCAGCCATTTCTTTCAAACCGGGGCAAAGCCGGCGCGGGGCTTAATGCGCCGTCGCGCCCGAACCCTCTCCCTTCGCCGCCAGAGCAGCAGCCGCAGCCGCCTCTTCGGCCGCCTCGTCCCACTCAACGGCTTCGGGCGCAGAAACCAGCGCTTTTTCAAGCACTTCCGAGACGTGATTCACAGGGATGATGTTCAATCCCTCTTTCACATTGTCCGGAATTTCCGCCAGATCCTTCTCGTTCTCCTCGGGGATCAAAACCGTCTTGATCCCGCCACGCAGCGCCGCCAACAGCTTCTCTTTCAAGCCGCCAATCGGCATCGCATTGCCACGCAGAGACACCTCACCCGTCATCGCAATATCCTTGCGCACCGGAATGCCCGTCAGAACCGAAACAATCGACGTCACCATCGCAAGACCGGCACTCGGCCCGTCCTTGGGCGTCGCCCCGTCCGGCACGTGAACGTGAATGTCCCACTTCTCGAACTGCGGCGGTTTCACCCCGATTTGCGGCGCGATCGAGCGTACATAAGATGACGCCGCATCAATGCTCTCTTTCATCACGTCGCCCAACTTACCGGTGGTCTTCATCCGCCCCTTACCCGGCAGACGCAGCGCCTCGATATTCAGCAACTCACCGCCGACCGAAGTATAGGCCAGACCGGTCACAACACCGACCTGATCCTCTTCTTCAGCAAGCCCATAACGGAACTTCTTCACGCCAAGGAAATCGTCGATATTCTCGTCACTTACGACGATCTTCTCATCCTCTTTCTTAACGATCCGCGTCACCGCCTTACGGGCAATCTTGGCGATCTCACGCTCAAGGTTCCGCACCCCCGCCTCGCGGGTGTAATGGCGGATAATCGCGGTCAACGCGCTGTCCTCAACCGTGAACTCGCCTTTCTTGAGACCGTGGTTCTTGACCTGCTTGTCGAGCAAATGCTGCTTGGCAATCTCGCGCTTTTCGTCCTCGGTATACCCCGCCAGCGGAATAATCTCCATCCGGTCCAGCAGAGGCCCCGGCATGTTATAGCTGTTCGAAGTGGTCAGGAACATGACGTTGGAAAGGTCGTATTCCACTTCCATATAGTGGTCGACAAAAGTGGAATTCTGCTCCGGATCAAGCACTTCGAGCATGGCGCTCGCCGGATCACCGCGGAAATCCTGCCCCATCTTGTCGATCTCATCGAGCAGGATAAGCGGGTTCGTCGTCTTGGCCTTTTTCAGCGCCTGAATGATCTTGCCCGGCATCGAGCCGATATAGGTCCGCCGATGCCCGCGAATTTCGCTCTCATCGCGCACCCCACCAAGACTGATGCGGATAAATTCGCGCCCCGTCGCCTTGGCAACCGATTTCCCAAGCGAGGTTTTACCCACGCCCGGCGGTCCAACCAGACACATGATCGGCCCTTTAAGCTTCTTGCTGCGCTGCTGCACCGCAAGATACTCAACGATCCGTTCTTTAACCTTTTCAAGGCCATAGTGGTCCTGATCCAGAATGTCCTGCGCCTTGTGCAGGTCCTTCTTGACGCGGCTCTTCACCCCCCACGGAATGCTCAGCATCCAGTCGAGATAGTTGCGCACCACGGTCGCCTCGGCGCTCATCGGGCTCATATTCTTCAGCTTCTTAAGCTCGGCTTCCGCCTTGTCCCGCGCCTCTTTCGAGAATTTGGTCTCGGCGATTTTGGCTTCCAGCTCGGCAATCTCGTTGCCGCCCTCTTCGCCGTCACCCAGCTCCTTCTGAATGGCCTTCATCTGCTCATTCAGGTAATATTCCCGCTGAGTGCGCTCCATCTGGCTCTTGACGCGCGTCTTGATCTTCTTCTCGACCTGCAGAACGCTCATCTCGCCCTGCATCAGGCCATACACCTTCTCCAGCCGCTCGCTCACGCTCAACGTCTCAAGCAGGTCCTGCTTCTGGTCAACTTCAATGCCCAGATGCCCGGCCACAAGATCGGCCAGCTTGGCCGACTGATCGGTTTCCGCCACAGCCGCAAGCGCCTCTTCCGGGATATTCTTGCGCACTTTGGCATAGCGTTCAAACTCCGCCGTCACAGTGCGCTGCAAGGCTTCAAGCGTCGCCGCATCGCCCGGCATTTCGGTCAAATACTCGGCCCGCGCCTCGAAAAAGTTATCATTTTCAAGGTATTCGGTAATCCGCACCCGCGCCACACCCTCAACCAACACCTTCACGGTGCCATCGGGCAGCTTCAACAGTTGCAGCACATTGGCCAGAACCCCGGCCTTGTAAATCCCACTTGCTTCCGGCTCATCAATGGCCGGGTCGATCTGGCTCGACAGCAGGATCTGCTTGTCATCGGCCATCACTTCTTCCAGCGCGCGCACCGATTTTTCACGGCCAACGAAAAGCGGCACAATCATATGTGGGAACACCACAATATCGCGCAGCGGCAGCACCGGGTAAGAAGCGTTCAGTGGCTCTTGCATGCTCATAATTTGCTCTGGTCCTTGTTCTTGGCAAGACGCCCGACCCCTCATCGAGGCAGTTCAAGGCATCTCCACGTTTCCGGAAAGTTAATCTGGGCCTTGCCTGAGCCAGATTCAACCTTTGCCCGGCAGAATGCCCGCCCACGCCTGCGCCCGCAAGACACGATTGCCCTCGCAGTTAAGACAGCCGTGTTTTTCCCGCCTTTACAGACGCTTTTTTACCCATTTCCCGAAAATTCGTGCAAATTTCGCGAATTTCGGCGCGTTTTCCGCCTCAAACCCGGCAGATCCACCCTCTTTCCACGCCTTCCAAATTCGCCCCGCTGGGCAAATCCGCCCACCAATCGCTTCATCTTGACCAAAAATATCCCCGCCAGAGGCATCGGGACGGCGGGCGGGGCGACCTGCGCACAGCAGGAGCGCCGTCCCACCGTTCCGCTCTCACCTCAAAGCGGCTCTATATCGCCCTCGGCCCGGCCCGCATGAAACGCCGCCTCCCAGGCCTCGAACCGCCCCTCGGCAATCGTGCCGCGCATGCCGTCCATGATCTCTTGGAAATAATGCAGGTTGTGCCAGGTCAAAAGCATCCCCGAAATCATCTCTTGTGCGCGAAACACATGATGCAAATAGGCCCGCGAATAACTCCGGCACGCCGGACATGTGCACGCCTCATCGAGCGGCCTCGGGTCATCCGCATGACGCGCATTCTTGATGTTGACCACACCACGGCGCGTAAACACCTGCCCCGTCCGTCCCGAACGGCTCGGCAACACGCAATCCATCATGTCCACACCGCGTTTCACCGCGCCGACAATATCATCCGGCTTGCCCACACCCATCAAATAGCGCGGGCGATCTTCGGGCAAATACCCCGGCGCATAGTCGAGACAATCAAACATCGCCTCCTGCCCCTCGCCCACGGCCAGCCCGCCAATCGCATAGCCCTCAAACCCGATTGCCTTCAACGCCTCGGCACTTTCCTCGCGCAGATCAGACTCCAGCCCGCCCTGCATAATCCCGAACAACGCATGACCCGGCCGGTCGCCAAACGCGTCGCGCGACCGCGCCGCCCACCGCATCGACAGGCGCATGCTCTCGGCAATCCGTTCGCGATCCGCAGGCAGGGCCGGACATTCGTCAAAACACATCACGATATCGCTGCCCAACAGGCGCTGGATCTCCATGCTGCTCTCGGGGCTCAGCACATGTTTCGAGCCGTCAATATGGCTCTTGAAGGTCACACCCTCTTCGGTCAGCTTGCGCAACCCGGCAAGGCTCATCACCTGAAACCCGCCACTATCGGTCAGGATCGGACGCTCCCAATTCATGAACTTGTGCAAGCCGCCCAAACGCGCCACCCGCTCTGCACCGGGACGCAGCATCAAATGATAGGTATTGCCAAGCAGGATATCGGCGCCGGTTTCGCGCACGCTTTCGGGCAGCATCGCCTTGACCGTGGCGGCGGTGCCCACGGGCATGAACGCGGGCGTGCGCACCTCGCCCCTTGGCGTTTCGATCACCCCGGTGCGCGCGGCGCCATCCGTGGCCTTCAGCTTGAATGAGAATTTTTCCGACATGTCACCGCTCTTGGCGCAAGACGCGGGCTTTGCCAAGGGGGCAGCACGCGAAAACCCGCCCGACATTCGCCCGACACGCAACCAATGTTAGACTTCGGTTGCGCGCGGTCCCAAGCGTTTCCTCCTCGCCCCTCGCGCCGCGCCAGCCATGGACAGTTGCCCCCCCTTGCGCCACACTCCCGCCCAAGAAGGAGAGCTTACATGAACCAGATGACCACCGCCGACCTCGTCCATAGCGAAACAACTGACGGCATGACGACCCTCACGCTGCTGAACGGCAAGGCGCATCCGCTCTCCCTCGCTATGATCACCGCCCTGCACGAGGCCGTCACCACCGCAAGCCAGGATGACGCCACGCGCGTGCTGATCCTGCATGGGCCGGGCCATATCTTCTGCGCCGGTCACGACCTCAAGGAAATTTCCCGCCACCGCGACGATGATGACTCGGGCGAAGCCTTCCTCACCCGCCTGTTCGAGGCCTGCGCCGCGATGATGCAGGCGATCACCAATTGCCCCAAACCCACCATCGCGCGCGTCGAAGGCATCGCAACCGCCGCGGGGCTGCAAATCGTCGCCGCCTGTGATCTGGCTTTCGCCACCGATGCGGCCACATTCTGCCTGCCCGGTGTGCGCAATGGCGGCTTTTGCACCACGCCTGCCGTGACCGTGTCACGCGCGGTGGGGCGCAAACACCTGATGGAGCTCTTGCTCACCGGCGCGCCCAAAGACGCCGCATGGGCCCTGCGCGCCGGCTTGATAAACGAGGTGAAGCCCGCCTCAGAAATTGCGGCGCATGTCAACGACCTCGCCCACGCGATGACCGCCTATAACCTCGGCCCGATCGCGGCGGGCAAAGCCTGCACCAATGCGCACCTCGATATGGACATCGCCTCGGCCTATGACTCCGCGACCGAGGTGATGGTCTCGCACTTCATGGACCCCGATCGCATCGCGCACGAAGCGCGCTCTCGCTGGAAAGCCAACTGATTTCCGTCACGGAAATCAGCCAAAAATCCGTCACGGATTTTAACCGCGCCACAGCATGCGCCGCACCATGGTTTCAACGCCACGTCAGGCCGCACCGAACGCTGAATTAACCTTAACGCGCGTTAACATATTCAGGAATCGGATGTCATACGCATTGCAGCCGGAAGTCAGCCGAAGGTCACCCCCCTAAATCACACCGATCGGTGCGATTAACCTTTGTCGCACCGCCCCCCCTTTACGGCCTGCACCACGATCCTTATATGATTTATCAGGAAATACGCCGAGGCCCCCATGACCGAACACACCGAGCCACTCGAAGGCACCCCGCTAATCGCGCCGTCAACCACATCGCACCCGCTCTACGATTCGATCGTGGATGCGTGCCGCACGGTTTATGACCCTGAAATTCCAGTGAATATTTACGATCTCGGGTTGATCTACACGATCGAGATTTCCGATGAATCCGATGTCAGTGTCATCATGAGCCTCACCGCTCCGGGCTGTCCCGTGGCCGGTGAAATGCCCGGCTGGGTCGCCGAAGCCATCGGCCCGGTTCCGGGCGTGAAATCGGTTGATGTCGATCTCACGTGGGAACCCCAATGGGGCATGGACATGATGAGCGACGAAGCCCGCCTAGAACTAGGCTTTATGTAATCTAATCAACGGACTGGAAGGAGAAGCTCATGTTTGGCATTCCTGGGAAACAGGCCGTCACCATGACAGACAAAGCCGCCGCACAAATCGCGAAACTGATGGCCAAAGACGGCCACCAAGGGCTTCGCATTGGCGTCAAAAAAGGCGGCTGTGCTGGCATGGAATACACTATGGACTACGTGAATGAGGTCGACCCCCACGACGAAGTGGTCGAACAAGAAGGCGCGCGCGTCATGATCGCTCCGATGGCCCAGATGTTCCTGTTTGGCACGGAAATTGACTATCAAATCAACCTCTTAGAGGCCGGTTTTGTTTTCAACAACCCGAACGTATCCGAGGCCTGCGGCTGCGGTGAATCGATCAAATTCGACGAAAATCTGACCCAGGGTCAGAACTGACCAACGCCCCCTTTCCTCAGAGGCCACATCACGGTATCACCACCCTCGGAACTTGGTGATATGAGGGATCGTGATGCGGCGTAAACTGGCAGCAGGCAACTGGAAAATGAACGGCGTTAGCGCCGATCTGTTCGAGGTGGAAACCCTTGTTAAGGCTCACAAATCCGCCGCCATCGACGTGCTGATCTGCCCCCCTCAACGCTGCTTTTCCGCATGTCGCAACTCACCCAAGACAGCGCGCTCGCGACCGGCGGTCAGGACTGCCACGCCGCCGCCCTTGGCGCCCACACCGGCGAACTCTCCGCCGCCATGCTCCAAGACGCCGGCGCCTCTTATGTCATCCTTGGCCACTCCGAACGCCGTAGCGATCATTTTGAAACCTCCGAAGCCGTCCGCGCCAAAGCACGCGCTGCCCAAGCCCTTGGTCTCACAGCAATAATCTGCGTTGGAGAAAGCCTCGATCAACGCGAAAGCTCCAACACACTCGACATTATCGCGGGCCAACTCGCAGCGTCCCTGCCCGACAATTCCACCGCTGAAACCCTTGTGATCGCCTATGAACCGGTCTGGGCTATTGGCACTGGCAAGGTTCCGACGCTCGCCCAAATCGGCGAAGTGCATGACTTCATCCGCGCCCGCCTCGAACGCCGCTTCGGCGCTGGCGTCGGGCGCGGCACGCGCATTCTCTACGGCGGTTCTGTCAAGCCCGACAACGCCGCAGACATCTTCCGCGTCCCCAATGTAGACGGCGCGCTCGTCGGCGGCGCCTCCCTCAAAGCTGCCGATTTCTCGCCCATTATCAAAGCCTTGGAAGAAACCGCTTAAGCTGCCTCTTCGTCTATCCGAAACCTTTTCGGGGGGGCAGTCTGGCCGTCAGATTAAAACAGCCTCCGGGCCGCCGCCCAGTGCGAGCGAAGGAAAACCGCCGCCATATCACGGTGTCCCGCTTCGTTTAAGGTCAATACACCAGTTGCATCATGACCATCGACACGATTAAAAAGATCACCGTCATCACGCTGCCGGAACGTACAAAATCCGCCACCTTATACCCCGCCGGCCCCATGATCAGGGCGTTCACCTGATGCGTCGGGATAAGGAATGAATTCGACGTCGATATCGCCACAGTCAGCGCAAAAATCGCCGGATCTCCCCCCGCTTCCAACGCAATTGACACCGCCAGCGGCACCAGCAAAACAGTCGCGCCCACATTCGACATAACCAGCGTGAACACCGTGGCCAAAACCGCCACCCCCACCTGTAATGCCCAGATCGGCCAGCCCTCCAAAAGCAACAGAATTTGCTGCGCAATCCACGCCGCCGTGCCAGTCTCCTGCACCGCCTGACCCAATGGAATAAGGCTCGCGAGCAGGAAAACGGTCTGCCAACTCACGGCATCATAGGCCTCGTCAATCCGCAGAACCTGCGCCCCGATCATCCCCGCCGCCCCAACAAGAAGCGCCAGCGACAAGCGCATGTCAGTGAACAGGATCAACCCCAGAGCAATGGCAAAAAACAGCACCGCCCAGCCAACTTTCTTGGGTCGCATCTCCTCGCGGGGGAAATCCGTCGTCACCACCACGAAATCGCGGTTCTGCCCCATCTTGGCGAGCGCATCCCATGTCATGAACGCGGCCAGCGTATCGCCCTCCTGCAGTGGAATGTTCAAAATATCGTCGGCCGCTTCCTCTTGTGTTTCCACAAGGCTGAACGTCTGCCCCGTGCGATGCACCGCCAACAGGCTCATTCCATAGGTCCGCCGCATGGCAAGCTCCAGTGGCGTCTTGCCGATCACCGGACTGGACGGGCGCACAACCACCTCGCCAACCCCCGCGACCGTGGGGGCGAAATCTTCGGCAAAAATGTCGAGCTCCTGCAAAACCTCGAGCCCATACCAGCTGGCAACCTCTTCGATGGTCTTGCGCCGTCCCAATATGGCGAGCCGACAGGGCGTCTGAATTTTCGTCGCGACCGGTGGCGTCATATACCGCTTACCGCCATGGTAAGAGCCTATAATATATAGGTTATGCGCGACCATAATGTCGCGAAATTCTTGCCCCTCAAGCAGGTTACCTGCCGGGAAAATCACCTCAACGATGTCCGACTTCAACCCATAGGTTTGCTGTAAATAGGCCCCAACCCCCTGCCCCGACGTGCGCCCGCTGGACGAGTCGCGCACCGGCAAAACCCAACGCCCCAACAGCACAAAATAGATGATCCCAGACAGCACGAGCGCCACCCCGACAGGCGTCACCGCAAACAGCCCGAAGGTCTCCATCTTCTGCCCCTCAGGAAGCGAGTGGTTTGACGCAATAATCAAATCATTCAAAAGGATAAGCGGCGACGAGCCCACCATCGTCATCGTCCCGCCAAGGATCGCGCAAAACCCCATCGGCATCAGCAACCGGCTCAGCGGCAGCCCCGTGCGCACGGAAATCCGGCTCACCACAGGCAAAAACAACGCCGCCGCCCCGACATTCTGCATAAACGACGAAATCACCCCGACCGTGCCCGATATGATCGGAATGATCTTGGCCTCGGTGCGCCCGCCATGTCGCAGGATCACCGCCGCCAGTTTGCTCATCAACCCGGTCCGGTCCAACCCGGCACCGATAATCATCACCGCAATGATCGAAATCACCGCATTTGAGGCAAAACCGTCAAACAAATGCGCCGGATCAGCAAGTTCCCCCATCCCCGGAAGCTGGCTCAACACGCCAAGCAAGACCATCATCAGGATCGCGGTGAAATCAATGCGAAAGAACTCGGTCACGAACAAAACCACCGTCAGCGCCAGAACCGCCAGCACAACGACCATTTCCAAGCTTAGCGTGATCGGCTCCATTCCGTCTCCTCCTCGCGGATCAGGTTACGCACATCCCCCCTTAACGCCAAACGAAAAAGGCGACCCATTGGGCCGCCTTCATCCGTACTTTCAATGGGTTCTGCCCTATTTCGTCACGATCTCCGGCCCCATGAAGGTGTTGGGCAGCCATGTCGAAAGGAACGGAATGTAGGTGACCATGATCAGGAAGACGAAAAGCACCGCAAGGAACGGAAGCGCCGCGCGCACCACGCTCATCATCGGCATACCCGCCACGCCCGACGTCACGAACAGGTTCAAACCCACCGGCGGGGTGATCATCCCGATCTCCATATTGACCACCATGATGATGCCCAAATGGATCGGATCAATCCCCAACTCCATCGCAATCGGGAACACCAGCGGCGCAACAATCACCAACAGGCCCGATGGCTCCATGAACTGGCCACCGATCAACAGGATCACGTTGACCACAATCAAAAACATCACCGGCCCAAACCCGGCGCTCAACATCGCACCGGCAATCTCTTGCGGCACCTGCTGCTCGGTCAAAACATGTTTAAGGATCAACGCGTTAGCAATCACAAACAGCAAGGTTACGGTAAGCTTTCCCGCCTCAAACAACGTCTGTTTGGTGTCTGGATGGAAGAACGCCGTAACAAGCGTTTGTGGCCTTTGCAGCAGGGATTTCTTGCCGCGCTCGCCCTGCTCGGCCAACGGCCCCATATCGCGGTAAACAAAGACCGAGATCAGGAAAGCATAGACAGCAGCCACAGCGGCGGCCTCTGTCGGGGTGAAAATCCCGCCATAAATCCCGCCAAGGATGATAACGATCAGGAACAAGCCCCAACCGGCCTCGCGCCCGCTTTCAAAAATCTCGCCCCAGCCTTGCCATTCGCCCTTGGGCAGGTTCTTGACCTTGGCCATGACATAGATCGTGACCATCAGCATGAAGCCGGCCATCAACCCCGGGATCACCCCGGCAAGGAACATCCGCCCCACCGACACTTCGACGCTCGCGGCGTAAACCACCATCACGATCGACGGCGGGATCAAAATGCCCAGCGTGCCTGCGTTACAGATCACACCGGCTGCGAATTCCTTGGAATAGCCCACCTGCCGCATCCCCGCGATCACGATCGAGCCGATCGCCACCACCGTCGCCGGAGATGACCCCGAAAGCGCGGCAAACATCATACAGGCAAACACGCCCGCAATCGCCAATCCACCCGGCAAATGCCCCACGCAAGCGATAGAAAAACGGATGATCCGCTTGGCCACGCCGCCCGTCGACATAAAGCTTGATGCAAGGATAAAGAACGGAATAGCCAGCAGGGTAAAATGCCCCTCAAAGGCTTCGAACAACGTGCCGGCAACCCCGGCCATCGTCGCATCCGAATACCATAACAGGAACAAAACCGAGCTGAGCCCCAGCGACACAGCAATTGGCACACCGATCAGCAAAAAGCCGATCACCATCGCAAAAAGAAGAACCACATCCATCAGCTTGCCCCCTCGACCTTGGCCCGCGCATCGTCGATTTCATCCTCGACCTCGTGGCTTGCAACCAGCCTGTCAATCCGCCCCTGCCAGACCTGCATCGCTACCTGCAAAAAGCGGACGAGCAGCAAAATCATCGACACCGGCAACACGATATACGGCACAACTTTGGGCAGCTTCTCATAGGCCTCACCATAGTTGATCCAGTCCTCTAGGAACCGCAGCGGCGCGATCATCGGCACGTCTTGCACCTCGTAAAACCCTTGCCCGCGGAACTTGTCCACAAGCCCGGTCGGGAACCATCGCCCCGATGTCGGCGGCAATTCGGCAAAGACGGCCCAATAGTCATAAGCGCCTTTGAGCATCAGGAACGAGAAGATCAGACAAAACGCCACCGATACCAACGCCAACCCCCGGCGCATCGGCGCCGAAAGCATGTTCACAATCGCATCGACTCCAAGGTGGCTATGGGTTTTCACTGCATAGGACGCGCCCAGCAACACCAGCCATGCAAACAGGAACACGGTAAGCTCGAGCGCCCACAAGATATTGGAATTGAACACGAACCGCGCGATCACATTGGCAAATGTTATCAATGTCATCAGCCCAAGGATCACCGCAATCAGCGTCTCCTCAATCTGGTCGGTCCACGACTTATGCTGCTTGTGCTGCATTGTCCCCCTCCTGCGGTTTCACCCGCCCCTTGCTTGGAAATCGGGCGGGCCGTTTGCTTCAAAACAGCCCGCCCACAATTTTCATCCGGTTATCCCCGGATCACAGGCCCGATCAACGGTTGGCTCACAGGCCTGCGTTGATCTCCTGTGCCGCGTCGATCATGTCCTGACCAACGTCGCCTGCGAATTTCGCCCAAACCGGCTTCATCGCTTCAACCCAAGCCTGGCGCTGTTCCGGCGTCAGCTCACGGATCACACCGCCCGCATCCAGAACCGATTGCTTCGCCGCTTGGTTCACCGCAAAGGATTCAGCGTTCCGCGTGGTGGTCACTTCCTTGAGAATGGTCAGGAACTGATCGCGCACATCGGGCTCAAGACTGTCGAGCCAATCAACGCTCGTCACCACAAGATAGTCGATGACACCGTGGTTGGTTTCGGTTGTGCCGTCCTGAACTTCAAAGAACTTCTTGCCGTAAATGTTGGACCAAGTGTTCTCCTGCCCGTCCACAACACCCTGTTGCAGCGCGCCGTAAACTTCCGAGAAGGCCATCTTCTGCGGGCTGCCACCGATCGCTTCCATTTGCGCAACCAAAACATCCGAGCTTTGCACCCGGAACTTAAGCCCATTGGCATCCGTCGGGTTCACCAGCGGCTTGTTGGCCGACATTTGCTTCATGCCGTTGTGCCAAAACGCCAGCCCTTGCAGACCGCGGCGCTGCATGCTGTTCAGCATGGCCTGACCGTTGTCGCTGTTTTGGAAAGCATCAACCGCGTTGATGTTCTTGAACATGAACGGCAGGTCAAACAGGCGGAACTGTTTGGTGAATTTCTCGAACTTCGACAGCGACGGCGCCGCCAGCTGAACATCGCCCTGAAGCATCGCTTCCAGAACTTTGTTGTCGTTATAAAGCGTGGAGTTCGGGAAAACCTCCATGCACATCTTGCCGTTCATCTCTTCGTTCACACGCTTTTCCAAAAGCGACGCAGCAATCCCTTTGGGGTGCTTGTCGGTGTTGGTCACATGCGCGAATTTGACGACGATCTCGCCTTCGTCACAGGCATTTGCCGATACAGCCGAAGCCGTCACAGCCAGAGCAAGCGCAGTTGCAGCGGTTGTCAGGAATTTCATGGTTTTCCTCCCAGAATTGAAACCTCGCCCCGCAATAGGGCTACGGCGCAATCCTCACGATTGTGTGAGTTTCGCTCAAGGGTTCAGCGCATCAGCCGTAAATCGCACAGGTTTTAATCTGTTTATCAACGACTTATCGGTATGTGAGGGGCGCATAGCCGACACGCCCAAGGCGCATTGTGCGGCTTTCCGCACAGCATCACCGAAACTTGTGCGAAATTCCGCACACTCATCCAACGTGATTCTCAACCGGAATTCGGGTTTTTCCTGCGCCGAAAACGCCGGTTACTGACCAACGTCCCACGTCAGACCAAGGGTTACCAATCCGCGCGCGCCGCCCGCGTCATTGGGCAGGAACTGAACATAAACATGCCCGTGACGAAGCTCCAGCCCGCCAATGCCGACAATATCGTTGCCAAGATGGGTCTTGAACCGATGCCCATCACCGGGATACCACGCCAAACCGCCAAAGGCCGAAACCCCGCCCTTCTCCCACTGAAAAAGCGGCAGATGCGCGGCAACGGCGACCGACCCGCGCTTATAGCTGTTGACATAGGCGCCAATGGAATAGCCCAGCTTTTCCCCTTCCCACGTCGCGAAAACGCCGGGGTTAACCTCGTGAAACCCGCTCGCCCCGATATGTTTCGAGCCGAGCAAAATCGAAAAACGATCGGGCCCCGCCTGCACCGGCGTCGCCCAAACAGCCAGCCCGCAAATCGCGGCATTCACAAGGTTCATCACTGGTCGTTGCATGGCTCAGCCCGTCTGTTCAGCGCCCCCTCGGCCACCCTGCTCATGGGCGCGGGCCGCAATCAACCATGCTGCCACCCAAGCGCGCATTCTCTCTGCGAATGTCGCAAATTCAGCACGTTACGCCGAGCGCCGCAGCTAGCGGCGGTAATCCTCCGGGCGAATACCATACCGGGCGAGCTTGTCGTAAAACGTCTTGCGCGGCAGTTTAAGCGCTTCTGCCGCCGCCGCCGCCTTGCCGTTCTGCCGCCCCAATGCCGCGATCAAAAGCGAACGCTCCACCTGCGCCATCTGCTCGCTCAGGCCCAACTCTCCGCTGGTCTGCGCCTCTTCCGGCATCCCCAGAACAAACCGCATCGCCGCCGACATAAGCGAGCGCGCATTGCCCGGCCAATCCTGTGCCATCAACCCGGCCACATGTTCGGGGCTGACCTCGGGCACCTTCAACCCCGCCTGCTCCGCCGCCTGCGCGACATAATGACGGTAAAGCACCGGAATATCCTCGGGCCGCTCGCTCAACGCCGGAATACGCACCTGCATCACGTCCAGCCGATAAAACAGATCGGCGCTAAAGGTGCCGGCCTCGACCCGCTCCGACAGTTCCCCTGTCGTGCCCGCAATCACCCGCAGACCCGCGCCCTGTTCCAAGCGCTCCAACAGCTCGTATTGCCCGGCCTCGCTCAAAGCGCCGATCTCATCAAGAAACAGCGCGCCCCCCGCCGCGTCCTGACACATCCGGTCCAGCTCCCCAACGCTCAACGCCGCCGCCGGGCGCTTGACGAACGGCCCCTGCGCCGCACGTGACATCAGGTGGATCACCTCGGCCACTTTGGAAATCCCGCTGCCCGGCGGCCCGGTGACAAGCACTTCAGCCTCGGTCGCCGCCACGTTGCGCACCTTGTCGCGCAACGCCTCCGCCCGGCCTGACGAGCCAAAGATCATCCGCGCGGCCGGGTCTCCCGCCTCCAATTGCGCCTTCAGCCTGCGGTTCTCCAACACCAAGGCGCGGGTTTTTAACGCCTGCTCCACCACCGCAATCAAATCTGCCGGCGCACAGGGTTTTTCAAGGAAGCCAAACGCCCCCAGCCCCATCGCGCGAACCGCCATCGGAATATCGCCCTCTCCCGTCAAAAGGATCACCGGCAATTCCGCGTCCACCCCCTGCGCATGCTCCAAAAGGTGAAACCCGTCGCGCCCCGGCATGCGGATGTCGGACACGATCACCCCCTCGAACCCGCGCTGGATATGGTCCTTTGCCGCCACGAAAGAGCCCGCCACAAGCGGCTCCAACCCATTCAGATCAAGCGTCTGGCGCGTCGCTTCGCGCACCGCCGCGTCGTCATCGACAAACAGAACCTTGCGTGTCACGCCGCCTTCTCCTCTTCGTGCCAATACTCCAACTCAACAGTGAACACCGCCCCCTGCCCCGGCGCATTCTCACCGCGGATATTGCCACCAAAACTTTGCACCAAACCGTAAGAAATCGACAGGCCAAGACCCATGCCTTCTTCGGTGTCGCCGCCCACTTCCTTGGTTGAATAAAACGGCTCGAAAATCCGCTCCTGATCGGCGATGCCGGGGCCCGTGTCGCGCACCACAACGCACAATCGCGCACCGGCCTTGATCTCGATGCCGATAACCTTCTCGCGTGGCTGCTCGGCCATGGCATCGGCCGCATTGTTGATCAGGTTCACAAACACCTGCGTCAACCGCACATCACCGCCATATGCAAACACCCCCGCCTGCGCCGGGGACCAGTTCAGCGCGACGCCATCGCGCTGCAATCGCACGTTAGTCAACTCAACCGCCGCGTCGATCACCTTCACCAGATCGACCCGCCCCATCGGCTCGCTCTCGTTGCGCGCAAAGGCGCGCAGGTTCTTGATGATCCGCGCCGCCCGCCCCGCCAGCGCCGAAATCCGCGACAGGTTCTGCTCGGCCACCTCCGGCTTGCCTCGCTCCAGAAAGGCCGCGCCGTTTTCGGCGTATTGCTGGATCGCCATCAAAGGCTGGTTCAACTCGTGGCTGATGCCCGCGCTCATCTGCCCCAACGCGCTCAGCTTTCCGGCCTGCACCAGATCGGCCTGCGCTTTTTTAAGCTCTGCGGTGCGCGCCGCCACACGCGCCTCCAGCAACCTGTTCGCCTCCGCCAATGTCCGCCGCCGCTCGGTCGCCAAAAACAACAGCGCCCCGAACGCCAGCCATAGCGCCGCAAAAACCGCCGTCTGCAAGCGTGCCAGCCGCACCGCCGGGCCGGTATCAACCAGCGCCTCTGCCGTCATGCCGATCACCGGCAACGCCTTGGTCAAATGCAGCGACCGCGCCGGGATATACGCTCCCCAATCCACCGCCCAGACCTCGTGTGGGCCGATCACGCGACGCTCAAAACCGGTGCTGATCCCTTGGCGCGGGCGCAATCCCGCGCCCTCACCCGCGCGTGTCCAGAATAATATTTCCGAGCGGTTCGAGATAAAGACGACCCCGCGCGCGTCGGTAAAGAAAACCACCGGGCGACTGCCGCGCCAATCCCACTCGACGTTGTCGATATCGACCGCAACAACCAACACCCCGCGCACCCTGCCGCTGTCGCCAAACTCCGGTGCCGCAAAATAATAGGTCCGCCGCCCGTCTGGCACCACCCCATGCCCGGTGCCCAAGGCACCCTGCATGGCCCGCGCGATCAACGCGGGCCCCGCTCCGCCCAAACCGGCTTGCACTTCGGCCACAACCGCGCCCGCCGCGTCCAGATATTGGATGTTCAAAGCCGAGGTCTTGTCCGCCGCCTCAAGCAACAATGCCCGCATCGCGGCCCGGTCGCCGCTCCGCAACGTCGGGTTATCAGCCAGCAAAACCGCTAGATCCTGATAGCGTTGCAACTGCCCCGTCACCCGATCCGCCGCCAGCGCAAGGTCGGCGCGGGCGCGCTGCGCCAATTGGTCCAACGCCTGCCGCTGGGCATAGCTGAACACAGCCGCGCTCATCACCGCCACAAGCACAAGAAACCCAAGGCCAAGCCCGGCCCGTCTGATCATACCCGCCGTCATGCCCTTATCTAACCGCCCCGCCCTTGCATTGACCAGAGCGTTCGGCAACAGATACCGCCATGAAAACGCTGCACCAATCGCCCATCGATCCCGCCTTCGTACAAAACCCCTATCCGTTTTACGCCAAGGCCCGCCGCACCGGCGACCTCTTCTTCTGGGCTGACTATGACATGCCTTGCGCGGTCTCTCACGCCGCTGTGCACGCGCTCCTGCGTGACCGCCGCTTCGGGCGCGAATGCCCCGCCGAACGGGTCACACCGCCGCCCGCCCACCTCGCGCCGTTCTACGCGGTCGAAGCGCACTCGATGCTCGAACTCGAACCGCCGCACCACACCCGCCTGCGTGGTCTCGTCACCCGCGCTTTCACCTCAAGACGCGTCAACGCCCTCGCCCCCTTTATCGCCGCGCTCAGCCACGATCTGATCGACAGGATGCCAACCGATGCGCCCTTTGATCTCTTGCCCGGCTTCGCAACCCCGATCCCGATCCTCACCATCTGCCGCCTGCTCGGCGTGCCGGGCGACATGGCCGATCAGCTGCTCAAATGGTCCCACGATATGGTTGCCATGTATCAGGCCACGCGCAGCCGCCCCACAGAAGACGCCGCCGCCCGCGCCGCAACCGAGTTTTCGGATTTCATGCAGAGCTACATCAACAAACGCCGCTCTGATCCGCAGGATGATCTCATCACCCAACTCATCACGGCCGAGGAAGCGGGCGAAAAGCTCTCAACGCAAGAGCTGATCACAACCTGCATCTTGCTCCTCAACGCCGGCCACGAAGCCACCGTCCACGCGCTCGCCAATGCCACCAAATGCCTGATTGAACACGACAAACCGGATATTGACGACGCCACCATCGAAGAGACGCTTCGCTTTGATCCGCCCCTCCATATGTTCACCCGCTACGCTTACGAGGACATCACCGCCTTCGGCCATACCTTTCAACGCGGCGATCAAATCGCCCTTCTGCTCGGTGCAGCCGGACGCGACCCCGCCATCTGGACCAACTCCGATCGCTTCCTGCCTGAGCGCCCGACAAAACCGCACCTCGCATTTGGCGGCGGCCTGCACTTTTGCGTCGGCGCGCCCCTTGCACGGCTTGAACTTGCCACCGCCTTGCCGATCCTGTTCTCACGGCTGCCCAACCTGCGCCTCGCCGCGCCGCCAGTTTACGCAAACACATACCATTTCCACGCCCTCACCCGCCTCATGCTCCACGCCTGAGCAGGCCAAGACGCCCCCGCGCATGGCGAGCGGCACCCGTTACAACGGCAACGCCATCCCCGACTTGATCTCTTCCATCGACAAAAGAGCGGTCACATTATGCACCTTCACCTCTGAAATCAGCGCCTGATAAAACGCATCATAGGCGCGCGCGTTCTGCACCCGCACCTTCAGAATGTAATCAATATCCCCCGCCAGCCGATGCGCCTCCTGCACCTCCGGGCGGTCCTGCAAAGCCTTCAGGAACTTGTGCTGCCAATCCGCCTCATGCTCGCTGGTTCGGATCAACACAAAGAAACACGCCTCAAACCCAAGCGCCTCCGCGTCCAGCAATACGGTCTGCTGTCGGATCACCCCACCTTCGCGCATCTTGCGATCCGGTTCCACACCGGCGTCTTGGATGAGCCGACTTCGCGCGCAATATCATCCAGCGACTGCGCCGCATCCCTCTGCATCTCCGAAAGGATTTTCCTGTCCAGATCATCAAGCCGAACCGCCATTCTCGCATTCTCCATATTCACGGACATTCCACCCGCCCCACGGCCCAACAGGAACATTTTTCCTTATTTCCGCAGGCGACTAGCATTCAACCGGAACTATTTCCTAAATTAGGGACAAGATCAAACGCTATAACGAGGTATCACGCCATGAGCGCCAATCCGGTCAGCCAAGTCATCACCGCCAACGCCCTCAGCAGCGGCGATGTCGTCTATCTCACCGCCGATGGCGACTGGAGCGTCGAAATCGTCGACGCCGCCTGGCATGCGGACAAGGCCACAGCCGAAACCGTGCTCGCCAGTGCCGCGTCGCAAACCCTCGCCGTTGTCGACGCGCATCTCGCCGCCGTTGAAATCACCGCCAATGGCCCCGTGCCCGTCACCCGCCGCGAAGCATTGCGCGCCGCCGGTCCCTCCATTGCCTATGGCACCGCCGCCCAAGACGCGCTCGCCGTTGCCATCGCCGCCGAATAAGCCAGCCCCCATCCAAAGGCCAAGCCCATGTTCCACGATCCCTACCTCGTCAAACGCAGCGCCCAGTTCCGCGCACAGGTCGAACGCCGCCTCTCCGGCCAACTGACCGAGGATGAATTCAAACCGCTGCGCCTGATGAACGGCGTCTACCTGCAATTGCACGCCTATATGCTGCGCGTGGCGATCCCTTATGGCACGCTCAACGCGAGCCAGATGCGCGTGCTCGCCGAATTGGGCGAGCGTTGGGACCGTGGCTATGGCCATTTCACCACCCGCCAGAATATCCAGTATAACTGGCCCAAGCTGACCGACATTCCCGACATGCTCGACCGCTTGGCCGAAGTCGGATTGCACGCGATCCAGACGTCGGGCAATACCATCCGCAACGTCACCGCCGACCCTTTCGCCGGGGCCGCCGCCGATGAAATCGCTGACCCGCGCCCGCTGGCCGAACTGGTGCGCATCTGGTCCACCGACCACCCGGAATTCCAATTCTTGGGCCGCAAATTCAAAATCGCCGTCTCCGGCGCGGATCAGGACCGCGCCGTGTTGAAAGCCCACGATCTCGCCATCCGCATCCGGCGCGAAGACGGGCTCTTGGGCTATGAAATCCTCGTCGGTGGCGGCTTGGGGCGCACGCCAATGGTTGGCAAAACCCTGCACCCCTTCCTCGCTCCGGGGCACCTTCTGCCCTATATCGAAAGCGTGCTGGCGACCTATAATCTGCTTGGCCGCCGCGACAATAAATACAAGGCCCGCATCAAAATCGCCGTGCATGAACACGGCCTCGAAAAGATCCGCGAGCTGGTGGAAGAAGAATTCGCCCGCCGCCTGCCAACCTTCGCAGGCGCCGACCAAAAGCTCCTCGCCGAGCTGGAAAACCGCTTCGCCCTGCCCGAGCCTCCGGCGCGCGATGACGCCGCCTATCACGCGGCCCGCTCCGATGACGCAGGCTTCCGCTCCTTCACCGACACCAACATCGCCGCGCATAAACGCGACGGCTACGCCATCGTGACGGTCTCGCTCAAACCCCACGGCGGCATCCCCGGCGACGCCACCAGCGCCGAAATGAACGCGCTGGCCGATCTGGCGGAAGAGTTCTCGCACGCCGAACTGCGCATCTCGCCCGAACAGAATGTTATCCTGCCCCATGTCGCCCGCGCCGACCTGCCCGCGCTTTATGCGGGCCTGCTCAAAGCCGGCCTTGCCACCGCCAATATCGGTCGCGCCTCTGACATCGTCGCCTGCCCGGGGCTCGACTATTGCGCCCTTGCCACCGCTCGCTCCATCCCGCTGGCACAGGACATCTCGACCATGCTGCGCGACACCGGCTTTGACGAGGCGATCGGGCGGATGAAAATCAAAATCTCCGGCTGCATCAATGCCTGCGGCCACCATCACCTCGGCAATATCGGCATCCTCGGCCTCGATCGTGGCGGCGTCGAAACCTTCCAGCTCACGCTTGGCGGTACCGATGGCGATGCGCTGGCCTTGGGCGAACGCACAGGTCGCGGCTTCTCCGCAGAAGAAATCGTGCCCGCGCTCGAACGGCTCATCACCGCCTATCTCGACCTGCGCGACACGGAAGAGGAAACCTTCCTCGCCGCCTATCAACGCCTCGGAGCCGACCCATTCAAAGCCGCGCTCTACCCCGAAACCGACCAAGCCGCCTAAATACCTCATAAAGGGCCACAGATGCTTCATCTTGCTCAAAATACTCCCCCCGGAGGGTCCGCCGTTCTCCACCCGCGCACCGCGGATGTGATGAACGCGCATTTCTCCGACAAAACCGCGGAAGAGCTGCTCGACTATGCGCTCTCCGGGGCTTTGGGACGCATCGCTATGGTCTCTTCCTTCGGGGCCGAGGCGGCAGCGCTCTTGCATATGGTCGCGCGCGTGGCGCCCGCCACGCCGGTGCTGTTCCTCGACACCCAACTGCTCTTTCCCGAGACGCTTGCGTATCAACGTGAACTGGCCAGCCACCTCGGGCTGAGCGATGTGCGTATCCTCACCGCCGACACCTCAACCGCCGACCCGGACAATACGCTCCATAAACGCGACACCGACGCTTGCTGCGCCCTGCGCAAAACGGCCCCCCTCGACGCGGCACTGACCGGTTTTGATGGCTGGATCACCGGGCGCAAACGGTTCCAATCGGGCACGCGCACCGCACTTGACCTGTTTGAAATCGACACCACCACTGCCAAACTCAAACTCAACCCGCTGGTCAACTGGTCGCCGGCGCAAATCAACAGCTATTTCGACACCAACGCCCTACCGCGCCACCCGCTTGTGGCGCGCGGCTACCCCTCGCTTGGCTGCACCCCCTGCACCACGCCGGTCAAGGATGGCGAAGACCCTCGCGCGGGGCGCTGGCGCGGCACAGATAAACAGGAATGCGGCATTCACTTCGTCAATGGCCGCATGGAAAGGATCGCTTCATGAGCACGCAACTGATCGACGACACCGGCTTTATTGCTGAAACATGGGCCCATGGCTTCACCGACAATCCGCGCGAAATCGCCGGTGAAAACGGCGCCGGCCTCGACATCGCACCCGACTTCGACCTGACCGAACTGACCGGGCGGATCGACAGTATCGGGCTGATCCGGATCTCCTTTGGCTCCTTTGCCGATGGGCGCGGCTTTACCACGGCGCGGCAATTGCGCCTGATGGGCTATACGGGCCGCCTGCGCGCCTATGGGCCGCTGATCGCCGATCAATACGCCATGGCCCGCCGCTCGGGTTTTGATCAGGTCGAAGTCCCTGCTGCCATCGCCGCGCGTCAGCCTGAAGAAGACTGGCTCTTTCGCGCCGACTGGTCCGACAACGACCATCAGGCCCGCTTGCGCGCTCCGGCTGCCTGAATATTCGCCTGACCCCATCGTTAATTCCTGATTTTTCGGCGTGCCTGCTCACAACAGGCACGCCGCACTTGCGCCAGATCAAAGACGCACACAAAATACACCTTCAAAAAGCCCCAGACTGTGCTATACGGGTCATGTAAATTCGTTAGCCTACTAACAATTAAGCAGAGCAAAACATCGTGACAGACACAAAATCCGCCACCGCGCCCAAAACTCCCACCCTGCCCGATGCCCAGACCGTGACAGAGGTGAAACACTATACCGACCGGCTGTTTTCCTTCCGCTGCACGCGCCCTGCGTCCCTGCGGTTCCGTTCGGGTGAATTCGTGATGATCGGGCTGATGAATGACCCCGACCCTAAAACCGGCAAGGTCAAGCCGTTGCTGCGCGCCTATTCCATCGCCTCTCCCTCTTGGGACGAAGAGCTTGAGTTCTACTCAATCAAGGTCCAGGACGGCCCGCTCACGTCCAAGCTCCAACACATCAAACCGGGGGACGAGATCATCCTGCGCCCCAAACCGGTCGGAACCCTCGTGCATGACGCGCTCCTGCACGGCAAACGGCTGTGGTTCTTTGCCACCGGCACCGGTTTTGCGCCTTTCGCATCGCTCCTACGCGAACCGCAAACCTATGAAGACTACGACGAGGTGATCATCACCCACACCTGCCGCGAAGCGGGTGAGCTGACCTATGGTCGCGAGCTGATTGAAGGGCTCAAGACCGACGAACTTCTCAACGAAGTTATCGGCGAAGGCTTCTGGAAGAAGATCAAATACTACCCCACAACCACTCGCGAAGAGAGCGCCAAGATGGGCCGCATCACCGACCTGATGCGCTCTGGCGAAGCCTTTGCTGACCTCGGCGTCGATCCGATCAACCCGGACAACGACCGCGCCATGATCTGCGGCAACCTCGCCTTCAATCTCGAACTCAAGGACATGCTCGAAGACTACGGGCTTGAAGAAGGCGCCAACTCCGACCCCAAGACATACGTCGTCGAAAAGGCTTTCCTCGACTAATCGCTTGCCAGATCAACCAAAACAAAAAAGGCTCCCCACCACACCGGCGGGGAGCCTTTCTTTTGGTGCCCAAAGGCCCGGCTTACATGCCAAGCGCTTCCTTGACCTTGGCCAGAGCCGCTTGGAGCAGCTCGGGATTGTCTTTGGCTTTCTCAAGACCGGTTTTCAGCAGGGTCTTTTGAACCGTACCGATTTTGTCGGACCCGTCGATCATCTCGACCACTTTATCCATGCTGAAGCCGTCAACGCTCAGCAGATCGGCCATGCCACCGGTTGCGTCACCCGCGCTCGCAGCAGCCGCATCAGCCGCCTTCTTGGCTTCCTCGGCCGCTTTTGCAGCAGCTTCCTCAGCAGCCTTCGCAGCGGCTTCTTCCGCAGCCTTGGCAGCAGCTTCTTCCGCAGCTTTGGCAGCGGCAGCAGCTTCCTCAGCCGCTTTTGCAGCCGCTTCATCCGCAGCAGCCTTCGCCGCAGCAGCAGCTTCCTCAGCCGCCTTCTTGGCGTCATCACCAGCAGCAGCCTCTTCGGCAGCCTTGGCTGCAGCAGCAGCCTCTTCAGCCGCTTTCGCGGCGGCGGCAGCTTCTTCAGCTTTCTTCGCTTCCTCAGCAGCAGCAGCTTCTTCAGCGGCCTTCGCGGCAGCAGCAGCTTCTTCGGCTTTCTTCGCTTCCTCAGCAGCAGCAGCCTCTTCAGCGGCCTTCGCAGCAGCAGCAGCTTCCTCGGCCTTCTTGGCTTCCTCAGCGGCTTTCGCAGCGGCCTCTTCCTCAGCCTTCTTCTTGGCTGCGGCTTCTTCGGCAATTTTCGCATCCGCTGCGGCTTTCACAGCCTCGGCTTCGCGCTGGTTCTCGGAATAGACGTAATACCCGCCACCGATCACAACAGCAGCCAAAACAACCCAAATCAGGTTTTTCATAAACTTGGTCCCCTTACGTTTTCGACCCGCCAAGGGCGAGTCCATTGATACACATGGCAAATGCAAGAGCTTGCCAATAGGTGCAAGGGGGAAACACTGGCTTTTCGGCTCATTTCGGCCGAATATTGCAGCTTGAAGTGCGGCCCTCGCGCAGATACCTTGCAGGCTCGAGTGCTATACGAAAACAACCGAAGGATCAAAACCATAGCCCGCAGACCCCATAACGCGCCGCCGCAACGTGACACCGGCCCCCGCGTCAACGAGAAAATCCGCACCCCCGAACTCCGCCTGATTGGCGCCGAAGGCGAAAATCATGGCGTCGTTACGCCAGAACGCGCGATGCAACTGGCCGAAGAGGCCGGTCTCGACCTTGTCGAAATTTCGCCCAACGCCACGCCGCCGGTCTGCAAGATCATGGATTTCGGCAAGTTCAAATATGAACAGCAAAAGCGCGAATCCGAAGCCCGCAAGAAACAAAAGATCATCGAGGTCAAAGAGGTCAAATTCCGGCCCAATACGGACACGCATGACTATGACGTCAAAATGCGCAACGTGTTGAAATTCCTCAGCAATGGCGACAAAGTCAAAGTTACTCTGCGCTTCCGTGGCCGTGAAATGGCGCACCAGAACCTCGGCCGCGAGCTGCTTGAGCGGGTCGCAGACGATGTGGTCGACCTCGGCAAGATCGAGAACATGCCGAAAATGGAAGGGCGTCAGATGATTATGATGATTGCCCCGCTGCCGCAAAAATAACGCTGCAAAATAAGCACCTGAAACGGTGCGAACATGGGTAACGGCTCCAAAAGGGCCGAAGCGTATGACCGGATCAATAAACGCCCCGCGGATGTCCCGCCGGGGCGTTTTCTTTTGCGCGCGCCCAAAAAGACCAGATAAACAGACCGCTCCCAGCAGCGCCGCCAAATCCGGCCTGACGCGAATCTCAGCCACCCGCTCCCATATCCGCGGCCCCTCACCCATTGGACAATCCGCGCCGCGCCCCTATGGTCCGGCCGAGAGCAATCACCGATCACGCCCAACAAAAAGGACACGCCCATGTGGGAGGACCGCTTCGCAACCCCGGCCTACGTTTTCGGCAAAGCGCCCGCGCGTTTCATGACCGAACACGCCGATCACTTCAAACCCGGCACCACCGGCCTCTCCGTTGCCGATGGCGAAGGACGCAACTCGGTCTTCATGGCGCAATGCGGCATGACGGTCACCGCGCTCGAATTCGCGCCCTCGGCGATTACCAAGGCCCGCGCCCTCGCTAATGAGCAAGGCGTCAGCGTCGATTTTCAAACCTGTGATGTCCTCAAAGACGCCTTCACCGGAACCTATGACATTGTCACCGGCATCTTTATCCAATTCACCGGCCCGACCGAGCGGCGCGCGCTTTTTGCCAAGATGCAAGACGCGACCAAACCGGGCGGCCTCCTGATGCTGCACGGCTATACCCCCGAGCAGATCGCGCTTGGCACCGGCGGCCCGCCCTTTGTCGAGAACATGTATACCGAAGCCCTCCTGCGCGAACAGTTTCAAGGCTGGGAGGTGCGCGAGGTCGCCGAATACACCCGCGAGGCGCAATCCGGCCAAGGCCTCGCCGCCTATATCGACTTCGTCGCGCGCAAACCTGTCTAGGGCGGCCAAAACCCGGCACGGCTCAAGAAAACTTGATCCCCCGTGGGATCAGGCACGGCGCCGATCACCTTGCGGAACCGTGGGGACGCTTTAGCCTGCGTATAACCACCACAAGCAGCAAACCGGATAGGACACCATGGACACTTCCAAACCTTCGCGCCGTCGCTTTGTCGGTGGAACGCTCGGCACCCTCGGCCTCTCGGCTCTGGCACAGCCCGCGCTTTCTGCCGCCCTGACCGCCCCGGCGACCGAAGGGCCCTTCTACCCCACCCCCTCCATGCGCAGGGCCGATATCGACAATGATCTGGTCAAGATCCTCGGCACCGTGCGCGAGGCCGGCGGCGAGGTGTTCCGCCTCAAAGGCCGCGTGCTCGACGCCAACGGCGCACCACTCGCGGATCGCCGGATCGAGATCTGGCAATGCGACATGAACGGCAAATACCTCCACCCCGGCGACCGTCAGGCGATGAAGTTCGACCCGGCGTTTCAGGGCTTCGGCCATGACATCACCGGCCCGGATGGCGGCTATTCCTTCCGCACCATCAAACCGGTGACCTACCCGGGGCGCACGCCGCATATCCACGTCAAACTCTTCGAGAACGACGAGGAAGTGCTGACGACCCAATTCTATATCGACGGCCACCCCGTCAACCGTCGCGACAGGATTTTCAACCGCCTGTCAGAGAGCGAAGCACAAGCGGTCTCGATGGTCTTCACCCGAACCGCAAGTGGAGAGGAAGCCAGCGTCGATGTCGTGATCTGAGCGACAATCTGCGCGACACACTGAACAACGGCCCGCCCACGCGGCCCCGCGCGACACGCCCGCCCGCTACCTCCGCCGCCCTTTCCTTGGCATCGGGCGCGTCGGAATTTCCTTGAGCAAGCCACCAACGCCCATCCCGGCAATATCCGCATTGCTCACCTTCAGCCCACAAACCACCCGGCTCAGAACCCAATCCGCCCCATTCAAAGCGGGCGAGCGCGCGCACCCCGGCAGGCCAATCACTGGCCGCTTACCCAATCGCCCAAGGAACAAAAGATTGCCGGGGTCCACCGGCATCCCGAACCGTTTGACCTTGCCCCCCGCATGCCTAAGCGCCTCCGGCCCGACATCATACATGTCCGACGTCGCCGATCCGGTCAGGATCAACACAACCTCGCCCCGCGCCTGCGCCAAGGCATCGGACAGCGCGCCAATCTCATGCGGCACAACACACACCTGCGACAGATCAACACCCAAAGCGTTCAGCCGCGCCTCGATCGCATCGCGCCCCTTCTCGCCCGCCCCGCCGGGGATTTCGGTGATGATCAAACTCGCACGCTCCATCACCGGCGTGTTCATCGCAATCGCCCCGCGGCCACGCCCGACGGCCTTGCCAATATCCCGCCCCGGCACGCCGTATGAGATGATCTTGATCGTCGCGACCATGCCGCCCGCTTCCATCTGCTGAAACGGCGGCACCGTGGCGACCGTGATCATCGGGTTCACCCGGTTCACCTCGCCCAAGCGCACAGCATCCAGCACCGCCACGCCCGACCCCTCGGCCATGACATTGACCCGCCCCGTGCCCGGCCGCGTCAATCGCAAGTTCCCCGCCGAACCGCCGATCAACGCCCGCGCCACAGTCAGCGCCGCCTCGTCCTCATGCACGTCATCCGCATCAAGCCGCGCAGCCACCACGCTCTCGATCCCCGCCGCTTGCAGTTTCTCCAGATGCCCCCGCTCAAGCACAAGCCCCTTGCGCAGCCGTTCTGCACCGGCCCGCACCGAATGGGCCAGAATGGCGCCCTCGGCCTCGGCCACGGGGATCGCGGCGAACTTCACGCCGCCCTCAAAACCGCGACCACCTGCGACAGGATCGAAACGGCAATCTCTGCCGGGCTGGCCGCGCCAATATCAAGCCCGACAGGCCCGTGAATTCGCGCAATCTCCGTGTCGCCAAACCCCGCAGCCCGCAGCCGCTCCACCCGTTTGCCATGGGTCCGGGTCGACCCGAGCGCGCCAATATAAAACACCTCTGAACGCAGTGCCGCCTCAAGCGCCGGATCGTCCAGCTTGGGGTCATGTGTCAGCAAAACAAGGGCCGTGCGCATGTCCAACCCATAGGCGCGCACCCCCTCATCGGGCCAATCCTCGACAATGGTCTCACCGGGAAACCGCTCTTGCGCGGCAAACGCTGGGCGCGGATCAATCAACAACGGGTCAAACCCGGCCAGCCGCGCCATCGGCACCAGCGCCTGTGCGATATGCACCGCGCCGACAATGATCATCCGCAACGGCGGATTGTGGATAGTGACAAACCCACCGTCCTCCTCAAACCCTGAGCGATCCATGCGAAACCGCTCGGCAAACCCGTCGCGCAGGATCTGCCGCGTGCCGCTGCCTTGTGGCGACAAAACCGCCACCTTCTCGCGTGCGGCGCGCGCCGCAACCAGCTCCTCTAACAGCGCCACAGGGATCACTGCGCCCACCGGCTCGACCATCACCCTGATCGTCCCGCCACAGGCCAACCCGACCGCAAAAGCATCGCCATCGCTCACGCCGTATTCCAACACGCGCGGGGCGCTGTCTTCGATCGCCTCAAGCGCTTCGACAACCACCGCGCCCTCGACGCACCCGCCCGAAACCGAGCCCGCCATCGCGCCATCATCAGCAATCACCAACTGGCTGCCGACACGGCGCGGCGCACTGCCCCAGGTCTGCACCACAGTCGCCAAGGCAACCTTGCGCCCGGCCTGCACCCACTCAAGCGCCACTTCGGGAATGTTGTCGAACCGGTCCATCTCTCACCCTTCGCGCGAATGTCGATCCGGCGCAGCATGACGCTCCCGCGCGGCAAGATCAATCACCTAAGCCCGCGTCCGCATTGGCCAACCCACTCCGGCGCGCCTTTGGGCGTAAACGCAAACGACCGCCCCATATCCATAGAGCGGTCGTCACTGCGGTCTTTGATCTGTGACCAGTCAGCCTAACAAGCTGACCCTACTCATTCTGCAGGGTCATTCTGCCAGTTCACTCTGCCGGGGCAATCACCTCGCCCGATCCGGCCAACCGCTCCGGCAAAACAAAGGCGATCACAACAAACGCCGCCCCCAGAACAAGGCCCAATACGTCGCCCTGAACCGCCCAGATGCCGTCGAACTTCGAACCCGGAACCGTGCCAAGCGTCACCTTGCCCCCGGCGATATTGTCCAGCATGCCGCTGGCTTTCCACATCGGATAGGTGACCATATAGGCCGCCGCCCCCAGCAAGCCGCCGGCGATGAAAAACAGCGCATCCTTGCGCCCCGCCGCGACGGCGCAAACGCTGGTGCCGGGACAATAGCCCGCCATCGCCCAACCCGCGCCAAGCAGCAATCCGCCGATGAACACACCGACATAAGCCGCCTTCACGCTCATATGCCCAACCTCAACAAGGCCCAGCATCTGCCCGCCAAACATCAGGATCGACCCGACACCAATCGCCAGCAAAATCGTCTTCATCAAATGCAGATTAGTCAGGTTCAACATCCTGCCGATCCAATTCGGGTTCGTCGCCCCAATCCGGTCAAGCGTCGCGCCAAAAGCGGCGCCAATCACCAATGCGAGAATAATAGATGTCATGGCTTAACCCTCCTTGCGATACATCATCATCGCCACGGGCACCGCCGCAGCAAAAGCTCCAAGAGCAAAGATATAGCCCGACAAAGATGTCTGCATCATCCCGCTCATCATATGCCCCGAGGTGCACCCCCCGGCGAGCCGCGCGCCATAAAGCACGATAAACCCGCCCACAAAGGCGACGGCATAGCGCTTCATCGGCGTGTCACCGTAATTTGCATACCAAATCGCGGGCAATCGCCGCTCATCCGCGCCGATCCCGCCCCGCGCCATGGCCGATGCAAAAGCCCCGATCATCATGGCGATGACAAAAACAAAGCTATAGTTCAGCGGGTTAGCAACGGATTTGGCATATTTTCCGTCCGATTTCGCAAGATATGCGTTGGTCGAGGTAAAGCCCGTATCGGTTTGCGTCACAAGCTCGGAATTCACCGCGTCACCGATGATCCCATCAAGGATAACAAACTGCGTCGATACCCCGATGGGCTTGACCAACAGCACCGCAAGGAAGAAAACAAAACCTAAAAGGATGCCGCCCAGTTTCCAGTCGAGTGTCATAACTGACCTCCTGTTCATGATTCACATTCTGAAAACCATATATATTGAAAGTGGAATGCTTTAAAATGATCCAGATCAAATTTCTTCCCGCCGCTCTCGCAATTTCGGCTTTCCTCGCGGCCCCCGCACTCGCCGATAGCCCGCTGACCCGCCACTTCGGCGCCAGCAACAGCTGCTATGCGCGAAGCTACAGCGCCGATCACCTCGCCAAACACCCCAAACAACAGGTCACCGCGATCCGGATTGATCATTTCCCGCGCGTCTCCGGCCCGTTTGGCAAAGATGGCCAGCCGTTGATCTATCCAAAGGCGCCTGAAATCGTCGTGAATCTCTCCGTCACCCTGCGCGGCAACAGCGAGGCCTACGGCGCGACCGGCTTTTGCTGGCCCGATGGCAAAGGCATGTCCTGCGGTCTGGAATGCGATGGAGGTCGGTTCAATCTGGTAGACAAAAGCGGGACAAAGCTGTTGATCACCGGCGGGTCCGACATCTATTTTCACGATTGTGACGCCGGTGATACCGTGCTCTCGCGTGAGCCTGACGACAAGAGCTTCCTGCTCACCCGTCTGCCGGATGCGCAATGCCAGCCCCCGGCTAACCGAAATCCGTCACGGATTTCGGTCTGTTTTCCGTCACGGAAAACGCCCCGGCCTCACCGACAACGCCCATTCGGACGCCAGTCCGCATGACGCTATCATGACGCTATTCCTTGCGCATCATCTCCATTAAACGCGCCTTTTCGCCCAGGTCATCGCGCCGCGAAATCGCCGCTGCCAGCTCTTCCAGCGTGGCAATGGAATGCCCGGCGCGAAACGCATCGACATGCGGCAACATCTCGCGAATGCCACGCGCCTTGGGCGCAAACCCGTCCCATCGCAGCAACGGATTGAGCCAGATCAGCCGCCGCGCCGACAGATGCAACCGCTCCATCTCGCGGCCCAACGCGCCCTCTGCGTCCCGATCCAGCCCATCACTGATCAGCAAAACCACCGCGCCCTGCCCCATCACCCGACGCGACCAATCCCGGTTAAACGCATGCAGGCTCTCTGCGATCCGCGTGCCACCTTCCCAATCCTGCGCCTCGGCTCCGGCTGCGGCCAACGCCTGATCCACATCGCGCGTCGCCAGATGCCGGGTGATATTGGTCAGCCGCGTGCCAAAGGTGAAGGCATGCACCTTGGCCCATCCCGCCCCCTTCTGGTTTGCCACCGCATGCAGAAAATGCAGCACCATCCGCGAATACTGGCTCATCGAGCCGCTGATATCGCACAGCACCACCAGATTGGGCCACCGCTCCTTGGGCGCTTTCATCTCAAGACGGTCCAGCTCTCCGCCGCGCCGCATCGCCCGCCGCATGGTGCGCCGCCAATCCATCGCCCGCCCCAGCATGGCCGCCTCGCTGCGCCGTGACGCAATCGGGCGCACCGGCAGCTTCAACCGCGCCAGCATGCGCTTGGCTTCGGCCACTTCCGCCGTGCTCATCTGCTCAAAATCCAAGGACCGCAACCGCTCCTCGCCCGACATGGTGCGCGAGGCGTCGATCTCAATCTCGCTCTCGTCCTCACCTTCGTCCTCTATGTCCGGCAAATCCCGCTCAACCCCGTCAAGCAACGCCTCGGCTGCGCGTTTCTCACCGGCCTCGGGCTTGCGCGCCTCCTGCGCCCCCCGCAGCGCCGGCAGCATCATCGCCATCATATGCTCCATATAGCGCGGGTCGCGCCAATAGAGCCGGAACACCTGTGCAAACACGCGCCGATGCTCTGGCCGGTTCACAAAACAAGCATGCAGCACCCAGAAAAAGTCACGCTTCTCGCTGAACCCCGCCACCTCAACCGCGCGGATCGCATCAATCACCCGCCCCGGCCCAATCGGCAGGCCCGCCTTGCGCAACGCCCGTGCGAAATGGATGATATTCTGGGCAAGCTTTGGCCGCTCAGGCAGCTCAAGCGGGATCGCTTCAACCATTGAACGCCCCGGGCGCGATCACCCCACCGCCAAGCTTTCCGGCCCGCCCCTGCCAACTTGAAACTCTCCCGTTTCAAACGCCGCCTCTTGTTCTTCGGCCCTGTCTTCGCCCACCGCAAACAGCAAATCGGCAAACAAACCGCGCCCGCCCTGATCGCTCTCTAAAATTGCGCGCGCCAACAACGGATCGGCCACGCCAAACACCGGGTCCAACTCAACTTCGAACATCCGCCTTGCCCCTCTTGCCCGCAGCCCCGTTATGCTGGCTCCAACGTGGCTTTCACCTCGTCCAGAATGCGCTTGGCTTCTGAGCCTTGCAGCTTTTGAATGTCGTCCTGATACTTCAAAATCGCGCCCACCGTATCGGCAATCACTTCGGGACTAAGGTCCAGAACATCCAATGCCAACAGGCACTTGGCCCAATCAATGGTCTCGGCCACGCCGGGTTTCTTGAACAAATCTTCCGTGCGCAGCGCCTGCACAAACCCCACCACCTGACGGCTCAACGCCTCGGCGGCCTCGGGCGCGCGCGCCTGCAATATCTCGACCTCACGCTCGAAATCCGGGTAATCGACCCAATGATACAAACACCTGCGCTTGAGCGCATCATGCACCTCCCGCGTGCGGTTGCTGGTCAGGATCACAATCGGCGGTTCCGGCGCCTTTACCGTGCCCAACTCAGGGATCGTCACCTGAAAATCGCTCAGCGCCTCGAGCAAGAACGCCTCAAACGGCTCATCCGTGCGATCCAACTCATCAATCAGCAGGACCGGCGCGCCGCCCTCCTGTGCGCGCATCGCCTGCAACAACGGGCGCTCGATCAGATAATCCTCAGTGAACAGCTCGGTTTTCAACGCCTCACGATCCGCGCCTCCCGTGGCTTCGGCTGTGCGAATGGCAATCATCTGCTCCGCGAAATTCCACTCGTAAACAGCCGATCCCGCGTCGAGCCCTTCATAGCATTGCAACCGGATCAACCGCCGCCCCAATCCTGCGGCAATCGCCTTGGCAATCTCGGTCTTGCCGACCCCGGCCTCGCCCTCCAAAAACAATGGCCGCCCCAGCTTGAGCGATAAGAACACCACCGTCGCCAAAGCCCGCCCACAGACATAGTCTTGGCTGGTTAACATCGCCTGAACATCGTCGATCGTTGTCATATCGCTCATGCCTGCCCCTCCTCTTTTGCACAGTCCTGCATGTGCTTGCGCTGCCGTCAAGCAACACCACCCCATTGCGTCATTCACCGCTTTTGCCAAAGATTGACGCCAAGGGGCGCAAATGCGAAGGTCTTTCTCAATAAAAGCATGGGATAAACCCCATCAAATCATGACCAACGCGTCAGGCAGGCAGAACAATGCAAACGAATTCCGGGTTTCCGGCGGGGCGTCCGTGATGAAGATCACGGCAGTCACATGTGTCAAAAACGAGGGGCCGTTCCTGTTGGAATGGATCGCCTTCAATCGCCTGATTGGCGTGACCGATTACCTGATCTATTCCAACGATTGCACCGACGGCACCGACCACTTGCTTGATGCCTTGGCCGCGCGCGGGCTGGTGCACCACCTGCCCAACCCCGCCGAAGGGCGCAATTACCAGATGGAGGCGCTCAAAGACGCCGCCAAGCAAGAGATCGTGACCGAGGCCGATTGGGTCTGGGTCGCCGATGTTGATGAGTTTCTCAACATCCATGTGGGCGATCACACCATCCCCGCCCTGATCGAGGCATGTGACAACCCTCACGCGATCTCGCTCACGTTTCAATTCTTTGCCAATGACGGGGTGAAAGCGTTTGACGACCGCCCGGTGATCGGCCAATTCACCCGCTCGCACAACCCCGACCTCTGGTGCGGCGAAACCGCGATTGAGGTGAAATCGCTGGTCCGCCACGACTTCCCGCTGCAATATTTCGGCGCCCACCGGCCGTTTTTCCGCAAGGGTCTGCCGCCGCGCAAACGCCCCTCATGGACCGATGGATCGGGCCGCGAGGTGCCGCATCGCTTCCTCGTCGCCGCCAATCCGCGCCGTATTCGCAAGTTTCCGGCCCACGGTGCGCGCGAATTTGCCACGCTCAACCACTACGCGCTGCGCTCGCTTGATAGCTATCTGGTCAAGAATGACCGCGGTGATGTGAACCGCGAAAACCGCGCCTTCGATGATACCTACTGGCGTGAACGCAACGACAACGGCTTTCTCGACACGTCGATCCACCGCTACTTGCCGGGCCTCACTGCCGCTCTGGACGAATTGAAATCTGACAATGAAATCAAATCCCTGCACGACGAAGCTGTTGCACGTCACAAGGCCAAACGCGATGAGCTGCTAGAGCAACGCCCCTATGCCAAACTCTACAAGCACCTCAAATCCGCCCCCACCATCTCCCACCAGGAAGAGGCGATGCTGATCGACCTCGGACTCGCCTCATGAGCCGCCAGATCGTCATCAACCTCGGCCTGCCGAAATCCGGCACCACCACGCTGGCCCGCGCCCTGCGCGAGGCCGGTTTCAAGGTCGCCGACTACCGCATCCGCTGGCGCGATACCGATAACAAGGCGCTGCGCGGGCGCTTTGTCGGCGGGCAGATGTATCAAGGCTACTTTGCCTCCGGTGACCCGCTGCAAACCCTGTCAGACTTTGACGGGTTTTCCGAAATCGGCATGACCCGTGGCAACCTCTCCTATTGGCCGCAAACCGATTGGGGGGTGCTTGCGGCCCTGCGCGCCCACCACCCCGGCGTGCGCTTCCTTGCCTCCTCCCGCGACCCCAAGGATCAGGCGCTCTCGATGCTGAAATGGTCCGACATGGGGATCGAACGCCTGCCCAAACTCACCGTGCCGGGCCTGCCGCGCGGCTTTGGCCATACCAACCTCGAACGCGCCCAATGGATCGCGGCGCATCATGCCTTTCTCGCCCATGTTTTCGCGGGCGCAGATGACTTTCTCGAATATAACATCGCCGACCAAACTGCCCCGCAAAAGATCGCCGCCTTTCTGGGTCGCGACTTGCCTTGGTGGGGACGGCTCAACACCAACAAGGACGCCGTCGCCTGATGCGCATCATTCTTCATATCGGCATGGCCGAGGTCGGAGCCGACCGCCTGCAATCTGTCCTCGCGGACAAACGCGAAGGCCTTATTTCCAAGGGCATCCTCTTCCCGCGAAGCCCGGACCCAAGAACCACACCCGCCTGTTCATGGCCGTGACCGACCCCGATCATATCGACCCGCTGCGCTTCAATCGCGGCTACATCACGCCCCAGTCTCAGGCCGAGCTGCTCAAAGAGGTCGCCGAGGGTCTCAAGCGTGAAATCGACGCGCATACGCCCGATCTCATGATCTTGTCCGCCTCGCAACTCGGCGTGTCCCTTGCCCGCCCGTCCGAGGTCGAGCGTCTGAAATCCCTTCTCGCGCCGCTGTCGAACGACATTCAAATCCTCGCCCATATTGATGAGCCGGGCCGCCTCCTTGCCCGCCACTACGCCGCACAGGTCCTCGAAGGGCGCGCCGCGCCGCTCGACCTTGAACGCGACCTCGCCGGAAGCAGCGATTGGTGGGACGACGCCCTGCTCGACGCCCATAAAATCGACCCGCAAGCGGGCCAGTTCCTTGAAACCCAAACGCCGCCGTTCTGGCTCGACTACCCCCGCCTCGTGACCCATTGGGAGGCGGCCTTCGGTGCCGGCTCCGTCACCCTACGCCCCTATGATGCGGCGCGGTTTTATGGCTCTGACATCATTAACGAAATCCGCGAAGCCTTTGACATAAAAGAAAACATTGGCCGCGCCGAAGCCGAAACACCGCCCGAGCAACCTTCCGCCGCATGGCTCGCCCGCGCCCGGCAACTCAACGAATTGCTCCTGCGGGTCTTGGGTCAACGCAAGCGTATCCTGCCGCGCCCGCTCTGGCGTAAATTCTTGGGCGAACTCGAAATCTCCGGCGATCCCATCGACGCTTCAAGCCTGTCCGAAATTTCCCAATCCTTCGCCCCCCAGCTCAAAGCGCTGACCAAAAGCCACCCCGCGCTCAAACCGGCCCACTTCAAACCCGCCAAAGCCACCGCGCCATGGGTCGAGGCCGACCCCGGCAATGGCTACCGTGCCTCGCAATATTTGCTCGCCTTCATGTGGCGCATCGACAAGGCCACCCGACAGGCCAAAAATGACAAACTCGCCGCGCTTGAAAACATGAAGAGTGACGCGCAACCGATTGAAGAAAAACCTAAAAACAACGACGGCCTCACCGACACCGCCCGCGCCCTCATGCCCCCCTTGGCACAGCAGAATTTCGCCAAACTCCGCAACAGCTCTTTCGCCCCGCATAACAAGCTCGGCATGGTCGACGAAGACCAACTCGCCGCCCCCTATAGCGAAATCACCCCCCGTCCGCTGCCCGCCGGCAATTCCGGCAATGTCATCGTCGGCTGCATGAAGAACGAGGCCCCCTACATCATCGAATGGGTCGCCTATCACCGCGCAATGGGCGTCGATAACTTCTTGATCTACACCAATGATTGCTCTGACGGCACCTCCGAACTGCTGGACCGGTTACAGGAAATGGGCGTGCTTCAGCACCGCAACAACGACAAGTGGAAAGGCAACTCGCCCCAGCAATACGCGCTCAATCAGGCGCTCAAGGAAGACGTGATCAAAAACGCCGAGTGGATCATCCATATTGACGTGGACGAATTCATCAATGTGCGCTGCGGGAACGGCACCCTCGACGATTTTTTCCAAGCGGTGCCAGACGCCACCAATGTCGCCATGACGTGGCGGCTGTTTGGCCACAACAACGTGACCAAACTGGCGGATGAGTTCGTGATCGACCAATTCGACACCTGCGCCCCGAAATTCTGTCCCAAGCCGCATACCGTTTGGGGCTTCAAAACCATGTTCCGCAATATCGGTGCCTATGAGAAAATCTCCTGCCATCGCCCCAACAAGCTTGATGATGCTTTCAAATCACAGGTCAAATGGGTCAATGGCTCGGGTCAGGATATGACCCGCGAGGCGGCGGAAAAAGGCTGGCGAAGTTCCAAGAAATCAATCGGTTACGACCTATTACAACTCAACCACTACGCCCTGCGCTCGGCTGAATCCTTTCTGATCAAACGTCAACGTGGCCGCGCCCTGCATGTCGACCGCTCAATCGGCATCAACTATTGGATCCGCATGGATTGGTCCGATTTCCGCGATGTCACGATCAAACGCAACCTGCCGCGTCTGCGGGCCGAATATGACCGCCTGATGCAGGATAAACCCCTGCACGATTTGCACCACCAAGGCCTTGAATGGCACCGCGCCAAGGCCGAAGAACTGCACGGAATGGACGAATTCGCCGACCTCTACGAACAGGCGGTCAAGATCAAGCTGACCGAAACCGAGCGTGTTGCCTATGCCCTTGCCCTTGATATGGAGAGTTGAGCCATGGACGCTTCTGCCCCTGAAGTTGCCCAAAACACGCCGCACATCATCTCGCGCGGCATCAAGATGCCAAAGGTGCAGGGCATCACCCGCCCGCGCATCCGCCGCTCCCTGCGTGAGAACACCTATGAAGGCTATGAAGCCGACGCCGTGATGAAAATCGCGCGCGAAGGTGACACAATTTTGGAACTTGGCGCCGGGCTTGGCTATATCTCGACCCTGATCGGCGCAAAACGCCCGGTCAAAGAAATTCACGCGTTTGAGGCCAACCCCCAACTGATCGACTATATCCGCAGCGCCCACGCGCTGAACGGCATCACCAACGCCACCGTACACAACGCCCTGCTTGGCCCGCGCAAGGCCAAGCCGCGCAATTTCTACGTCCGTAGGAACTTCCTCGCCTCCTCTCTGGACGGCGATGCGCTCAACCCCGATGGCATTCAATCGGTCGAACAGATCGAGGTGCGCGGCATCAACACCACCTTTAATGAGATCAAGCCAGACGTGCTGATCTGCGACATCGAAGGCGCCGAGGCCGAACTTCTCCCGGCCCTTAAATACGACGGTCTGCGCGCTGCGGTGATCGAATTGCACCCGCAATGGATCAAGGCCGCAGGCGTGCGCGCCGTGTTCGAAGCGATGCACAACTGCGGCCTCACCTATTACCCCCGCTGGTCCTATCGCAAGGTCGTCGTCTTCCGGCGCGAGTGGTAAGCCCTTGAAAATCCTCGTCGTCCTCACCGTCCGCAACGAAGGCGCCTACCTGCTTGAATGGCTCGCCCATCACCGGGCGGCCGGGATCAGCGACTTTCTGATCTACTCCAATGATTGCGACGATGGCACCGAGCTGATGCTCGACCGGCTGGCCGCGCTCGGCCTCATCACCCACATCCCCAACCCCGGCCCCTATCACAAGGGCGGGATCCAGTTCACGGCGATGAAACACGCCGACACCACGCCAGAGGTGGCCGCAGCTGACTGGATCATCACCCTTGATGTCGACGAATTCATCAACATCCATACCGGCGACCACACCATCCCGGACCTGCTCGCCGCCCTGCCCGATGCCACCGCCATCACCCTCACATGGCGGCTGTTCGGCTCCATGGGCCTCGCCCGGTACGAGGACACGCCGGTGCTCGACACCTTCACCCACGCCGCGCCCGAGATCATGTTCTGGCCGTGGCGCGCCGCGATGTTCAAAACGCTCTTTCGCAACGATGGCACCTACGGCAAGCTCGGCATCCACCGCCCGCGCAGCCCCGATAAATCGCGCCTGCCGAATGCCCGCTGGTTCGATGGCCACGGTCGCGCCCTGCCCGCCAATTTCGCCACCGCGCGGATCTTTTCCCCCTATGGCCGCCCCAACTACGGATTGGCGCAACTCAACCACTATCCCCTTGGCAGCATGGAGAATTTCGTGATCAAAGCCGACCGTGGCCGCGCCGTTCACAGCGACCATATGCTTGATCTCGATTACTGGGTCGAACGCAACTATATGATCGCCGAAGACCGCTCGATCGACGCCCTCGCCACGCCCCGCGCCGCGCATCTCGCATCCCTCCACGCCGATGCCGAACTCAGCCGCCTGCACCGCGCCGCCGTGGATTGGCGCAAATCGCGCTTCCTCAAACTGCTACAGGACGAACCCTTCCGCGCCCTCTATGGCCGCTTGCTGCAAACACCGCCCACGCGCCCGGTCTCTAAACAGGCCGCCGCGTTCCTGCGTCATCACGCCGCCCTCGGAAAACCCGACTAAGCACCTCAAATCCCCAAGTCTTCTCCCAATTTTTGCCCGATTTGCCGCCTAATCCGATGCGCAAACCAATAAACGCGCCCGGCCAATCCCGTTCAATCGGCGCGTCCCCTGCGAGGCAAAACCGATGCAAGACACGCCATATGAGCTCGAGATCGACCTGTCCGGCCTTGCCAAAGCCGAATGGCTGACCCGTTTGGCCGACACCGGAGAGGCCCACGGCCATTTCCAGCCCCTCGGTCAACGCCACTTTGCGGCTTTCCTCGATGCCGGATCCACCCTGCTGGTCAGCTTCGAAACCATCCAAGGCATGCGCGCCCTTACCGAAAGCGCCGAACCCTTGGGCTGGTCCATGACCCGAAGCCGCGGCTGGTCGTCCCTCACCCTCGTCTCGCAAGGCGACACATGGTTTCGGGACCGCGACGTGTTCGGCTATTTCGACGCTCTGATCGACGACGGCTTCTTTGACGAATTCGACCGCATCCTGTTTTATGGCGCTGGCCCCTGTGGCTACGCCGCCGCCGCCTTCTCCGTCGCCGCCCCCGGCGCAGAGGTGCTGGCCATCCAGCCCCAAGCCACGCTTGATCCGCGCATCGCCGAATGGGATGACCGCTTCACCCATATGCGCCGCACCCGGTTTGATGATCGCTACGGCTATGCTCCCGATATGCTCGACGCGGCGACAAACGTCTTCATCCTCTATGACCCGTCGGTCGAACTTGACGCGATGCATACCGCGCTGTTCACCCGCCCCAATGTTGAAAAATTCCGCATGCGCTTCATGGGCGCCGCGATCCAGACCGACCTGATCCAGATGAAACTGCTCGCGCCGCTGCTCGCGCTCTTTGGCGATGGTGCGCTCACCACCGAAAGCTTCGCGCGCCTGATGCGTGCGCGTCGCACCCACCCACCTTACCTGCGCCGCGTGCTGGCCGAGGTCGACAAACAAGACCGCCCCGCGCTCGCCACCATGCTTTGCCGCAACGTGGTCTCGCGGCTCGACAATGCCCCGCGCTTCTCGCGCCGCCTCAATCAATTGCTGCGTGCCGCCAATGCGGGCGATACCGCCGCCAACCCGCCCAAACCCGACACGCCAGCAAAATTTTAACACGGGCGGCACCGGGCCCCATCTCAGCACTGGAAAGCACCGCGCCTTTGCGCTAATCGCTGGAACCATGACCAGCATCACAATCCGCCGCCCCGACGATTGGCACCTGCACCTGCGCGATGGCGCAATGCTCGCTGCCGTCCTGCCCGAAACTGCCCGCGGTTTTGGCCGCGCCATCATCATGCCCAATCTCGTGCCGCCGGTGGTCACCTCGGCCGATGCCGCCGCCTACCGCGATCGGATCATCGCCGCCCTGCCCAAGGGCGCGGATTTCAAACCGCTGATGACCCTCTACCTGACCGAGGATACAGACCCCGAAGACCTCGCCGCCGCCCATGCCTCTGGCCTGATCACCGCGGTCAAACTCTACCCGGCTGGCGCCACCACCAATTCCGCCTCCGGCGTCGCCAATTTCGACAAGGTCCGCCCCGTGCTTGAGAAAATGGCCGAGATCGGCTGCCCCCTCTGCGTCCACGGCGAAGTCACCGACCCCGAGATCGACATCTTCGACCGCGAAGCCGTCTTCATCGACCGCGTGCTTGATCCGATCCGCCGCGCAACCCCCAGCCTGCGCGTGGTCATGGAACATATCACCACCTCGCAAGGCGTCGATTACGTCCGCGCCAACGACAAAGACCTCGCCGCCACCATCACGGTGCAGCACCTGATCCTTGATCGCAACGACATGCTCGTCGGTGGCATGCGCCCGCATTACTACTGCCTGCCGATCCTCAAACGCGGCAGCCATCGCAAGGCCCTGCTGGCGGCCGCCACCTCCGGCGACAAACGCTTCTTTCTCGGCACCGACAGCGCGCCGCACCCAACCCACGCCAAGGAAAGCGAATGCTGCTCGGCGGGTTGCTTCACTGCGCCCAACGCCATGCCGATCCTGGCCCAGACCTTCGAAACCGCAAACGCCCTCGACAGGCTCGAAGGCTTCACCTCCCTCAACGGCCCCGCCTATTACGGCCTGCCGGTCAACACCGACACGATCACCCTCGCCCGCGGCGCAACCCCAACTCAATGGCCGCAAAAAATCCCCGCGGGCGAGCACACTGTCACCGTTTTCGACCCCGGCTTTCCCGTCTACTGGTCCATCCAGTAACTTCATCTGACCCGAAATATCCCGGGGAGCGCGAGGGGCTGGCCCCTCGCTCCCGCCATCAGCCAAAGGCCCGTCACCATGATCCCCTCCTCCTACCCCTCGGCAGAAGAAATCGCCCGCCTCACCGCCCGGATGCTGCTTGAAATCAAAGCGGTCCACTTCAACGCCCGCGAGCCCTTCACCCTCGCCTCCGGCCTGCCCAGCCCGACCTATATCGACTGCCGCACCCCCATCTCCTATCCGCGCATCCGCTCGACCATGATGGATTTCATGGCCGTCACCGTCATGCGCAACGCCGGGTTTGAGGCATTCGATAACATCGCAGGCGGCGAAACCGCCGGCATCCCCTTCGCCGCCCTCATGGCCGAACGCCTCGGCCTGCCGATGACCTATGTGCGCAAGAAACCCAAAGGCTACGGTCGCGGCGCCCGAATCGAAGGCCAGATGAGCGAGGGCCAGCGCGTCCTGCTCGTCGAAGACCTCACCACCGATGGCGGCTCGAAACTCTCCTTCGTTGACGCCATCCGCGAGACCGGTGCCACCTGCGCCCACACCGCTGTCATCTTCTATTACGGCATCTTCCCCGAGACCGAGAAAACGCTGGGCGATCACGGCGTTAGCTTGCATCACCTCTGCACATGGTGGGACGTCCTCGCCGAAGCCCGCGCCCAAAACGCGTTTGATGCCGAAACGCTCGCAGGCGTCGAAGCCTTCCTGAACGACCCCCGAAAATGGCAGGAAGAGCACGCAGAAGGCGCGTAAATTCGCGCCGCGCCGTGCGCGGAACAATCGACACTTCCTCTACGTAAGCTTCCACCAAATCCGGTGGACGCCAGCCGTTGTTCTTCCAAATATAGTGGAATTGTGATACTCACAAACAATCCACAAAAACATACAATTTGCCCCACATGCAGGCGCTCGCGTATCACAATGGCGGGATAGCAAAAAAGCAGAATCATGAACGAAGTCACCACCTTCAATCCGACCGGAGCCGAGGTCTCGAACCCCGACACCATTCCGCACTCCATCGAGGCTGAACAACAGCTTCTTGGCGCGATTCTCACCAATAATGACATCTATGACCGTGTCGCCGCGATCATCGGCCCGGCGCATTTCTATGACCCGGTCCATGCCCGCATCTTTGAAACCGCCGCTGCACGGATTGCAAAAAACAACCTCGCCTCCCCGGTGACGCTCAAAGCGTTTTTTGAAGAAGACGACGGCCTCAAGGAACTCGGCGGTCCCGCCTATCTCGCCCGCCTCGCGGGCGCGGCGATCTCGGCCTTTGCCGTGCGCGACTATGCCCAGCTGATCTATGACCTCGCCATCCGCCGTGATCTGATCCAGCTTGGCAAAGACATCTCGACCAAAGCCTCCAAAGTCGAAATCGGCTCCGAGCCGAAAGAGCAGATCGTCGAAGCCGAACAAGCCCTTTATCAACTTGCCGAGCAAGGCCAGTCAGAAAGCGGATTTCAAAGCTTTCTCAAGGCTGTAACCGACGCTGTTAATGTCGCCAATGCCGCCTATCAACGCGAAGGCGGCCTCGCCGGGATCGCCACTGACCTGATGGACCTCGACGGCAAACTCGGCGGGCTGCACAAATCTGACCTGCTCATCCTCGCCGGTCGTCCCTCCATGGGCAAAACCTCGCTCGCCACCAACATCGCCTTCAACGTCGCCAAAGCCTACAAGCGCGGCACCCGCCATGACGGCAGCGAAGGCGCGGTGGATGGCGGTGTCGTCGGCTTCTTCTCGCTCGAAATGAGCGCCGAACAGCTCGCCGGTCGGATCCTCGCCGAAGCCTCGGAAATCTCCAGCCACAAGATCCGTCAGGGTGACATGGACGAAAGCGAATTCCGCCGCTTCGTCGACGCCGCTAAGGCGCTCGAAGCCTGCCCGCTATTCATTGACGACACCGCCGCGATTCCCATCGCCCAACTCGCGGCCCGCGCCCGACGTCTCAAGCGGACCCACGGACTGGACCTGCTGATCGTCGACTACCTGCAACTGGTCCGCGGCACCTCCGAAAACCGGGTGCAGGAGATCGGCGAAATCTCCATGGGACTCAAGGCGATAGCCAAGGAACTTGATATCCCCGTCATCGCCCTGTCCCAGCTTTCCCGTCAGGTCGAAAGCCGCGAAGACAAACGCCCGCAGCTCTCTGACCTGCGTGAATCCGGCTCGATCGAACAAGACGCCGACGTGGTTATGTTCGTCTTCCGCGAAGAATACTATGTCGAGCGTGAAAAGCCCGGTGATCACGAGCTTGATAAAATGGCCGAATGGCAAGACCGCATGTCCGGCCTGCATGGCAAAGCCGAAGTCATCATAGGCAAGCAACGTCACGGCCCCATCGGCACTGTCGAGCTTAGCTTTGAAGCGGAATTCACCCGTTTCGGCAACCTCGCCAAACGCTGGCAACAAGGCTCAGGAGGAGACTTCTAATGTCGATCCACACCTTTATGGCCGCCTACAAACGCACTTGGGAGGGGCAGGACAGCGAAGGATTCGCCGCGCTCTTTACCCCCGATGGTGCCTATTGGAACACGCCGTTCCAATGCCAAAACACCTTCGACCTGCGCAAAACCTATTGGGATCGCATCAAGCTTCAACAGGATATTTCCCTGTCTTATGAAGTCCTTGCCGAAACATCTTCAGGTGGCATCGCGCATTGGCACACCGAATACCGCGTCGCCTCGGAAGAGCTGTTTGCGATCTGGGCCAAATCCACGGGCACCGGCGTGCCTGATCGCAATCCCGGCGACCCGCTGCCACGCCTGATCCTTGATGGCACGTTGATCGGCACGTTCAACGCCGACGGCCTTGCCACCAATGTGCGCATTTTCTGGCACTCCATGGCGGAACCCGGCTAGCCGCACGCAAAAGGCGCCCCCGCAAAGAGAGAGCGCCTCCAAGACACAAATTCGTGCCGTATCTACTGCCGGGCTCTACTGCCGGATCCGCACGCCCTGCGCTTCCAACTGCTCAAGCTGCGCCGCCGGGATCGCGCTGTTCTTGCCAATGGTCAGCCCCTTCAGCTTCTCCAACCCGAACAGCGGCGACACATCCGCCACCCCGGTGTTGGGGATCACAACGTAGCGCAAATTCGCCTTCCCGCTCAGCGCCGCAATGCTGCCCAGCGGCGTATCGCCCAGCTGCGCATCCTCAAGCCGGCTCATGCCTCCCAGCACCGAGACATCCGCGACCGAAGTGTTCCTGATCCGCAAGATCCGCAGCCCCCGCGACGCGGCCAGAATCGAAATATTGCTCACCCCCGTGCCGCTGATCGACAGCGATTGCAGCATCACCTTCCCCGCCAGCGGCGTGATATCGGTGATCTTCGTATTGCTGAACTCGACCTGTTCCAGCGCGATCAACCCACCCAAAGGCGACAGATCCGACACCGGCGCCCCGCGCAGGTTCACGCTCCGCAACGACCGCAGATTGGCCAGCGGCCCGATATCCGTCGCCGCAATCCCCGGTGCATAGAGCCGCCGCAACCCGGTCAACCCCGCAAGCGGGCTCAGATCGGTGACCCGCGTGTTGGAAATATCCAGCGTATCCAACCCTTTAAGCCACGCCAAAGGTGACAGATCGGTCGCCGCCGCGCCCGACATATAAAGCTCGCTCAGCCCCGTCATCCCCGCCAACGGCAAAAGATCGGTCGCCCGGGTCTTGCTAATCGTCAGGTAATCAAGGCTGCGCAACGCGCTCAACGGCGTGATATCCGTGCTCGGGCTATCGCTAATATCCAACCCGCGCAGCGTCACCAGATTGGCCAGCGGGCTCAGATCGGTGACCGGCACCTTCTGCATCCGCAAGGTCCGCAATCCGGTCAGCGTCGTAAGCGGAGCAATATCGCTCACCGCCGTGCGCGATATATTCAGCTCGCGCAGCGCCGCCATCCCGATCAGCGGGCTCAGATCGCTCACCCCGGTGTTGTCCAGCGTCAAACGCTGCAGCCACGGGTAATTGCGGATCGGCGACAAATCGGTGATCCCGGTCCGCGCAAGGTTCAGCCCCGACATCCCGGTCAACTGTGCAATCTCCGGCGGAATCACCGTCAGATCCTTGATCCCCGACAGCGACAAATCCCGACAATTGCGCTCCAAACAGGTCGCGATTTTCTTTTGCACCTCCGCCGCTGCATCCGCCCAAACCGGCGTGGCCGTCATCAGTGCAAGAAATACCGCGCCCGCGCGCGCTCCTAGAAAACGTTTCATATCAATACCTATGGTCTATTTGCTCAATAATACCGCCATTCTTGACGCGCGCGGCCTCTCGGTCAACTCTCTTTGCGCCGAAAATGTCGCTGCATTCCCCCTTGACCTCACCCGTCACCGGGCCGAAAAAGCCCCATGGCTGGTGGTATTTTGACAATTGATCTCGACGCGTTGGTGACCAACTGGCGCAGTCTCGCCGCGATGAGCGATGGGGAAACCGGTGCCGTGGTCAAGGCCAACGGCTATGGGCTCGGCGCGCGCCGCGTGTCGCGCGCATTGGCCCGCGCAGGGGCGCGCCGCTTCTTTGTCGCCATCGCCGAAGAAGGCGCCGCGCTGCGCGAAACCCTCGGCCCGGGGCCCGAAATCAATGTGATGTCGGGGCATATGCCCGGCGACACCGATATGATCGGCGATCTCTCTCTCACGCCGATGATCAACAGCCTCGATCAATTGCTCCGCCATGTCGAAGCCCTGCCCGGCGCGTCCTTTGGCATTCAACTCGACACCGGCATGAACCGCCTCGGGATGGAATTCTCCGAATGGCAGGCCGTGCGCGACATCGCGATCAGCCAACAACCGACGCTGATCATGTCCCACCTCGCCTGCGCTGATGAGCCGTCACACCCGATGAACCGCCAACAGCTCAAAACCTTTCACGAGATGACGGACGGGCTCGACATCCCGCGCTCGCTCTCGGCCACCGGCGGCATTCTTCTGGGCAAGGAGTATCACTTTGACGTCACCCGCCCCGGCATCGGCCTCTATGGCGGGCTGCCGTTCGATCTGGCCACGCCGGTCGTGCGCCTCGATTTGCCGGTGATCCAAACGCGTGACGTCGACCCCGGCGAAACCGTTGGCTACGGCAATACCTTCACGGCCAGCACGCCCAGACGCGTTGCCACCGTCTCTGCCGGCTACGCCGATGGGCTGCTGCGGGCGCTGTCTGGCACAGGCACGCTCTATTCCGGCGATATCGCCTGCCCGATCCTTGGCCGCGTCTCGATGGATCTGATCGGTGTCGACATCACCCAACTGCCCGACACGCCGCAAACGCTCTCCATCCTTAGCGATGCGCAAAAGGTTGATGACCTCGCCAATGACGCGGGCACCATCGGCTATGAAATCCTCACCTCGCTCGGGCCGCGCTATACCCGCCGCTATGCTGGCGGATAAGGCCAAAGCATGAGCCTCGCCACCTCCCTCACCGCGCCGCTGGCCGCCACCGGCGCCACCACGCTCGCGGCCCTCGCCTTTCTTGGCCGGATAAGCCTGTTTGCGATCTCCACGATCACACATCTCTTCCGCCCGCCGTTCTATGCCCGCGAATTTGCCCACGCTCTGGTTCAGATCGGCTGGCTCTCGCTGCCCGTGGTCGGCCTCACCGCCCTCTTCACCGGCGGCGCGCTGGCCTTGCAAATCTACGCTGGCGGTGCACGCTTCAACGCCGAAGCCGTCGTCCCCTCGATCGTCGCCATCGGCATGGCCCGCGAACTCGGCCCCGTGCTTGGCGGCCTCATGGTCGCCGCCCGTGTCGCCAGCTCGATCGCCGCCGAAATCGGCACCATGAAGGTGACCGAACAAATCGACGCCCTCGTCACCCTCTCGACCCACCCGATGAAATACCTCACCCTGCCGCGCGTCCTCGCCGCCACCCTTGCCGTGCCGGTGCTGGTCGGCGTCGGCGATGCGATCGGCATCATGGGCGGCTACCTCGTCGGCATCACGCGGCTCGATTTCAACGCCGCCGCCTACCTCAAGAACACCGCCGACTTCCTCGAACTCTGGGACGTCGCCTCCGGCATGATCAAAGGCGCGGTCTTCGGCTTCATCGTCGCCACGATGGGCTGTTTTTACGGCATGAACTCCGGCCGTGGCGCCCAAGGGGTCGGACGTGCCACCAAATCCGCCGTGGTCGCCGCCTCGGTGATGATCCTCGCCGCCAATTACATCCTCACCGAACTGTTCTTTGCCGCATGATATCACCTGTCCGCCATAGCCCGGCCAACGCTGACCGACGGGATGCGCCTGCCCGGCTGGGCGTAGATTGTGCGAACCGTGGGGCCGGCAGGCGCATCCCGCCGCTGTTCAACGGGGGCAACACACCATGATCGAGCTGAAGAACATCCATAAATCCTTCGGCCCGAAACGTGTGCTACAGGGAGTCAACCTGACCATCCCACGCGGCGAATCCATGGTCATCATCGGCGGCTCCGGCACCGGCAAATCCGTGGCGCTTAAATGCGTCCTCGGCCTGATCAAACCCGACAGCGGCCAAATCACGGTTGACGGCACCGACGTCAACACTGGCATCAACACGGGCGAGCGTGACGCCTTCCTCGCCCGCTTTGGCATGTTGTTTCAGGGCGGCGCGCTGTTTGACTCGCTCCCCGTCTGGCAAAACGTCTCCTTCCGCCTGCTGCGCGGCGCTCTCAAACGCCCCCATGCAGAGGCCCGCGAGATCGCCATCGAAAAACTCCGCCGCGTCGGGCTCAAACCCGAAACCGCCGATCTCTTCCCGGCCGAGCTTTCGGGCGGCATGCAAAAACGCGTCGGTCTCGCCCGTGCGATCGCTGCCGAGCCTGAAATCATCTTCTTTGACGAGCCCACCACCGGGCTCGACCCGATCATGTCTGGCGTCATCAACGAACTCATCCGCGAGATCGTCGTCGAAATGGGGGCCACCGCCATGACCATCACCCACGACATGTCCTCGGTCCGTGCCATCGCCGATCAGGTGGCGATGCTGCACGATGGTATCATCCAATGGACCGGCCCCGTTGCCGATATGGACAACAGCGGCGATCCCTACCTCGATCAATTCATCCACGGCCGCGCCGACGGCCCGATCGAAGCGGTACGCTAAGCAACAGCGCGCCCAGCCAGTCAGACGCTGAACCGGCGTCCTCCGACCTTGATCCGAGCCTCAAACACCCCCGCACCACCGCCCGGAAATATCGACCCGAAAGATCGCCAATCGTTACCCCACCGTACGATGCATTTACTTAATACGGGGTAAACATATGCGGTTTTCGGATGTCATACGCATGTCAGCCGAAGGTCAGCCGGACATCACCCCCCACCGATCCCCGCCAATGTGGCCAATTAACCTCCCCTAACAACGGGTTAACGCCGCCGCCCATTGCACCGCGCCGCAATCCCCCCTACCTCTCGCCCAATGCACCACGGAAAGGCCACCTATGCTGCGCATCGCCAATCTCAGCCTCATCATCCTTTTCCCGATTGCTTGGTTCTCGCCGCTCATGCGCGCGGGACTTGGTTTGCCACTGTTTTCCCTCAATGAAATCAGCGTTATTTCCGGCCTGCAAAGCCTCTGGAGCTCGGACATTTTCCTCGCCCTGATGGTGACCTTCTTCGCCCTTTTCGCGCCCTATATGAAAACCATCGGCCTTGGCCTTTTGCATTTCGACCTGCTCTCCCCCAAGGTGCTGCCGGTGCTGGGTATTCTGGGCAAGCTCGCGATGGCCGATATCTTCCTCATCGCGCTCTATATCACCCTCTCCAAAGGCATCGGAATCGGCAAAATCGAAGTCGCCTGGGGGCTTTACCTTTTCACCGCCTGCATCGTTGCCTCGCTGGTGATCGGCATGCTTTCTGAACGAAAGCTAAAAAAGTCTACCATTGTCTCGGATTGGGAAACAACCACCTGACTTCCAAGGCTTTCCTGCCTTTTTATCGTCACATTTTTTTCTTTTTTCATAGCGTTCCGGAAGCCATCCGGCATAAACTCGCCTAAGTAATCGTAATGTTTTGACTTCCTTGGGGGGATGTCATGTCGCACCATTTTCGTGCTGGTTTTGAACTCGCGCAGCACTTGCTGCACCGTCTGGCTTTTTTCACGTTTATGCTCTTGGCGCTGTCTTTGGTCGTCGCCACGATCCTCTCTGCGATCGGCTATTGGCCTTGGCTTGATCTCCAGATCAACGTCGGCGGCCAAGCAGTTGAAAATGCTGGTATCTATGTGCAGGTAGGCGGCACAATTCTTGCTGTTCTACTGTGCTTTTTCCTGCCCTCGAACCGCCGCATCATGGCGCTCGAAAACTCGCATCGCACCTTCCACATGGGCGTCGAGGACGTCGCCCGCGCCTATCACCACGCCCATGCCGCCGACCGCAACGATGTCTTCCAGATGAGCGCCGAATTCGACGCCATGCGCGAGCGGATCGCCTATCTGCGTGACCATCCCGACATGGGACAGATGGAGCCTGAAATCCTCGAAATGGCCGCCCAGATGAGCTATGTTTCGCGCGAATTGGCGGTCACCTATTCTGATGAAAACGTCAATCGCGCCCGCGATTTCCTGCGCCAGCGTCAGCACGAGGTCGAAAATTTCGACAAGCGTCTCGACCGCGCAAAAGAGATCCACCAAGAGCTGAAACACTGGCTCACACAGGTCGAACTCGAAGAGAGCGTCGCCGCGTCGCAACTCGAACGGCTGCGCGACGAATTGTTCGTCATCCTGCCCGAAATGGGCAGCGAAATGTTGGATGCGCGCAAGATCATCACCCTGCCCCGCGCGGCCGAGTAACCGGGCCTTCACCGGTCTTGCTGCAAACTCCGTCTTGATGCATTTGCCGTTTGACGTGGCGCTTGCGCTCATGCAAACCCCTGAGCATGGCAAAAGCACCTAGTTTCACCTGTAACGCCTGTGGCGCAAAGCACTCCAAATGGTCCGGGCGTTGCGACGCCTGTGGCGAATGGAATTCCATCGTCGAAGAGGTGCCGCTGTCCTCTGGCCCGGCAACCAAATCGCTTGGCAACACCCGTGGCAAGCCGGTGCAACTCTCCGATCTGGGCCACGAAGAAAAACCGCCCGCCCGCACCATCAGCGGCCTGGGCGAGCTTGATCGCGTCCTCGGCGGCGGCCTCGTTCCCGCCTCCGCACTGCTCGTCGGCGGCGATCCGGGCATCGGCAAGTCCACGCTGCTTTTGCAGGCGGCCGCCGCATTTGCCACTAAGGGGTTGAAAACAATATACGTTTCCGGCGAAGAGGCCAGCGCACAAGTGCGCATGCGCGCCCAACGCCTCGGCCTCGCTTCGGCTCCGGTTCAACTCGCGACCGAAACAAATCTGCGCGATATATTAACCACTCTCGAGGCCGAACGCCCCGCCCTTGCGATCATCGATTCGATCCAGACGATGTGGGCCGATAACGTCGGCTCCGCCCCCGGTTCCGTCTCTCAGGTGCGCGCCGCCGCGCATGAGCTGACCAGCTTTGCCAAGCGCATGGGCATCTCGGTGATCCTTGTGGGCCACGTCACCAAAGATGGCCAAATCGCCGGCCCGCGTGTGGTCGAACATATGGTCGACACCGTGCTCTATTTCGAGGGCGAGCGCGGCCATCAGTTCCGCATCCTGCGCGCCGTCAAAAACCGCTTTGGCCCCGCGGATGAAATCGGCGTCTTCGAGATGACCGGCGCCGGCCTTAGCGAGGTTTTGAACCCCTCCGCCCTGTTCCTCTCCGAACGTGGCGAACCCAGCCCCGGCTCAGCCGTCTTCGCCGGGATCGAAGGCACCCGCCCGGTTCTGGTTGAGTTTCAGGCGCTTGTCGCCCCTTCGCCCCATTCGCAACCCCGCCGCACCGTCGTCGGCTGGGATGGCAGCCGTCTCGCCATGATCCTCGCCGTGTTAGAGGCCCGCTGCGGCATTCCCTTCGCCGGGCTTGATGTCTACCTCAACGTCGCGGGCGGTATGAAAATCACCGAACCCGCCGCCGATCTCGCCGTCGCCGCCGCCCTCCTTTCGGCCCGCGAGGACGCCAGCCTGCCCGCCGACACCGTGGTTTTTGGCGAAATTAGCCTCTCCGGCGCGCTCAGAGCGGTCTCTCAAACCGAAAACAGGTTGAAAGAAGCGCAAAAACTTGGTTTCTCCTCTGCAATCATGCCATCAGGCGGCAAAGCCGCAGGCACGCGCGGTTTCAAGGCCACTAAACTGGCCGACCTGACCGCATTCGTGGGTGAAATTTTCGGCGCGGGCTGAACCGCAAGCGCACAAGCAAAAAACAAAAAGGGACAGTCATGGAAGGCTTTACCATCATCGACGGCGTTGTTGCGCTCGTTATCGTCGTCTCGGCACTTCTGGCCTATTCTCGCGGCATCGTGCGCGAATCCCTTGCCATCGCGGGCTGGATCGTGGCCGCGATCCTCGCCTTCATGTTCGCACCCCAAGTGCAGCCACTTGTCAAGGAAGTCCCGGTTCTCGGAGATTTCCTTTCCGACAGCTGTGAATTGTCGATGATCGCAGGCTTCGCCGCCGTCTTTGCGGTGGCGCTGGTTGTGGCCTCGCTCTTTACGCCGCTGTTTTCCTCGCTGGTGCAACGCTCTGCCCTTGGCGGCATCGACCAGGGGCTCGGCTTCCTCTTTGGCGTGCTGCGCGGTGTGCTGCTCGTTGCGGTGGCCTTCTTCGTCTATGAAACGGTGATCACCAGCCAAGACATCCAGATGATCGACGACAGCCGCTCTCACCGCGTCTTCTCGCGCTTCACCGGCCGGATTCAGGAAAACAACCCAGAAGAAGCTCTGGGCTGGGTCACCCGTCAATACGAACAACTCGTTGGCGCCTGTAGCGAGTAAATTTTACCGCCGCCTGCCGTTTGGCGGGTTTCATTTGTGATCGTTTCGTGACATGGCCTTCCTGAGCCCTTACAAGAGGGCAGGATCGTCCAGACGGATTCGGAGCTGCCTCCCGTGCCCATCCAAATGCCCCCCGCCCATCCTTTTGATGATGACAAACTCAAAGAAGAATGCGGCGTCTTTGGCGTCGTCGGCGTGACCGACGCGGCGAATTTCGTGGCCCTCGGCCTGCATGCCCTGCAACACCGCGGGCAAGAGGCCGGCGGCATCGTCAGCCACGACCCCGAGCAGGGGTTCAATTCCGCCCGTCGGTTCGGCTACGTGCGCGACAACTTTACCAAGCAATCCTTGATGGAAACGCTGCCCGGCCCGCTTGCGATCGGCCATGTGCGCTATTCCACGGCTGGCTCGAAGGCCGCGCAAATCCGCGACGTTCAACCCTTCTTTGGCGAATTTTCCATGGGCGGCGCAGCGATTGCCCATAACGGCAATATCACCAATGCCGACGCCCTGCGCCGCGAGTTGATCGAGCGCGGCTCGATCTTCCAAAGCTCAAGCGACAGCGAATGCATCATCCACCTGATGGCCCGGTCGCTTCAACGCAACATTCCCGAACGCATGGAAGACGCGCTGCGCCGCGTCGAAGGCGCGTTCTCGATCGTTGCCATGACCCGGACCAAGCTCATCGGCGTGCGCGACGCGCTTGGTGTGCGCCCACTGGTATTGGGCAAGATCGGTGATGGCTGGGCGCTCAGCTCGGAAACTTGCGGGCTCGACATTATCGGCGCGGACTACGTGCGTGAAATCGAACCCGGCGAAATGGTCGTGATCTCGGACAAAGGCGTCGAAAGCTCCTTTCCCTTCCGTCGCAAGTCCTCGCGTTTCTGCATCTTCGAACATGTCTATTTTTCGCGCCCCGACAGCATCATCGGCGGCCGTTCGGTCTATGAAACCCGCCGCCAGATTGGCGTTGAACTGGCCCGCGAAACCCCTGTTGAGGCCGATCTCGTTTGCCCCGTCCCAGATAGCGGAACCCCCGCCGCCATTGGCTTTGCCCATGAATCCGGCATCCCCTTCGGCATGGGCATCATCCGCAACCAATACATGGGCCGGACCTTCATCGAGCCAACCGAACAGATCCGCAACATGGGTGTGCGCCTCAAACTCAACGTCAACCGCGCCCTGATCCGCGGCAAACGTGTGGTGCTTGTCGATGACAGCGTTGTGCGCGGCACCACCAGCCGCAAGATCAAGGAAATGATCCTTGATGCCGGTGCCAAGGAAGTCCACTTCCGCATTGCCTCGCCGCCCACGGCATGGCCTTGTTTTTATGGTGTCGACACGCCGCAACGCGAAAAACTCCTCGCCGCCACGATGAGCGAAGACGAAATGCGCGACCACCTCGCGGTTGATAGCCTCAAATTCGTCTCGCTTGACGGTCTCTACCGCGCCGTGGGCGAAGCCTCCGGGCGCAAAAATGACTGCCCGCAATATTGCGACGCCTGCTTCTCAGGCGAATACCCGGTCACCCCCGCCGACATGATCGAAAAAGGGTTCGAGATGAAAGCCGCTGAATAAGCGGCATCCCGCCCCCTTACGCTGCGTCGCAGCAAGAACCCGCGCATGCGCGTTTTGCCCGTGTGGGCATTCCCGCTTGGCACTGTTATTGGCCCGCTTTTCTGCCAATGAACAAGCGGTCAAACCATGTCCAAGTCCAACAAAACGCCCGACACTGCGGCCAATCCCAAGGTCGCCACTGCCGCGACCGAAACAACAGCGATGCGCCTGAACAACGTGGCGCTGATTGGAACCTTCGGAAGCGCTGACGCGCCCGGTGCCCTCATCCGCCTTCCAGCTGGCAAAATCCTCAAGGTCAGCACCGGCGACCAAACAACGATTGGCAAGGTCGTCGGCATCAGCCAAAGCGAATTGCTGCTGGCCAAAGGCGGGCGCACCCTCCGCCTCGCCATGCCGCGCTAGCGGGCTTGACCTTTTGCGCCATGGGGGCCACACAGCCGATATGAGCACCAAAATCGCCCTTATCACCGGAGCGTCCCGCGGCCTTGGCGCCGGCCTTGCCGAAGCCCTCTGCGAGACACACCACATCGTCGCCGTGGCCCGCACCACCGGCGCCCTCGAAGAGCTGGATGACCGTATTCAGGCGAAAGGCGGCATTGCCACCCTCGCCCCGATGGACATCACCAACCCCGACGCCATGGCCCAACTGTGCCGAAGCATCTATGACCGCTGGAACAGCGTTGATGTCTGGGCCCATACGGCGGTTCACGCCGCGCCGCTTTCGCCTGCGGACCATGTCAGCGACAAGGATTGGGAAAAATCGGTCGCCATCAATGTCACCGCCACGGGGCGGCTGATTCCCTTCATCGCCCCGCTGCTCGGGCAATCGGGAACTGCGCTTTTCTTTGACGATCCCCGCGCGGGCGAAAAATTCTTTGGAGCCTATGGCGCGACCAAAGCCGCACAGATCGCCCTCGCCCGCTCTTGGGCTGCGGAAACGGTCAACATCGGACCCAAAGTGCATGTCCTGTCGCCGCGCCCGCTGGCCACAGCCAATCGCGCCCGTTTCTTCCCCGGCGAAGACCGCAGCCCGCTGGCTGCCCCCGCGGATGAAGCCAAGCGCTTGCTGGATACGCTCCCGCGCTGAGCGCTTCGACCGCCGCACCAGTTGCAACCATCCGGAGCCCCGCTCCGACGTCGCCCTGTCCGGTCCGCTGTGTTAAAACTTCCGCAATCTTTATAGATCATCTTCCTTCTTGTTTTCGATGGTTCAGATCGCGCGCGTTTGGGTATATGCACTCCGCAAGGCAACAACGGCGGGGCGGCACATGCGAATTCTGATCACCAATGATGACGGCATCAATGCCCCCGGGCTTGAAGTCCTCCACCAGATCGCAACCGATCTGGCCGGTCCCGAAGGCGAAGTCTGGACCGTGGCCCCCGCGTTCGAGCAATCCGGCGTCGCCCATTGCATCAGCTATACGCACCCGATGATGATCTCGAAAATGAGCGAGCGGCGCTACGCCGCCGAAGGAAGCCCCGCAGATTGCGTGCTCGCGGGCCTTCACGAGGTCATGAAAGAGCGCCCCGACCTGATCCTCTCAGGCGTCAATCGCGGCAATAACTCCGCTGAAAACGCGCTCTATTCCGGCACCCTTGGCGGCGCGATGGAGGGGGCATTGCAAGGTGTAACCTCCTTCGCGCTCTCGCAATATTACGGCCCGGCAAACTTCCAAGCCAACGACCCGTTCGAGGCCGCCCGCCGGTACGGCGCAGAAACGATCCGTAAAATCCTCGACGTAGCGCCCGAGGATCAGGCGGATTACCGCTTGTTTTACAACGTGAATTTTCCGCCCCAGCCCGCTGACAAAGTCGCAGGCACGCGCATTGCCGCCCAAGGCTTCCGCCGCCAGACCCGCTTTAGCACCGAACCGCACCATTCGCCGTCGGGCCGCAAGTTTCTCTGGATCAAAGGCGGCGAACAACATCACCCCACCGCCCCCGGCACCGATGCTGCCGCCAATCTCGATGGCTATATCTCGGTCACCCCCATGCGCGCGGACCTGACGGCCCATGACATGCTCGACACCTTCAAGGGGGTCGAATGAGCACACCGGACGATATCTCGCAACGCAAGATGCAGTTCCTCTTTGCGCTGCGTTCAAAAGGTGTGACAAATCAACGGGTTCTCGAAGCGATGGAGAAGATCGACCGCGGCCCCTTCGTGCGCGGCCTGTTCTCTGAACGCGCTTACGAGGACATGCCCCTGCCGATCGCCTGCGGGCAGACCATCTCGCAACCCTCCGTGGTCGGGCTTATGACGCAAGCGCTTGATGTCAGCTCGCGCGACAAGGTTCTCGAAGTCGGCACCGGCTCGGGCTATCAGGCCGCAATCCTCAGCCAGCTTGCCCGCCGTGTCTATTCGGTCGACCGCCACCGCCGCCTTGTGCGCGAGGCCTCCGCAATTTTCCGCGAGATGGACCTCACCAATATCACCGCCATGACCGCCGACGGAAGCTTCGGCCTGCCGGATCAGGCGCCGTTCGATCGTATCATCGTGACCGCCGCCGCCGAAGACCCGCCCGGCCCGCTCTTGGCCCAGCTTAAAATCGGGGGTATTATGGTCGTGCCGGTAGGACAGTCCGACACGGTGCAGCACCTAATCCGGGTCACAAGAACCGAAAACGGGCTGGACTACGAAGAGCTTCGACCGGTGCGTTTCGTGCCTTTGCTTGAAGGCCTTGGGAAAGACACGTAAGGCAACATAAGAGAAACACCCCAAGCTCCGGCAATAGGGAGCAGGATTGAGGATATCGAGATGCGGTTTCACTTCTCAGCGGCCCGTGTGGCGTTATTGGGCGGCACTTTGGCTCTGGCCGGGTGCCAGAACGGAATTGATCTGGACATGCGCGGCGCGCTTGGCGGCTTAAACACGGCCGAGGCCGCTCGCCAAGCCACAACCAACCGCCCCCGTCCCGATAATCGCGGCATCATTTCCTATCCTAACTATCAGGTCGCCGTTGCGCGACGCGGCGATACGCTGGCTGATGTGGCCTCTCGCGTTGGCACCGATGCGGCGGCTCTGGCCAAATATAACGGCGTGCAAACGACCGACGTGCTGCGCGACGGCGAAATCGTCGCCCTGCCCCGCCGCGTCGCCGAACCATCGCCGGCGACCGGCTCCGCGACCAGCGGCCCGATCCAACCGCCGGGTGTCGACATCACCACGCTGGCCGGCGGCGCGATTGATCGCGCCGGACAACAGAGTGTCAAAACAACCACTCTGCCCGCCACAAAACCCGCCGCCGCGCCCAAGGTCGCGCGCGGCCTCGAACCCAAACGCCACAAGGTACAGCGCGGCGAAACCGCCTTTACCATCTCCCGGCTTTATAACGTCTCTGTCCGTTCGCTCGCTGAATGGAACGGTCTAGGCAGCGATTTTGCCATCCGCGAAGGTCAATACCTGCTGATCCCGGTCCCCGAAGCAAAAGCCCCGACCAAAGCCCAACCCGCCGCCGCGACAGTCGCCCCTGGCGCAGGCAGCCCCACGCCGACTCCGCCCAGTTCGACCAAACCCTTGCCCAAGGAAAGCACCAAACCCGTGGCCGCAGCCAAGGCAGAGGCCAAAGCCGCTGCCCCCGATCTCGGCAAAACCCAGACCAAGGCAAGCACAGGCGGCAAGCTGGCATACCCTGTGCAAGGCAAGATCATCCGCGAGTATAAGAAGGGCAAGAACGAGGGTATCGACATCGCCGCCGCCGCAGGTAAGTCCGTCGGCGCCGCAGAAAGCGGCAGCGTCGCCTATGTCTCCCCCAAAAGCGATGATGTTCAAATCGTCGTTGTGAAACACAAAAGCGGGCTCAGCACGGTCTATGCCAATATCGACGGCATCGCGGTCAAAAAGGGACAAACCGTCAAACGCGGGCAGGCGCTTGCCAAAATACCGGCAGGCAAAAGCGCCTATGTCCACTTCGAAGTGCGCAAAGGCTTCGACAGCGTCGATCCCCTGCCGTATCTGACCAAGTAACCCGGCCGCGCCCCCCTCTGACGCGCGCCTGATCGGTCGGAAAACCGGCGACAGGGCAGAGGTATCTGTTGTCGAACCAACAGATCCTCCCTACCCTGAACCGACATATTTTACCGATTAACCGCTTCTCAGAGGATATCCATGTCGCTTTCTAGAATTTCCCTCGCCCTGATTTCGCTCCTCATACTGGGAGCGTGCAAGCTGTCCTCGCCCTATGACCTGCATCGCGATGCTGTGGCACTCTCCCCGCCAGAGTTCTTTGGCGGGCAAAACGCGGTGTTTTCCTCGCGCAAGGGCTCTTACATTTTCATGGATTTCGACAACGGGCTGGTCAAACTTACCCTCAGCGAACTTGACGTCGACAAGACCGATCACGTCCGCTCGACAAGCCTGATCGTTCGCCATCCGGATGAATCGCGCGACCTGTTCTTCCTTGTCTATCCGGAGAGCGGGAAATACTCGTATTTCCCTTTCTATTACAACGATGAAGGCTTCGTCTGGGTCAAGCCCAAGAAGACGGTCAAGGTCAACACAATGAACGCTCTCCTCACCAGCGCACGCAGTTCAGAGCATCAGAAAATTCAGTATTATCAGGTCAATAAAAGCGAGGCCTTCAACCTTCGCCGCGAGCTTCAGGTCGTAAAGGCCGCCAAGGAAAAGAAGAAAAAAGACAAGAAAAAGAAGAAGAAAAACTGATCTTCAGCTTTTGAGCGAAACACCTTTTCGCCCGGCTAGATCGGTCACATATTGCCAAGCCACCCGGCCCGAACGCGCGCCTCGGGTGGCTTGCCATTCTATCGCCTCAGCGCGCAGCTCTTCGTCTGAAATCTCGATTCCATAGTGGTCGCAATAACCGCGGATCATCGACAGAAACGCATCCTGATCACAGGCGTGAAAGCCCAGCCAAAGCCCGAAACGATCTGAAAGAGACACCTTCTCTTCCACCGCTTCGGACGGGTTGATCGCCGAGCCACGCTCGTTCTCGATCATATCGCGCGGCATCAGGTGGCGCCGGTTTGACGTGGCATAAAACACCACGTTCTCGGGCCGCCCCTCAATCCCGCCATCCAGAACGGCTTTAAGCGATTTGTAATGCTGATCATCATGGCTGAACGACAGGTCATCACAGAACAGCACAAATCGCGCATCGCTCTCGCGCAGCAGGTTCAATAACCGGCCAACCGAAGGCAGGTCTTCGCGCTGCAATTCCACCAGTTTCAGATCGGGGAACCCTGCCTGCACATCCGAATGCACCGCCTTGACGAGCGAGGATTTCCCCATCCCACGCGCGCCCCAGAGAAGTGCGTTGTTGGCGGGCAACCCCTCTGCAAACTGTCGCGTGTTGGCCAACAGCGTATCGCGCGAACGCTCCACGCCCAACAACAGCCGCAGATCGACCCGCGAAACGTCTGCAACCGGGTCAAGCCGATCCGGCTCAACTTGCCAGACAAAGGCCGACGCCGCGTCAAAATCTGGCGCTTTCTCAGGCTCCGGCGACATCCGCTCCAGCGCCGATGCGATCCGTCCCAACACCTTCTTAGACATCAGGACTTACCCGCCTTGTCGGGTCATCCCCCTCGACTCCGTCGATATCATCGTCATCGAACTCGGCCATCAGCGGGTCATCGTCCAGACCGTCATCGGCCTCTTCCTCATCATCCTCAAACCAAAGCCCTTCGGCGCGCAGCTTTTCTTCGCGCTTCTTCTCAACCCGTCTGACGAGGAAAATCGAAACTTCGTAGAGACCATAAACCACCACGAAAAGGATCACCTGAGTGATGATGTCCGGCGGCGTTACCAACGCGGCCAGCACCAGAATTGCAACAACAGCATATTTGCGCACATTGCCCAGCCCCTCGGCGCTCACCAAGCCCGCCTTGCCCATAAGGGTCAATAGAACGGGCAATTGGAAACACAGACCAAAGGCGACAATGAATTTGATTGTCAGGCGCAGATACTCATGCGCGGACCCCTGAAAGGCGATCCCGGCGGTCTTGTTGGCCACCTCGCCCTCACCGATCAACGTGCCTTCTTGCTGGAATCCGAGGAAGAAATCAAAGGCCAGCGGCGTCACGACGTAAAACGCAAACGATGCGCCCAGAAAAAACATGAACGGCGACGCCACAAGGAACGGCAAGAACGCGCCCTTTTCGGACTTGTAAAGTCCAGCGCCACAAAGCGCCACAGCTGATAGGAAATGAACGGGAACGACAACACCAACCCGCCCAAAAGCGAAATCGAAATCGCGACAAAGAAACCCTCTTGCAGCTTGATCAGGATCAGCCCGCAATCATCCCCCATCGCGCCACGCGCATCACAAAGCGGCTGCGTCAGAAAGTTAAAGATCGGGTTCCAGACAGTAAAACAAATCACCATCCCGACGATAAAAGCCAAAACCGAACGGATCAGTCGATCACGTAATTCGGTCAGATGCTCGATCAGCGGGGCAGAACTGTCTTCGATGTCGTCATGTGTATCGGTCTGGCTCATGCCTTGGATCCGGTGGATTTGGCAGCGGGTTTCTTCGCCGCCGGTTTCTTGGCTGCCGTTGCTTTGGAGGCTGTTGCCTTGCTAGCGGAAGCTTTGCTTGCCGTGCTCTTGGCTTTGGACTGTGTCTTCGCCGAGGTTTTTGCCGGTGTTTTGGCCTGTGCTTTCGCAGCCGTTTTAGCCCCCGCCGCCTTCGCAGGCGCTTTGGAAGCAGCCGTTTTCGCCTTCGCTGCGGGCTTTTTCGCCGCTGGCTTCTTGGCCGGTGCTTTCTTGGCCGGTGCTGTCTTTGCTGACGCGGTTTTTGCCGGTTCCGCACTTGTCGCCTTCACGGTCTCTTCGGCCAGCTTCGCGGCCTCGGCGGCCTGACGCTCTTGCGCTTTCTTGGCCGTGGCATCGTGGATTTTCTTGGCCGCCTCAGCGCGGTCCTCGGCCAGATCGGCAGTGTTCGACCCCGGTTCCCAGTTCTTGAACCCGTCCGTGGCGTCTTTAACCGCGTCCAACCCCATTTTCTTGGGATCAGCAATTTTGCGCAAGGACTCTGCCGTCTCTTTCATCCCGGACTCATCGGCCGCTTCATCCATCGCCCGGCTGAATTCGCGCGCCATGCCTTTGGCTTTGCCAACAAACTGCCCCACCTTGCGGAACAGCATGGGCAAATCCTTGGGTCCCACAACGATCAGCGCGACGATGCCGATCAGCAGAAGCTCGGTCCAGCCAAGATCGAACATTCAGCCGACTCAGGCTTTGTCTTTTTCTTCGGCGGGCGTCACGTCCTTGGCCGAATCCGAGACGTCGTTCGCCTGATCTTCCAGCTCTTGCGTGCCGTCACTGACGCCTTTCTTAAAGGCGGTGATCCCTTTGCCGACCTCACCCATGAGCGAGCTAATCTTGCCGCGCCCAAACAGCACAAGCACGACAACGGCAATCAACAGAAGGCCCGGAAGGCCGATATTATTGAGCATGACTTCTTCTCCCTTATCCGGCGCGCGCACGGGAGTGGTGCACATTCCGAAACGTTTGCTGCAAAACTATCTAGTGGCTTGACGACAAGGATGAAAGACGCAACTCGACGCAGAGGCAGGATTTTCTCATTTTTCTCTCTGCTCGCCCCCCGCAAGACTACTATTTTCGCGCTCGATGGCCGTTTGGCGCTCTTTCCAAGCGCCATTTAAACGCGGCATAAGGGCCGCATGAGCGACTCGATTGAAAACACCACACTGCCGCCGGGTGATTGGCCCGAACTTGAACCCGGTTGGGTTTGGCTTTGCGGGGCCGGTCCGGGTGATCCCGGCCTGTTGACCCTGCACGCGCTTAATGCCCTGCGACAGGCCGATGTGGTGATCTATGACGCGCTGGTTGACGCGCGCATTCTCGAATGGGCACCGCAGGCCGAAATGATCTATGCCGGCAAGCGTGGCGGCAAGCCATCGGCCAAACAACGCGATATATCGCTACAGCTGGTCGAACTTGCGCGCGCGGGCAAACGTGTGTTGCGACTCAAGGGGGTGATCCCTTTGTGTTCGGTCGTGGCGGCGAAGAGGCGCAAACCATTGTGCAGCATGGCATCAACGTGCGTATCATCCCCGGCATTTCGGCCGGGATCGGCGGGCTGGCCTATGCCGGTGTGCCGGTCACGCACCGCGATGTGAATCAGGCGGTTACCTTTGTCACTGGCCATGATCAAACCGGCGACACGCCCAATACACTCAACTGGGCCGCTTTGGCGCAGGGCGGTCAGGTCCTCGTGATCTACATGGGCATGAAACACGCCGAACGTATCGCGAATGAGCTGATCGCCGCAGGCCGCCCCGCTGATGAACCCGTAGCTGTCGTCAGTCAGGCCACAACGCCCGATCAGCAGGTGCTCGAAACCACGCTTGGCGCGCTTGCGGCTGATATCGCGGCCTCGGGACTCGAGCCGCCCGCAATCGTTTGCATCGGGCGTTCTGTTCTCATGCGGCAGGTGCTCGACTGGCAAGGCATGGCCAACGGCATAGCCCCGCGCAACCTTGACCCGCTGGGCCGTGGCAAACCCGCCGAACAGGCATGAGCGGCCTGCTTATCGCCGCGCCGGGCTCTGGCGCGGGGAAAACCACCGTAACGCTTGCCCTTTTGCGCCACCTCAAAAGCCTTGGGATCAAGGTGCGCGGCGCAAAATCTGGGCCAGACTATATCGACCCGCGGTTTCACGAAGCTGCCTGTGGCCTAGCCTGCCCCAATCTCGATGCGTGGGCCATGTCCCCGGATCGCTTACGGGCATTGGCAAAGGGGAGCGGCCTCCTGATCGTCGAAGGGGCCATGGGCCTGTTTGACGGCACACCACCCAACGGCCAAGGCTCCGCCGCTGATGTCGCGCGCGCACTTGGCTTGCCGGTCATCCTTGTGGTCAACGCCAGCCATATGGCGCAATCGGTTGCCGCATTGGTGCGGGGCTTCGCCGCGCATGACCCCGACGTGCACATCGCCGGGGTCATCCTCAACAATATCGGATCGGACCGCCACGAAGCCATGCTCCGCGCCGCCCTCGCGCCCTTGGGCCTTCCGGTTCTCGCAGCTCTTCACCGCAGCGCTGATCTCAACCTGCCCTCGCGCCATCTTGGCCTCGTTCAGGCGGAAGAACGCACCGACCTCGACCGCTTTCTCGACAACGCCGCCCACGCCCTTGGACAAAGCCTTGATATAGATAGGCTTCTCTCTCTCGCCGCGCCGCTGACCCCTCCTGCGTATTCCCCCCCACGATCTGCGCCTCCGGGTCAGGTCATCGCCGTCGCCCGCGATCCGGCATTTGCCTTCTCCTATCCGCATCTGCTGGACGATTGGCGCGCCCAAGGCGCCGAGGTTCGCTTCTTTTCTCCCCTCGCCGATGAGCCGGTGCCGCCTGCAGATTTCATCTATCTGCCCGGCGGCTACCCGGAACTTCACGCCGCCCGTCTGGCGGCCGCGCACCGCTTTCGCGACAGCATTAGGCGCGCCTCCGAAACCACCCGGATTTATGGTGAGTGCGGTGGCTATATGACCCTCGGCCAAAGCTTGATTGATGCCCAAGGGGCTGCCCATGAAATGCTGGGGCTCTTGCCGCTCACGACCTCGTTTCAAAATCGCAAGCTGCACCTCGGGTATCGCCGCCTTTCGGCACTGGGCGGCCCGTTCACAGGTCACTTTGCCGCCCATGAATTCCACTATGTCAGCACGATCAGCACCGGCAAGGCACCCGCCCTTTTTGCCGCAAGCAACGCCGAAGGCGACGCGCTGCCTGACATGGGCCTCATTCAGGGCAATGCTTCGGGGTCATTCGCGCATCTCATCGACCTGACCTCCCCCTGATCTCACATCACGCTTTATGAACACGCCAACGACATCACTGCGGGCTTGCAGCCCCCGCGCCAAAAAGATAGGCGATTTGACATGACAAATACCGCTCTCCCCGCCCAAGACAGCCGCGCCAAACGCAATGTGATCATACTTGTGCTGGCTCAGGCCTTTCTTGGGTCTCAAATGCCGATGCTGTTCATTGTTGGCGGCTTGGCCGGGCAATCACTTGCCTCGAACCTTTGTTTCGCAACATTGCCAATCTCTCTCATCGTGCTCGGCTCAATGCTCGCGGCAACTCCGGTGTCTGCGATTATGCAGAAATACGGCCGCAGAACGGGGTTTTTCGTTGGCGCAAGCTTCGGTGCTCTCGGCGGTGCGGTGGGGGCATATGGGCTTTATCAAGCCTCATTTCCAATCTTCCTCGCCGGGTCTCTGCTAACTGGCGTTTATATGTCCGCCCATGGCTTTTACCGGTTCGCCGCCGCCGATACCGCGTCGGAGTCCTTCCGCCCCAAGGCGATTTCTTACGTTATGGCCGGCGGCTTGGCCTCGGCTATTATCGGGCCGCAACTGGTCAAACTGACCGATGACGTGATGGCGATCACCTTCATGGGAACCTATCTCGCCGTCATCCTTGTGAATATCATCGGCTCGGGGCTGTTTCTTTTCCTCGACATTCCCACGCCGACACCGCCCGAAGAAGGCGCGCCCAAGGGTCGCTCGCGACTGGAACTCCTTGCCACACCCGCGATTGCCGTCTCGGTGATTGCCGCCATGGTGTCGTATGCGCTGATGAACCTCGTGATGACTTCAACGCCCCTCGCCGTGGTCGGCTGCGGGCTTGATGGCTCGCTGGTTGATGCAGGCTCTCTCGCAGGGCTCAGCGAAGAGGAACGACTCTCTCGCTTTAGAAGCTTTGCCGCCAATATCGTGTCGATGCACGTGCTGGCCATGTATGTGCCCAGCTTCTTTACCGGCCACCTCATCAACCGCTTCGGCGTCAAAACCATCGTCGCCACCGGGCTTGTCATTCTTGCTGGCGCTGGCGCCGTCGCGCTTCAGGACGTCAAGCTTGAAAACTTCTACGTCGCGCTGGTGCTTCTCGGCATCGGCTGGAACTTTGGCTTTATCGGTGCAACCACAATGCTCGCCGGGTCTCACACCCCCGCAGAGCGTGGCCGGATGCAAGGTATGAACGACCTGATCGTGTTTGGCGGGGTGACAATGGCGTCGCTCGCCTCTGGCGGTTTGATGAATTGCTCTGGCGGCAACGCTCAGGAAGGCTGGAGCGCGGTTAACCTTGCTATGGCTCCGTTCCTCATGCTCGCTGGCGGGGCGCTGATCTGGCTCGCTTTCCGGCGCAACGACACGGTTTAAGTTAGCAGTAGCCTGCCGTTTCGCTAATGCACCGTTGCTACCAGCGGCCCAAAACAGACGCCCGCATCAGCGCCAAAGCCGCTGACAAAGGTGCCGGCTCCAACGTTGCGGCCAAAACGCGCTCCGGCTGTCGTTTCGCAAGCGTCAAAACCCGGCCAACGCCTGCCATGACGTTGAACACCGGGCGCACGGAGTTGGGCCGCGCCGCTGAACGCGCCTCACGCAGAGCCGCAAGCCCTGCCTCTGCCAATCGCGCAACGCCTGCCTCGGTCTCATCAGGGAGCGGTTGCCGCCCCGCCGCCTTCAACGCTGGCACCGCCAATAGCCAATTCGCCACCCCCTGCGCCCGGCCCGCAGCCTTGGCAGCCTCACCCGCCCCATCGCCCAAAACGCCCGCAGCGACTTCAAGCAACCCACCGGATGTCACATCAAGATAGCGGAGCAACGCATCCTCATCAGCAAACGGGTCGCTGTAAATATCGCGGCTGCGCGCCTCGACCATCGGCACAAGCGCTTGTGCCTGCTCTGGCGCGATGGCCAGAGCGAGCGGCACCACGACCTCGTGCCGCCGAACCATGCCGCCGCCTGCGATCTCTCCCAAGGCGTCGATCCACCATTGCAACCTGATCTCGGCGATCCCCGGCTCTGACGTGACCCAAGGCGCGCGCGCCACTTCAACGTTGAACGCATAGAGCGGAAACAACGCCTCACGTGCGGTGGGTGGCGCGGACATGACGGCGCGAAACCTCGGCGGATCACCCTTTTCGACAATCCCCGCGCATGCATTCAAATCATCATTCATCGCAGGAATTCACGGATCATGGCCAAAGTCTCGGGCGCGTTAACCACGTCGAGATGCCCGACATCAGGCACAATCTCATATTGCCCCTTTGTCGTTATCTCTTTCAATGTCGGCTCAAAGAGCGCCGCATCAAACGCCTCGTCCCGCGCCCCGACAATCAACAAAAACTCGGGCAGCTTGCCCACATCCCCCTGCCAATCGCGCCTGGGTGCAAAACTCTGGTTTAATCGCCAAGAATAGGCGGTCGTCGCCGTGTGACCCATTGGGCCGTCAAGCACTGCTTTGGGCATGTTGAACTGGATCGCTGTCAAGTGATCGAACGCGTGAACACCCACCATGTTCAACATGGATAACCCGATGATCCGCCGCGTCAGCGGCTTTGCCCAACCACCGGAGTTTGCGCGCGTCGTTGGCGCATCATGCTGCAAGAACGGAGCGAGCAAGATTGCCCGGTCGATCAAGCCGCCATGCGCACCGCCCGCCATTCGCACGACAAGCCCCCCGCCCGAAGAATGGCCGAGCACCAAAACCTCACGATCCCCCGCATCCTTCAGAACATCGGCCAAATCGTCTTCGAACTGACCAAGGTAATCGACATCACCGCGCCTATCCGGGGTCGCGCCATGCCCACGCAACGTCACGATCCGCACCTCGGCCAGATCGGCAAGCGCCCACCCTAACCGCTCAAACTGTGCGCCGTGCCAACCTGACCCATGCACCATAAGCAAGATAGGCAGGTCCGGCGCGTCTCCCCTGCGGAGGGTCAAAAGCTCAAGCGCGCTGCCATCCCTCAACTCGACTTCGCTGCGCACAACCGCAGCCTCATCCACCGGCAAGGCAAAGCCATCACCGAGAATGCGTTGAAAATCCAACCCTTGATCAGCCGCAACAGCCGTTGACGGGCGTTGCGACAGGATCAAACCAAACGCAATCGCAAAATAAATCGCAACGCTAATGGCAACAAAGCTGAGCAGCTTGAAAATCACGTCGCCCCGTCCCGCAGAAGCTTCCAATTGACCGCATCCAGCAGCGCGTCAAACGAGGCATCCACTATGTTCGGGCTCACCCCAACCGTTGACCAACGCCGCCCCTGCCCGTCTTCGCTGTCAATAATGACACGGGTCACGGCCTCGGTGCCGCCTTGGGTGATACGCACCTTGAAATCAACAAGCTGTATGTCGTTGATCAGGGCTTGATAGCGCCCCAAATCCTTGGCCAGCGCCTTGGACAGCGCATTCACCGGCCCGCGATCTGACCCGTCTTCATCAAGGCTTTCTGAAACCGAAAGCTTCTTGTCTCCGTCCACTTTGATCACAACAACCGCCTCGGACAGGGACACCATCCTGTCGTATTTGTTTTTGCGCCGCTCGACCGTGACCTTATAGCGTTTCACCTCGAAAAACTCCGGGCAAATCCCCAATTCACGCCGCGCCAGCAACTCAAAAGACGCCTGCGCACTGTCATAGGTATAACCCTGCGCCTCACGTGCTTTGATCTCATCAAGGATGCGTGACAGCGCCGGATCACCCGCAGCCACATCAATTCCCGCATCCGCCAAACGGCGGCGCAGGTTGGATTGACCGGCTTGGTTTGACATCGGGATGATCCGCCCGTTGCCGACTGTTTCGGGCACGATATGCTCATACGTGGACGGATCTTTGAGGATCGCCGAGGCATGCAGCCCCGCCTTATGCGCAAACGCACTGGCCCCTACATAGGGCGCCTGTCGCATTGGGACGCGGTTCAAAATGTCATCCAATTGCCGCGACGCCCGCGTCAGCGACTTCAACGCGTCAAGCGTGATTTCGGTCTCAAAGCTGCTGGCATAGGGCTCTTTCAAAAGCAGCGTCGGGATCAATGTGGTCAGATTGGCGTTGCCACATCGCTCGCCCAACCCGTTCAACGTGCCCTGCACCTGTCGCGCGCCCGCATCAATCGCAGCAAGCGAGCCTGCCACGGCATTTTCCGTGTCGTTATGGGTGTGAATACCAAGATGATCTCCCGGCACACCGGCCTCGATCACAGCGCGGGTGATGTCGTGAATTTCACCGGGCAACGTCCCGCCATTGGTATCACACAGCACCACCCAACGCGCGCCCGCCTCATAGGCGGCCAACGCGCACTTCAGAGCATAAGGCGCGTTGGCCTTATAGCCGTCAAAGAAATGCTCGGCATCAAACAGCGCCTCACGCCCTTGCGCCACGATATGCGCAACCGAGGCCCGGATATTTTCGACATTCTCGTCCAACTCAATCCCAAGCGCCGTTTTGACGTGGAAATCATGTGACTTGCCAACAAGACACACGGCCTGCGTGCCTGCGTTCATTACCTCGGCCAGAACATCATCATTTTCGGCGCTGCGCCCGGCCCGCTTGGTCATGCCAAAGGCCGTGAACGTGGCGCGCGTCTTGGGCGCTTCGTTGAAAAAGTCGCTGTCGGTCGGGTTTGCCCCCGGCCAGCCGCCTTCGATATAATCGACGCCCAACTGATCCAGCATCGCGGCAATCTGATGCTTTTCCGGAGTCGAGAATTGCACGCCCTGCGTTTGCTGTCCGTCGCGCAGCGTGGTGTCATAGATATAAAGGCGTTCGGTCATTGCACTTCTCCCATCTCGAGGCGTGATTGCGCCATGCCCGACCTCGGGAGGGCCGGTGAATCCAGGTGCAACACTCGTTCTTTCCACTGCGAATGCAACGCGCGTGACTTCTGTTGGCAAAATGCCCTCCCTGGGGGGAGGTCGGGCATGGCGCAGTCGCGCCGGGTGTGAGATTCTACCCACGTTTCCACCTCTATCCCGCTCATATCAAAGCCTCTATTTGCCTAACGGTGGGACTACCTGAAACATGGAATGAGCCATTGAGTTTGCCATCAATTTTCTCCACCACGAGTTCAAGACCAATATCGGATGCTCTCTCCCTCAAAGTGTCGGCCGCCGCATAGTCTTTGGCCTCTCTTAGCTCCATCCATCGCCGGATAACTGAATTAGCTGCGTCGAGGACCTCTAGGTCTTGCGAAAAGCCAAACGACGCCACAACACCGCTTGCGGTCTCCAAATCTTCCAATCCAAGGATAGCTAAGCTTGCGGCGAGTTGAGCGTAGTCGCCAGTTTTGGCTAACTTGTGAAGTTCCGCAATCGCTCCAGCGGTATTAAGATCATCCTTTAAGGCTTCCATGACCGCCTTCGCCGGCTCCGATGACGCTTCAACCCCATCAACAAGCCCATGCCACTTTCTCAAAGTCGCCTCCGCCTCCCGCGCCTTCTTCTCCGTCCAATCCATCGGCTTGCGATAATGCGTGCTCAGGAAAACAAACCTGATCACCTCGCCCGGCACGCCCTTGTCCAGCAAATCATGCACGGTAAAGAAGTTGCCCAAAGACTTGGACATCTTCTTCCCCTCGACCTGCAACATCTCGTTATGCATCCACACGCGGGCAAACTCTCCCTCGGGATGGGCACAGCAGCTTTGCGCGATCTCATTCTCATGGTGCGGGAACATCAGATCATTCCCCCCGCCATGAATGTCAAAACTCTCGCCCAACAGCTCATAGGCCATCGCCGAGCATTCAATATGCCAGCCCGGACGCCCGCGCCCCCACGGGCTGTCCCAGCCCGGTTGCGCATCATTCGATGGTTTCCACAAAACGAAATCCATCGGGTCTTCCTTGAAGGGCGCAACCTCAACCCGCGCGCCGGCGATCATGTCGTCAACCGAGCGACCCGAAAGCCCGCCATACCCTTCATATGAACGCACCCGGAACAGCACATGCCCCTCCTTGGCATAGGCATGCCCCCGCGCGATCAGGTCGTCGATCATCGCCACCATCTCAGGAATGAACTGCGTGGCGCGTGGCATCGCTTTAGCATGATCTGGATCGTTCTTAATCGAAGGCTCCAGCGCGCCCAACGCGCCCATATCATCGAGATACCATTGCGTTGTCTCTGCCGTGATCTCGCCAATCGTGCGCCCACTCTCGGCGGCGCGGGCGTTGATCTTGTCATCGACGTCGGTGAAATTGCGCACATAGGTGACGTGCTCGGCCCCATAGACATAGCGCAGCAAGCGGTAGAGTGTGTCAAACACCACCACCGGGCGCGCATTGCCAATATGGGCGCGATCATAAACCGTTGGCCCACAGACATACATCCGCACATTTTCCGGGTCGATCGGGGCGAATGCCTCCTTCTTGCGGGTCCGGGTGTTGTAAAGTTTGATATCGGTCATAGCGTCCTCGCACGCGGCCTCGCGGCGGGCATATCAACTTCCGATGTGAGTGGAAACAAGAAGAACGGCCCGCCTGACGATGTCAGCAGGTAATGCAGCAGATAATGTTGCAGGTTCTTGTCATGTGCTAAGCTTTAGCGGAGGAAACGCATTTTGCCAAGCCGGAGAATGACATGAGCCGAGACATGGTCAATACCATCGCCGCCACCTTCCCCGGGGCTGAGCGTTCGGACCCTTGGGGCGGCGGTCATGATGCGTGGAAAATCGGTGGTAAGGTGTTTGCCTGCATTGGTGCAGTCGGGGACGGTGTGTCGCTCAAAACGCCCGACATCGAAACCGCGCAAATGCTGATTGACGCGGGTGCTGGCATCAAAGCCCCCTATTTTCACCGCTCATGGCTGCATATGCCTTTTGACACGCTGGACGAGGGCGAACTCCGACACCGCCTCGAAGTGGCCTATGACACGATCCGCTCTGGGTTGACCAAAAAGTTTCAGGCCAGCTTGCCGCAGCGTGACACCTCTGCCGCTGATTGACTTCCCTTGCCTGCACGCGTCTGCATGGGCGCACGGACAGACCAAGGAGAATCACGATGCAGCTCTCGAACCGGATCACCACCTTGACCCCCGATGCGTCGGGAGGGTGGGAAATCTATCTGCGGGCCCGCGCCATGGTCGCCGCCGGTGAGAGCATCACCGAACTGACCATCGGCGAACACGACATCCGCACCGATCCTGCGATCCTGAACGAAATGCACCGCGCCGCGCTTGCCGGGCACACAGGCTATGCCGCCATTCCCGGCATCCCCGCCCTGCGCGATGTGATTGCCGAGCGCGTCACCGCGGCCACCGGCGTGCCGACCAAGCGCGAGAACGTCGTTATCACCCCCGGTGGCCAGGCCGCGCTTTTCGCGGCCCATATGGCCGTCTGCGATCCCGGTCAAACCGCGCTCTATATTGATCCCTATTATGCCACCTACCCCGGCACCCTGCGCGGGGCCAGCGCGGTGGCCCGCCCCATTGCCGCCCTTGCTGAGAACGGCTTCCAACCCGACCCGGCCGAGATCGCCAAGACGGCAGCCGTCACCAATGCCGCGTCGCTGTTGATCAACACCCCCAACAATCCTACCGGTGTGGTCTATTCCCGCGAAACGCTCGACGGGATCGCCGAAGCGTCCAAGGACCATGATTTCTGGGTCATCTCTGATGAGGTTTACGACACCCAACTCTGGGACGGCGAGCACATCTCGATCCGCGCCCTTCCCGGCATGGCAGATCGCACGCTGGTCGTCGGTTCCATGTCCAAAAGCCACGCCATGACCGGAAGCCGCGTCGGTTGGATCGTCGGCCCCGAAGCCGCTGTCTCCAATCTTATCAACCTGTCGACCCACACCACCTATGGCGTGCCGGGCTACATTCAGGAGGCCGCGCTTTTCGCCCTGCAACAAGGCCCGCGCTTTGAAGAGGCCATCGCAGAGCCATTCCGCCGCCGCCGCCTCATCGCGCTCGACATCCTTGGCCAGCAAAACCTTGTGCGCAGCGTGCCGCCCCAAGGGGCTATGTATATGATGCTCGACATCCGCGCGACCGGCCTTTCAGGCAGCGATTTTGCCGCCCGCCTGCTCGAAGAGCGCAAGATCGCGGTGATGCCCGGCGAAAGCTTTGGAGAGGCGGCCGCGGGCCATATCCGCGTCGCCATGACGGTCGAAGACAACGCCTTTGCAGCCGCCCTGCAAGAGGTCATGCGCTTCGCCGCTGCCCAAATATGATTGCCTAAATCACCTTTGCGGGCCTATTCTGTCTCCAGTATTTAAAGAATTGAGAGACTAGATATGAAACGCATTCTGTTTAGCTGGCTTGCGCTGGCCCTTCTTTTCACCGGTCCCATTGCGGCCCAAACCTATCCCGATCCGTCCGCAACCACGGTCAATGATTTCGCCAATCTGCTCCCACCAGAAAGCGAAGCCGAACTGGTGGCGCAGCTCGAAGCATTGCAAAAAGACACCGGCGTCGTGATGACCGTCGTGACCCTGTCGCGCAAGGACATGTTCGCCCCCGATCAAAGCGTCGAGGCGTTTTCCAAAGGGCTCTTTGAACAATGGAAAATCGGCAATGCCGAGAAAAACGACGGAGTCTTGTTCCTTGTCCTTCACACCGACCGCGAAATGCGCATCGAACTCGGCGAAGCCTACGGCTACGACTGGCAAGTGGCGACCCAGATCGTGCTCAACCGCTCGGTCATCCCCGCGTTCAAGGAAGAGCGGTATAACGATGGTATCCGCGCCGGGGTCACCGATACAATCGACCTCATCATCACAAACCACATCGCCGGACAGGACGCCCCCAAGCCCGACGCCTCGGGCGCGGCCTCTGACACCCTTCCTCCGGCTGGTGGCGCTGCCGATGGCCAACCCAAAGACGGCGAAGAATCCGGTGGGCTTGGCGCTTGGTGGGCCGCGATCATATTCGCGCCTTTCGCCGCCTTGATCGGTTGGGGCGCTTTGAAGTCCAAACTCGCCAAATGCCCCAAATGCGGCAATCGCGGCCTCAAGGTCAGCCATAGTCACCTCCAAGAGCCGACCGAAACCAAACCCGGACGCGGTGAAACTGTCACCGAATGCGAAAACTGCGGCCACCGCGAGGTCAAGGAATACACGATCGCAGCCCGCGGCAAGGATGACGAACCACCAAAGCCCGATATGGGCGGCGGCAAATCCGGCGGCGGCGGCGCGACCGGCAAATGGTAACGCCCATCCTCTGAAAACGACCTCCTGTCGCAAATGGCACAGATTGACTGGAAAACCCCGGTCAATCTGGCTTGCAGCAGACAGGAGTACGCCCATGCAGGAACCGGGCTGCAAAATCAGTCTTGTTATCCGCACCATCGGTGCCGAACGTGGTCGCGCGGCGCGTGGAAGGCCGGGTTTGTTCTGACATCCCTTATCAGAACTCCAACCAAAGGCTTCCAACATGAACGCACCCCTTAAAAGACGCGCCGGCGGCCGCAACGCCCGCCACGCAGCCCGAAGCGCCCCCCTCTCCGAGGCCGTACGTCCCATCCGCCCCGGCATGGAGGGCGGCAGGTTCAAACCCCTGACCGATACCGACATGGCCCGAATCCACGAAACCGCCCTGCGCGCGTTGGAAGAAATCGGGCTGGTCGATGCGCCAGCCTCTGGCATAGACATCATGACCCGCGCGGGAGCGATCATGGGTGACGATGGTCGTCTCCGCTTCCCCCGCGCCCTCGTCGAAGACATGCTCGCGCTGGCCGCCAAAGAGGTAAATCTCAATAGCCGCGATGGCAAAAACGACCTCACCCTCTCGGGCAACCGCGTGCACTATGGCACGGCTGGCGCGGCCGTTCACATGGTCGATGTCCAAGGGCGCGCCTATCGCGAAAGCACGGTGCAAGACTTGCATGACGCCGCCCGCATCGTCGACCAGCTCGACAATATCCACTTCCTGCAACGCCCAATGGTGTGCCGAGACATAACCGACAGCCGCGAACTCGACCTCAACTCGATTTATGCCTGTTGTTCGGGGACAACCAAACATGTCGGCGTGTCCTTTACCGAACCCGATTTTGTCGATGACGCGCTTGAGATGCTGCATATGATCGCGGGCGGAGAGGCCGAATGGCGCGCGCGCCCCTTCGTGTCAAACTCCAACTGTTTCGTTGTGCCGCCCTTAAAATTCGCCACCGAAAGCTGTCTTGTGATGGAAAAGGTCATCGCAGGTGGCATGCCCGTGCTGTTGCTCTCTGCGGGCATGGCCGGGGCCACCGCGCCCTCTACCATCGCGGGCGCCATCACTCAGGCGGTCGCCGAATGCCTTGCCGGTGTTGTCTATGTCAATGCCATCTCGCCGGGGCATCCCGCGATCTTTGGCACATGGCCTTTCGGCCTCGACCTGCGCTCTGGTGCGATGACGGGTGGGTCCGGCGAACAGGCGCTGCTCACCGCGGGCTGCTCTCAGATGCACAAATTCTATGGCCTGCCCGGTGGTGCCGCCGCCGGTATCGCTGACAGCAAATTGCCCGACATGCAGGCCGGTTGGGAGCAGATGTGCTCGAATGTGATCGCCGGTCTGTCAGGTCTCAACATGGTCTATGAATCCGCCGGGATGCACGCATCCCTGCTCGGCTTTTGCCACGAGAGCTTGATCCTCGGGAACGACATCATCGGTCAGGCGCTGCGCTGTGTGCGCGGGATCGAAGTCGATGACACCACCCTCGCCCTTGAACAAATGCGCAGCGTTTGCATGGGCGGACCGGGGCATTACCTCGGCACCGCCGAAACTCTTGGCCGGATGCAGAGCGATCATGTCTACCCGGCACTGGGTGATCGCACGTCCCCCAAAGAATGGGATGAAATCGGCAAACCGGACCTCAACGAAAAGGCCACAGCGCGAAAAGAAGCGATCTTGGCAGAGCTCTCTGGCGCGCTTTTCGCGCCGGACCTCGATGCGGCACTCCGCGCAAGGTTCAATATCCACTTGCCGCGCTAGACGCCGGGGTCACAAATCAATCTCGCCGCCTTCGCCCTTGTCTTTCTTGATCTCATCCGGCGTCTTGCGCCGGATGATGATGTCGCCGTTCGGCATAACTTCGGGCGAATGATAGGCCGTGATATCGTCGATTTTTCCCATCAGATCGTGCAAAGCCGGGCCCATCTTTTGAACGAACAACCGCAAACCCGGCTCGACCTCTTCGCTGAATTTCTTCAGATCGTCGATCGCCGGTTCCATCTCCTGCATGAACCCCCGCAACAGAAGCTTCGCCCCCTCTTCCATGAGCGAACTCCCCCCTTGCTCTCTTCGGCAAGCACGGGCGCAGCAGCAAGCGACGCGGCAAAAGTCAGGCTGAGTATCTGTTTCATGACACCAATATAGCGCATCCCGGTGACGATTTTAAGAACCAAGCGCAATATCAAGCGTGACCGGAAAATGATCGGACGCCGTCAACAAAGCTTCGCGCAGCTCAGGCATAGACCAGCAATCAGGGTCATCGAACGGGTGCCAGATACGCCACTCCGGCGATTTACTGCGCAAATCGGACGACACCATGATGTAATCCAGCAAAGCCTGCAAGAACCGCTTCTGCGCCTTGATATAAAACCTTGCGGTGCTGATCTGCGGCCCCAATCGGCGCTGCAACGCCACCTGAGCATGCGGATCAAACAACTTGTTACCATCCCCTTCGCCCAAGACAATCTCGACCGAGGAGCGCCCAAACAGGTCTTCGTATTCGTCAAGGCCCGGACCATCATTCAAATCGCCCATCACCATCAGAGCGTCGCCCGCCGCAAGATGCTCTTCAACCCGCTGGCGCAACCAAATCGCCTGTGCCAGTTGCTTGCGCCGGTTTTGAATCGACAGCTTCATTGCGTCGGCTTTGGTCTTCGCACCATGCGGGGCTTTGGATTTCAAATGCGCGCCGATCAACCGAAAGGCGAAACCGCTTTTTGTTGCCATCGCCAACTCTAACGGCGGCTTGGAAAACCGCACCAGATCCTCGGTTGCATCCACGTCCAGATCAATCCGAAACACCCCGTCAAACCGCGGCGCAACACGCGAGCCCTTCTTTCCCGTTTCGTCGCCTATGGGGTCATGTTTTGCTGTCAAAAAATCCGGATCATAAAGCAGCGCAATTTCCTGCTGCGTGTCGTTTTGAAAGCCGACAATCGCCTCGCGGGCACGCAACCCGAACACCTGCGCAAAATTTTCCAGCGCAGGCACCGTGGCGCGTTTGCCGTTGTGATCCGGCGCTTCGATCACCATCACCGCATCCGCATCCAGCGCCGTGAACACAACGCCCAACGCCTCGATCTGCTCGCCCCGTTTCACATCCCGTCGCCCGGACCATTGGTCATCGACCAGCAACTGCCCGTCGTCGTCAAACAGACTGTTGAACCACTCAACATTATAGGTGGCGATGCGCATCCCTCAGCCCCTCTCGGCCTGAATTTCCTCCCATGCGAGGTTGATCGCCGCCATCCGGCTTTCGGCCAGTTTCATCGCCTCTTCGGGCACGCCGCGTGCGATCATCCGGTCGGGATGGGTCTCTTGGACCAGCTTCCGCCACGCCTTGCGCACCGCCTCCATCGGGGCATCATGGGCAACGCCCAGAACCTCGTAAGGATCGCGCACCGCATCGGGCACAAAGCGCGAGCGCAGGCGGCGAAACCGCTGTTCCTCTATGCCCAGAATTTCGGCCACCCGGATCAGAAACGCATCCTCATTCGGATGATAGGTGCCATCCGCCATGGCAATGTGAAACAGCCCCTCCATCAGATCGACAAGCGCCTCATCGCCCGCACCGAACATCGTGGCGATCTTCTGGGCGTAATCCTCAAACCCCGCCACGTCCTGACGGGCCAGGTTGAACACCTTGGCGGCTCCGGCCTCATCCTCCTGCGCGATCTGGAACACCTCGCGAAAGGCCGCAACCTCATCGCGGGTCACTTGCCCGTCGGCCTTGGCCATTTTCGCCCCAAGAGCGATCACCGCAATGGCAAACCCCACCTTGCGCTCCGGTGGCGTGCGAAGATGTTCAAACACTGCCGAAAGCGGCTCACCACTGGCAAGGGCGGAAACGGCGGCGGTTATACGGGTCCAAATCGACATGAGACAACTCTAATGCGGCGATGCAGCGAAGTCATCGTGCAAAACCGCACAGGGCATCAAAACAAAAGCGCGTCACACGGTTTTTTGCATCAAAACTAGATCATGCCAACGGCCAAACTTGCGCCCGACTTCTGGCATTCGCCCGGTTTCAACAAATCCACAGGCATTGTGAAACGCCACCGCACCGCTGTTTTCCGCACTCACGCCGGACACCAAAACATGTATCCCCTGCCCCCGCGCCGCCTCTTCCAGCGCAGCGATAAGGCTGCGCCCGACGCCCTTGCCGCGCGCCTGATCCGACAGGATGATAGTCAGCTCCGCGGAATGGCGATACCCCGGCCCATTGCGAAACGTCCCAAAGGTGGCAAACCCAACCACCTGCCCATCCAGCTCGGCCACGATAAACGCCGCACCGCGCTGTTCAATCATCGCGGCCACATCGGCGGCGGTCTTTTCCTCGGTCGAAAACGTAATGATCGTGTCACGGATCATCGGCGCCCAAAACGCAGATATCTCTGCGGCGTCGCGCGCCTCCGCCTGTCTCAGGATCATGCCAAAACCTTTTGACCATCGGGCGAAGCGAACTCGGCGCGCATCGACCGCGCCCCCTGTTTAATCTCAACGCGGCGATCCGTGATCAGCGGCGCCAACGCCCCGCGCAGCGCATCGGCGTCAGGCGTGGTGATCACCAGCCGCTCCAACCGCAGGCCGGTGTTCGCCAGCCGCGTCGCCGGATGCACACTGTCGCCCCAGTCGATCATCGCCGGAAATCCGCCACCAAAGGGAAGCCGCCCCTCCTCGCCACCAACGAACTGCCACTCCAATGCGCCCCGCTTCATATCAAACGGCGCTCCCATCCTGGCCGGCGCTTTTGCCAAAGCCGCGCTCAGGTCATCTGCTGCACAGATCCAGTTCGTCACCCTCGGCGCGCCTGTGAAATCGTCGAGATCAAACCACCGTCGACGTCCCGGATCTGGCACTGTCGGATCTATCGCGATCACCTCAAGGTAAAGCCCTTCCTCCAAACCCAGCAACAGGTTGTGCGTGCCAAACCGCGCATGCTGCCCACCGGGCAAAAGCGTCACCCCAAGGCTTTGCTCAACCCACGCGCGCCCGGCGTCCAGCGTCTCGCAAGCGACGGCAATATGGTCAATCTTCATCATGTTCACACCGCCCATTTCATCACTGCCCAAAGAAAGCCCAACACCGTGGGGAAAAACGTCGCCCCAAACCCGAAGGTGCGCAGCGGCGGAGCCAAGTGATAGCCGGCCCAATACACCAGCCGCGCAATCGCAAACCCGACGCCCATGTAAAGCACAACCAACGCCCCCAGCGTTAGCGCCACAAAGGGCCAAAGCACAATTGCCAGCACAAGTTGTTCGATCGTGTTGGTCAGAACCCGCTGATCAACCTCTCCGGCGGACCCGGGGTGAAACGCCCCGCCCGCCATCGCGCTGTCGTCAAAAAAACGGCGCAGCGCCAATAGGGCAATCAATATTGTGCACACAATTCCCCCGGCAACAGCGCCATAACCATCGCCGTGTTCAGCGGTATGAACGGAGGTTTTACCGTTTGCGGCCACCATAGAATACCGACCGACCAGACCAACGCCAAAGCAATTCCGGCCAGTGTTTTTGCGCGTTTCGACACGTTGCGCACTCCCTCACAGTTTCCGCGCCATCCTCGCGGCGCTCGACCACGATTTGCAAGCCCGAAATCAACGCGGCGGCACAAGCCGCCTCAACCGCCGCCAAAAAAAATAGGAAAGAAGGCCATCGGCCCTCTCTCCCTCTAAAATTGGTCTCGCCTACCCGCGTGCGGCGCGGATCAGCTCAAGAATATCCTGCGCGGCTTCCGGGATATTGGTGCCCGGCCCAAAGATTGCCTTGACCCCCGCATTCTTGAGGAAATCGTAATCCTGCTGCGGAATAACCCCGCCACAGATCACGATAATATCGCTCGCATCCTTTTCCTTCAGCGCGGCAATCAACTGCGGCGCGAGGGTTTTGTGCCCTGCCGCCTGACTTGAAATGCCAACCACATGCACGTCATTGTCCACCGCGTCTTGCGCCGCTTCTTCCGGCGTCTGGAACAGCGGGCCAACATCCACGTCAAAGCCGATATCGGCAAAGGCCGTGGCAATCACCTTGGCCCCCCGGTCGTGGCCGTCCTGCCCCATCTTGACCACCAAGAGCCGGGGCCTGCGCCCTTCTTCCTCGGCAAAACTCTCAATGCTTTTCTGGATCGCAGCAAAGCCTTCGTCGCCTTCATAGGCCGCGCCATATACCCCGGCGAGGGTTTTAACCTCGGCCCGGTGCCGCCCGAATTCTTCTTCCATTGCCATGCTGATTTCCCCCACGCTGGCGCGTGCGCGCGCCGCATCAACTGCGGCGTCCAAAAGGTTGCCGCCTTCCTTGGCGCGCCGCGTCAATTCATTCAGCGCGGCGGTGCAGGCGGCCTCGTCGCGGCTGTCGCGCATCTCTTTCAATCGTGCAATCTGCCCGTCACGCACCGCCATGTTGTCCACGTCAAGAATGTCGATCGGGTCTTCCTTGTCCAAACGATATTTGTTGACGCCAACAATCACCTCGTCGCCGCGGTCGATCATTGCTTGACGGGTCGCAGCACTCTCTTCGATGCGCAGCTTTGGCATGCCGCTGGCCACGGCCTTGGTCATGCCGCCCATTTCCTCAACCTCTTCCATCAAGGCCCAAGCCCGATCAACCAACTCCGCCGTCAGACTTTCGACGTAATACGATCCGGCCAGCGGATCGACGACATTGGTGACCCCGGTTTCTTCCTGCAAAATCAACTGCGTATTCCGCGCAATTCGTGCAGAAAAATCGGTCGGCAAGGCGATCGCCTCGTCAAGAGCATTGGTGTGCAACGATTGTGTGCCCCCCAATGCCGCCGCCATCGCCTCATAGGCGGTGCGGATCACGTTGTTATAAGGGTCCCTGCTCCTGAAGGCTCACACCCGAGGTCTGACAATGGGTGCGCAGCATTTTCGAGCGTTCCGATTTTGCGCCAAAATCGCTCATCACCCGGTGCCAGAGCAGCCGCGCCGCGCGCAGCTTGGCCGCTTCCATGAAGAAGTTCATGCCAATCGCAAAGAAGAAGCTCAACCGCCCGGCAAACTTGTCCACATCCATGCCCGCCTCAATTGCGGCGCGCACGTATTCGCGTCCGTCCGCCAGCGTATAAGCGAGCTCCTGAACAAGGTTCGCCCCCGCCTCTTGCATGTGGTAGCCCGAGATCGAGATCGAGTTGAACTTCGGCATCTCGTTCGAGGTATATTCGATGATGTCCGAAATGATCCGCATCGACGGTTCCGGCGGATAAATATAGGTATTGCGCACCATGAATTCTTTCAGAATATCGTTCTGAATGGTGCCGGACAGAACCGAACGGTCATGGCCCTGCTCTTCGCCCGTGACGATAAAATTCGCCAAGATAGGGATCACCGCACCGTTCATCGTCATGCTGACCGACACTTTGTCGAGCGGAATACCGTCAAACAAGATCTTCATGTCTTCGACGCTGTCGATCGCAACGCCCGCCTTGCCGACATCTCCCACCACGCGCGGATGGTCGCTGTCATAGCCCCGGTGCGTCGCCAGATCAAAGGCAACCGACACGCCTTGCTGCCCTGCGGCCAGCGCCCGGCGGTAAAAGGCATTCGACTCTTCAGCCGTAGAAAACCCGGCATATTGCCGGATGGTCCAAGGGCGCCCGGCATACATCGTTGCCTTCACGCCGCGCGTGAATGGCCCCACGCCCGGCACACTGCCCATATGCGGCAGCCCCTCGGTGTCTTCCTCGGTATAGAGCGGCTTGACCGCGATCCCTTCGAGGGTGTTCCATGTCAGCTCGTCGAGCGGGCGACCGCGCAGCTCTTTCTCAGCCAGCGCGCGCCATGCGTCCGTCTTTTCCGTCATTCTTGTGTCCTCTTGTCGTTGCACCGCCCGACGGGTTTGCTCCCGCCTGATCCGGCTGATCTTCCTCAACAAATGTCGCCACGCCCCCGGCCCCGGCATGCAGCCAGAACAGATCATCAGCGTAGTTTTCTTTCAATTTCGCGCTTTGCACCTCATCAAACGGCAGCCAGCGCCCCTCCCCAGAGGGGAGCTTGGCCGGGTTGCCGCCACGCTGCGCAAAGGCTCGGCGCAATTGCGCCAGATCAGGCGAGCGATGCAGCCAGAGCCGCGCATGTGTCTCAGGCAGTTCCACCGCCCCATCCGTCATATAGGCCAACCGCTTTTCCGGCTGGGGCGCATAGGTTTCATAGCTGTCCACCGTGACGTCAACACCTGAAAACGCAGCGGATGTATCAGAGACAACATCGCGCCATCCGCGTGGCCCTTCGACAATCTGGTCAAGCTCATCCGCGCGCGCCAGATGCCCGCCGCGCCCCAACGAAAACGCAAGCGCCGAAGGCCAATAAGTCTCAAGTGAGCGCACCGACAGAACCACACCGCTCACCATCCCATCAAAGGCGCGCGCAAACCGTTCAAGATGCTGCGCTGCATCGGGGTAAAGTTGCTTGGCTCGCACATTGAGACGCGCGGTGCCCAGCATATTCTCATCGCTGACAATCAGGTGCGTCTTGCCTTGTTTTGCCAATCGCTCAACCCGCGCGCCGATCTCGCGCTTTGCCTTTTCAATCTCTCCCGCAAGCTCTTGCTCTGAACCGCGCACCAAGCCGCTGAACAGCCCGCCACGCCGGGTTCTATGCGGGCCCCAATAGCCAACGCCACGCTTACTCAGCCAATCGGTATTGCCCCGCAAGTAGGCCTGAAAAGAGGTGGTCGCAGTTCGTTGCGCCCCGATATGAAGGATAACTTTCATGACACTAAACACTTTGCCGGTGAACGCCGCATGCCGCGACAGGGAAATAGTTTCGGCTGTCATACTGTCCCCCCAATCCTGACAATGTGTTTAACAGGCACGATTTTTTTCACTTGCGGCATATTCAATCTCGCATTTGCCGCAAATCCCCCTATATCATGCAGGACAGGAGGCCCGATGAAATCATTCTTGAGCTTTGTATTTGCTGCGCTTTTCGCCGTTCCGGGCCTTGCGCAAACCGTGCCGCAACCGGTTGTGGAATTGCTTGCCCCAGACGGCGATGCGCTCGACTTGTCACAATTTCTATGGAAAAAACGCCTGCTGGTGATCTTCGCGGAAAGCCCCGGAGACCCGCGCTTCATCGAGCAAATGACCCTTCTTGAAACCCGCACCGGTGATCTGGTCGAGCGTGATGTCGTCCTGCTGACGGACACCAACCCCGATGCCGAGTCTGCGTTGCGCCTTAAATTCCGCCCGCGTGGGTTTATGCTTGTGCTGATGGGCAAGGACGGAAGCGTATATCTGCGCAAACCGCTGCCTTGGAGCACACGGGAAATCTCCCGCTCCATCGACAAAATGCCGCTCCGCCGACAAGAATTGCGCAAATAACAAAGGGTCATCACAGATCCCCGCTGGTCAACACAACGAGACCGCGCAGCGGGTCAAGCACGGCAAAAGCCGCGTCTTGCCGCGAAAACACCACCGTGGACGGATCTGCATTGAGAGCGGCGTAAAACGTGTTGTTGGCCTTGCCGCTCAAACAGGGTTTCGCCGCAAGCCCGACCGACTGTATGGCCACGCCAGTGGGGCGATCCACATTCATCAGGTCGATAAACAGCTGATCCGCAGTCTTGCCAGGCACGGAAATCGCAAATGGCTTGCCTTGCTGCCCTGCGCCCACAACCGCCTCGGCGCTGTCAAACAACGGCACCCGCGACTTGACCTCGGCGCTTTTGATCCGAAACACAGCCGCAGTACACCCGTGCCGGCTTTCGAAATAGAGCGTCTCCCCCAGATCGACCCAACCGGCCATCAGCGCACGCGCCTCATCCTCTGAATGGCGTGCACAGCCGCCGAGCGTCACCAAGGCCGCAAGGGCGAGCATGACGCTGCCCCGTTTGGCTCCTGCATGACACCCGGCAAACCACATCGCCCTATTCGAACTCCATAATCACTTCGTCCACGGCAAGGCTGTCGCCCGGCCCGGCGTTGATCTTGCTGACCACGGCCTTGCGTTCGGCGCGCAGGATGTTCTCCATCTTCATCGCCTCAACCGAGCAGAGCGCCTGCCCCTCTTGCACTTCCTGCCCGACTTCCACGTCGATCTTGACGATAAGACCCGGCATCGGACACAGCAGCATCTTGGAGGTATCAGGCGGAAGTTTCTCAGGCATTAACGCGGCCAGTTCGGCCTGACGGGGCGAGCGGACATGCACCTTCAAATCCGCCCCGCGAGAGCGCAGACGGAAGCCGCCCGAAATCTTGCCCACCTTCAATACCAGCGGCGCACCATCGACCGTGATTTCGGCCAAACTGTCGCCCGGAGTCCAGCGGCTGGCGACACGCATGGTGCTGCCGTCGGCAAAGCGCACGGTTGATCCGTCATGATCCGCATCAATCGTCACATCAAAGCTCTCGCCCTGAAGCGTCACAACCCAATCGGTGCCAACGCGCCGCTCGTGGTTGTCCATCCGGCCCGACACCCGTGTGCGGCGAATTTCGGCCACCCGGTGCATCGCCGCCGCCGAGGCCGCGATCCGGCGCAAGGTCTCGGAGGGAAGCTCAACCCCTTCAAATCCTTCGGGATATTGCTCCTCGATAAAGGCGGTTGTCATCTCTCCGGCCATAAACACCGGGTGATCCATCACCGCCGACAGGAACGGCAGGTTGTGCCCGATCCCTTCCAGCTCGAAACTGTCGAGCGCGATGCGCATCGCCTCGATCGCCGCGTCGCGCGTTGGCGCCCATGTGCACAGCTTGGCGATCATCGGGTCGTAATACATGCTGATTTCGCCGCCCTCGTAAACGCCGGTATCATTGCGCACGGCGGCCGCCCCTTCGGGTGCCTCGCCCTGCCATTTGCCGTTAACCAAAAGCGGCCCCGCGGCCGTTTCGGCAGGTGGGCGATACATGCTCAAGCGGCCAATCGAGGGCAGAAAGTTGCGATAGGGATCTTCGGCATAAAGCCGGTTCTCAATCGCCCAGCCTTCCAGCTTCACGTCTTTCTGCGCAAGCGTCAGCTTTTCGCCCGCGGCAACGCGGATCATCTGCTCCACAAGGTCGACACCTGTGATCAGCTCAGTCACCGGATGCTCCACCTGAAGACGGGTGTTCATCTCAAGGAAATAGAAGTTTTTCGCGCCATCCACGATGAATTCCACCGTGCCCGCGCTGGCGTAATCCACGGCCTGCGCAAGCGCCACGGCCTGTTCGCCCATCGCCTTGCGGGTTGCCTCGTCAAGGAAGGGCGACGGCGCCTCTTCCACAACCTTCTGGTTGCGCCGCTGGATCGAGCATTCCCGCTCGCCCAGATAAATCCCGTTGCCGTGGCTGTCGCACAGCACCTGAATTTCAATGTGGCGCGGCTGGGTGACGAATTTTTCAATGAAAATCCGGTCATCGCCAAAGCTGCTGGCGGCTTCGTTCTTGGACGATTGGAACCCTTCGCGCGCTTCCTCGTCGCTCCATGCAATCCGCATCCCCTTGCCGCCGCCCCCGGCAGAGGCCTTGATCATCACCGGATAGCCAATCTCGTTCGAGATTTTCACCGCCTCATCCGCATCCTCGATCAACCCCATATAGCCGGGCACGGTGCTGACATCGGCGTCTTGGGCGATCTTCTTCGAGGTGATCTTGTCACCCATCGCCTCAATCGCGCCTACGGGTGGGCCGATAAACGCCACGCCTTCAGCTTCAAGAGCTTGCGCGAACTTGCTGTTTTCACTCAGAAAACCATAACCCGGGTGCACGGCCTCGGCGCCGGTCTCGCGGATCGCCTTCATCACGTTGTCGATCACGATATAGGACTGGTTCGCTGGCGGCGGGCCGATGTTTACGGCCTCATCCGCCATTTGCACATGCAACGCCTGCTTGTCGGCGTCCGAATAAATGGCGACCGTCTTGATCCCCATCTTGCGGGCGGTCTTGATCACCCGGCAGGCAATTTCGCCCCGGTTGGCAATCAGGATCTTCTTGAACATGGCTCGTCCCTTCCGTCGTGGTGCCCGGGCGTGGTCCGCCTCAGGTCATTGGCATAAAAAAGGCCACCGCCGGGCGCGTGCCCTGCGATGGCCGTGTTATTCTTTACCCCGGCCTGCGCCGGAACTCGTGTCAGACGCGCATCAGCAGCGCGTCGGGTATTTCTGGCAATAGGCGACATTGGCCGCCGCGCCGACGACGACGCCGGTTGCGACATTGCCATCGAGCAGGAGCGACGCCGCGCCGCCGGCTCCGCCGCCCATGAGCGCCTGTTCAACTGCGGTATCGCCGCATGCGGCCACAAACCCGAGCGATGCAAGGGCAAGGAGCCGGACCGTGAGTGGTGTTCGCATGATAAAGTGCCTCTTTTCGTTCTTCTTATACTTAACGAAATGACCGCTTTATCGTTCCATGGAAAGAAAAATTTTCGTGAATCCGGCACATTGGCAGTAGTTCGCCGAATCATGCAACACATTGGAGTCTGGACGAAAAAATGGGGCGGACGGCCTTGGGGACTACCAGTCCGCCCCTTAGGGGAAGGGTAACGGTTCAGACAATGCGTCTCGGCCCCACATGGGACCGCCACTACGTTCCTTACTCTGTCTCGCAGATGACCTGTTTCCAAGCCCACTCGCCGTATAGGCGAAAAATGGGCGCGGACTCGCTTAGTTTTCATATCTCCAAGCGAAATCATGCCGACCCCTCGTCGAAATCACCTGAAAACACATCCGGGAAGTTCCGCCGCGCCACCTCGACATCAAGCCGCAACAGCGCGTCATAGCTTGCAGGGTCAAACGGGTCTTCGGCGGGCACCACCTCGCGCTCAAACAGCCAGCTGATGCGCCCGGCGTCCAGATTGCCGCGCTCGAACACTTCTTCGCCAAAATGCTCCCACAGGGCGGCCAGAAACGCCTGATCGGCGCGTTTGTCGGCCGGGCGGCGGTCACGATAGCGTTCGCGCTCGGTGATCGCCGTCACACCGCGCGGGTTGGCCCGCCGGATGGTGAATTGATAATCTGTACCGGTAAGACGTCCGGGAAAGCCGCGATGCTTTAGCATGATTTGCCCCCCGAACGCATGGGGCAAAGGCGGATGGTCGGGGCGGGCGCTTGGTCCCGCCCCGTCCGGTCGTTACTTGTATTTGCCGGTGTAAACCGGCTCAGTCGAGATCGGCTCTGGGTCGACCACGACAAATTCTTCTTCCTGCTGGGCGCAGGCAACCACGAAGGCTGCAAGGCCGAGCGCCAGAATGCTCTTGATGGCTTTCGACATCTGTTTCTCCTGTCTCTATGTTCGGACAGTTCCGGGCTTTGAAACCCATCCTGCCCCTCGTACGAGGTAAGCGCCCAAGGGTGGACACTCCGGCGCAACATATCGGAATCAGGGGATAATTGGAACTTGTCCACAAGCATACCCACAGCCTGTGACTCCAAAGCCTCAGTCGCCATGTCTGCCCCCCGTCGCGCCCCAAGATGTAGTGGCTGCATCAGAATTCCTCCCAAATACAGGCACCGTTTTCGATGCGATAAACCTCAAAAAACTGCACCACGCCGGGCGCGGTTTCGCCGAATTTGATCGGCTTGTCCGAGATTGAAATCACGATCCGGTCCACCGGATCGGGTGTGACTTTGACATGCGGCAGCGCGTAGTCGGCGCACAGCACATCCATGTCTTTGAGCCGCACCTCATAGGCCATCGCCGCCGTGTCGGGCAGCTCTGGCGCCAGAAAGCGGAACCGCCCGAATGTCAGCTCGCCGTCGGCCTTGACGTCAAGAAACTTGTCCAGCACCTCGACAGCCAGCCCCGAGGGCAGCTTTGGCACCGGATAGACCCCCTCGGCCATGCCCTGCCCCGCGACGAACAGCCCCGCGCCCACCGCCAAACCAAAGGCAAACACCCCCCAGCCCCCGCAAGTGCGGGCTCCTCCGGCCGGGGGTGTCCGGCCCGCGCATTTCTGGCGGGCTATGGCGGGAAATCGGTGCATTAACATCGCCTCAAAGCGGGATATTATCGTGTTTTTTCCACGGGTTCTGCAGCTTCTTGTTGCGCAGGCTGGCAAAAGCCCGCGACACGCGCTTGCGGGTCGAATGGGGCATGATCACTTCGTCGATAAAGCCCCGCTCGGCCGCCTTGAACGGGTTGGCGAAGTTCTTTTCATACTCCGCCGCATGGGCCGCGATCTTTTCCTCATCGCCAAGGTCGGCGCGGTGGATGATCTCGGTCGCGCCCTTGGCCCCCATCACCGCGATCTCGGCGGTGGGCCAGGCATAGTTGAAATCGCCGCGCAGATGCTTGGACGCCATCACGTCATAGGCACCGCCATAGGCCTTGCGGGTGATCACCGTGACCTTGGGCACCGTCGCCTCGCCATAGGCAAAGAGCAGCTTGGCACCATGTTTGATGACGCCGCCGAATTCCTGACTTGTGCCGGGCAAAAATCCGGGCACGTCAACAAAGGTCAGGATCGGAATTTCAAAGGCATCACAGAACCTTACAAAGCGCGCGGCCTTGCGCGAGCTGTCGATATCAAGACAACCGGCAAGCACCATCGGCTGGTTCCCGACCACGCCGACCGTCTGGCCTTCGATACGGATAAACCCGGTGATGATGTTCTTGGCAAAGTCTTCCTGAATTTCGTAAAAATCGCCCTCGTCCGCCACCTTTACGATCAATTCTTTCATGTCGTAAGGCGTGTTGGCGTTTTCGGGGATCAGCGTATCAAGGCTCTGATCACGTCGCGCGGGGTCGTCAAAGAACGGCCGCACGGGTGGTTTCTCGCGGTTGTTGAGCGGCAGGAAATCGACCAGACGGCGAACCTCGGCCAGCGCCTCGACATCGTTTTCAAACGCCCCATCCGCGACCGAGCTTTTGCGTGTGTGGGTGCTTGCCCCGCCCAGCTCTTCGGCGGTAACCACCTCGTTTGTCACGGTTTTTACAACATCCGGGCCGGTCACGAACATGTAGGACGAGTCTTTGACCATAAAGATAAAGTCGGTCATCGCCGGGCTGTAAACCGCGCCGCCGGCGCAGGGGCCCATGATCACGGAAATCTGCGGCACCACGCCCGAGGCCATGATGTTGCGCTGGAACACGTCGGCATAACCGGCGAGGCTGGCCACGCCTTCCTGAATACGTGCGCCGCCCGAATCGTTGATGCCAACAACCGGCGCGCCGTTCTGCATTGCCATGTCCATGATCTTACAGATCTTCTGGGCGTGGGTTTCCGACAGCGAGCCGCCAAAGACGGTGAAATCCTGACTAAAGACATAGACCATGCGACCATTGATCGTGCCCCAGCCCGTGACCACGCCATCACCCGCATGCTTTTGTTTTTCCATGCCAAAATCGGTGCAGCGATGGGTGACAAACATGTCAAACTCTTCAAAGCTGCCCTCGTCAAGCAACAGCTCGATCCGCTCGCGAGCGGTCAGCTTGCCCTTGGCGTGCTGGGCCTCGATCCGCTTGTCACCACCGCCTTTGCGGGCCACGGCGCGGCGCTCATCAAGCTCCTGAAGAATGTCTTTCATGGGGGTCCCCTCATCTTGCACGATTGGGTGCAACATAAGGCCAAGCGTTGACCCCTGAAAGCGATTTTCCGCAAATTTGCAAACTTCCGAAAAGTTAACAACTGTTAACTGCAAACCCGCAAACTGGTTATTGTTGCGTTAACAAAAATCGCCGCCACCTCTGGAACTTCCTAAAATAAGATGATCAAGTCGCGTCAGAGTGGCAATCGGTGGCATTTTGGTCGCCTTGCACGTTTTGTATCGCAACCAGTTTAAGAAGTCTTGATGACACCGTTCCCTCCGCCGAAATTTCTTGACCGCCGCAGCCCGCCAAAGATCGGGACCTTGGTGGCGTTGACCGGCGTGTCGGCCCTGTCGATGAACCTGTTCCTGCCGTCGCTGCCCGGTATGGCCGAGTATTTCGACACGACTCCGGCGGTGATGAGCCTGTCGGTCGGGGTTTACCTGTTGGTCAACGCGCTGCTGCAGCTGGTGATCGGGCCGATCTCGGACAATCTGGGGCGTCGGCGGGTGATCCTTGCAGGGTTGGCGATCTATATGCTGGCGACTTTGGGCTGTATCTGGTCGACCAGCGCGACGATGTTTCTGGCCTTTCGCATGCTACAGGCATCGGTCGCGGTGGCGATGGTTCTGGGGCGCGCGGTGGTGCGGGACACCACCCCGGCGGATCAGGCCAGCGCCAAAATCGCCTATGTCTCTATGGGCATGTCGCTGATCCCGATGATTGGCCCGGCGATCGGCGGATACCTTGAACAAAACTATGGCTGGCACGCGAATTTCTGGGCGCTGTTTGCCGCCGGACTGGCGGTTTTTGTCCTCGCCCTTGGCGATCTGGGCGAGACGGCCCGGCCAAGCGGCTTGTCCCTTGGGCAGCAATTCCGCGAGATCCCTTTCCTGCTGAAAAGCCCGCGTTTCTGGGGGTATAGCATGGCTGCAACCTTATCGAGCGGGGCGTTTTTTGCCTATCTCGGCGGGGCGCCCTTTGTGGCAAAAGAGCTGTTCGGGCTGAGCCCTCAGGAGCTGGGTCTTTATTTCGCGGCCCCCGGCATCGGCTATTTCTTTGGCAACTATATCGCCGGGCGCTATTCACAGCGCATCGGCATGAACCGCATGGTGCTTTGGGGCTATATCGTGGCGCTGTCGGGGATGGTCTTGTCGATCTGGCTGTCGCTGACCGGCCTGCAAACGCCGTTCAGCTTTTTCGCGGTGATGGTGCCGGTTGGTATCGGCAATGGGATGAGCATTCCCAACGCCGTCTCGGGGCAGCTTTCGGTGCGCCCGCATCTGGCGGGAACGGCCTCGGGGCTTGGCGGGTCGATGATGCTGAGCGGCGGCGCGGCCCTGTCGGCGCTGGCCGGGGTGCTGTTGGTCGGCGCCTCAAGCGACGCACCGCTGGTGTTTCTGATCACCGCAACATTGGCCGGGGGGTTGATCTCGATCTTGCTGGTGATGCGACGCGAGGCGCGGCTGGGCGCGGCGCTTTGATCGGCTGGCGTTAACCTTTTGAGCGAGAGCCGAAACAGGGGGGTGACTCCCGGCTGACATCCGGCTGACTCTCGGCTGCCGGGCGTGTCGCACCGGTTAACGCGCATTAAGTTAATGCAGCGCCCGCTTGCGCAGCCGGGGCTATGCAAAACCATCCATTTGCAATATGCAGTTTGCAGCTTTGCAAGTGGAGACACATCATGGCCAACCCGAAAATCTATGCCGGGGCCAAGCTTCGCGAGACGCGCCGACGTCTTGGGCTTACCCAAAAGGATTTCGCCACCAAGCTGGGCGTGAGCCTGCCCTACCTCAACCAGATGGAAAACAACAAACGCCCGGTCAGCACCACCGTGGTCCTCGCCCTTGCGCAGGAGTTCGGCTTTGACGTGACCGAGCTTGCCAGCGGCGACAGCGAGCGTCTTGTCAGTGACATGCGCGAGGCGATGGCCGATCCGGTGTTTGCCGATGATCCGCCGCCTTTGGCCGATCTGCGCCTGACGGCCTCGAATGCGCCGGGGCTGGCGCGGGCTTTTCTGGAATTGCACCGCGCCTATCGCCAGACCCATGAGCGGCTTGCCAGTCTGGACGAGGCCCTTGGCCGCGAGGATGCGCGCACGCCAGAGGCATCGCGCCTTGCCAGCCCGTGGGACGAGGTGCGCGACTTCTTTCATTATTGCGACAATTACATCGACGCGGTGGATCGCGCCGCCGAGCATTTCGCCAATGGCGCGGGCGCCAATGCAAGCGTCGGCGCGATCATGGCACAGGCAAGCCGGGCGCTTGGGGCGCAGGGCATTCGGGTTCAGGAAAGCGACGACCCCGCGCTGCGCCGGTTCGACCCGGCGGCGCGTTTGTTGACGCTGTCGTCACGCGCCGCGCCGGAAACCCGCGCCTTTCAGCTTTTGTTGCAACTGGCGCTGGTCAAGCAAGATGCCTTGCTGGAAGCCACGCTTGATCTGGCGCGGTTTCAAAGCGACGAGGCCCGCAGCATCGCCAAAATCGGGCTGGCCAATTATTTCGCCGGGGCCGCCTTGATGCCCTATGGCCGGTTTCTGGCGGCGGCGCAGGAAACGCGCCATGATCTTGAGCGGCTGGCGCAACATTTCGGGGCGTCGATCGAACAGGTCGCCCACCGGCTGAGCACGATGCAGCGCCCCGGTGCCAAGGGCATTCCGTTCTTTTTCGTGCGCGTCGATCAGGCCGGCACGATCACCAAGCGCCATTCGGCGACGCGGCTGCAATTTGCCCGTTTTGGTGGGGCTTGTCCGCTGTGGAATGTGCATCAGGCGTTCGAGACGCCGGGGCGGTTTCTGCGCCAGCTGGCGGAAACGCCGGACGGGGTGCGCTATATCTCGATTGCGCGGGATGTGTCGAAACCGGGCGGCTCTTATGGCGCGCCGGTGCGCCGTTTCGCGATTGCTCTGGGCTGTGAGGTAACCCATGCCGATGCGATCATCTATGCCGATGGTCTGGATGTCAGCGAGCGGCAAAGCTTTGAACCGATTGGCATTTCCTGCCGGATTTGCGAGCGGGTGCAATGCCACCAACGCTCGGTTCCGCCGCTTGAGCGGCGCTTGACGATTGACGCGAATGCGCGTGGCGTTCTGCCTTACGAGGTGGGGTGAAGGGGCGCTTTCGGACCGGATCACGGACCGGATTTCGGACCGGATCAAAGGCCGCAGGCCGCCGGTCCATTGTCAGCCCCTCCCACGGGCTGACGATTGGGTTAAGGCAGTGCGCCATTCGGTCTGTGGGAAGATTTGGCCGGGATAAAGCGCTTTGAAACCGTCGTTGGATCGTCACCCCAGGGGCTGACAATGGTCCGGCTCGCGTCTACCAGCGGCAAGGCCGGTAAGCCGCCGGGCAGCGCCTGCCCGGTCCGGCGGGCTGGCGATTTGGCAAGGGCCATGGCATCCTTTTAGACGCGCGATGACCGAAAGACCTGTGATGACCCTGCTCAAACTCGCCACCCTTCTGCTCACCGTCAGCTTTGGCGGCTTGTTCGCGTTTGACCGCATCGAACGCGAGCTGGTCTATCCGTTTGATCCCACCGAAGTATCGCCGCGCGACATCGGCCTTTCGATGCGCGCCGAACGGTTTGAAAGCGGCGGGCAGCAGCTTGTTGTCTGGGTGGCGCAGCCGAGCCAAGGCAAGCCCGTCATCCTGTATTTTCATGGCAATGCCGGCAATCTCGCTGCCCGCGCCGGGCGGTTTCAACGCTTTATGGCGCGCGGCTACGGCGTTGTTGCGCCCGCCTATCGCGGCTCGTCAGGCTCTAGCGGGCAACCCAATGAGGCGGCGCTGAGCTTTGATGCGGGGCGGATTTTGCAACGCATCGGCCAGTTCACGGGCGATGCGCCGGTGGTGATCTATGGCGAAAGCCTTGGCACTGGCGTGACGCTTACGGCGGTGGACCGTGCCGGAGTGCAGCCCGCCGCCGTAGTATTGGAAGCGCCGTTCACCTCGGTGCGGGCCGTCGCGCTCAACGCCTACCCCCAGCTTGCGCCGGTGATCGAGCGGATGAAAAGCAAGTGGGATTCGTTGAGCCGGGTCAAGCGGTTAACCGCGCCGCTTTTGGTTCTGCATGGCACGGATGACAGTCTGATCCCGATTGCGCAGGGGCGGCAAATCCATGCCGCCGCCCGCGCCTCTCATAAGCAGTTTCGGGAGGTCAAAGGCGGGCATCACACCGATCTTTGGCGAAGCGATGTGCTGCCCGATCTTTGGCGCTTTATCGACCGCTTTGGCGCGCCTTAGGCCGACAAAATCGCGTAGATTTCGTCTTTGAGGGCGGCGCGGGTTTTGCGCATCTCGACCTCGGCCAGCTCCTCGACCGGCTCAACATTGGTTTCGGCGCGATGCACCGCGCGGTTTATCTCGTGATACTCATCGGCGAGCTTGGCGAAATGGGCGTTTTCGGCCTTGAGCGCGACAAGTTTGTCGGCGTGGTCGGGGAACTCTTCGTGAAGCTCATGGGGGGTGTGGGACATATGCGTTGCTCCTGTTGCGTTTGCTTGCAGCCGAGCATAGGCCCGCCCCCGCGCTGTCTGCTTTGATACGGATCAAACCGCAGCCGTTTCACGAGATTTTCGGGCGGTATTTTAGCAGCACCGGCACGATGATCTTTTTGTCGTGTCCGCCGGGGGGTGATCATGGGCGCGGGCGATATCAAACGCATCGCTTACAGGTCATAGACCCGGTTCGCCGTGCCCGAAAACAGCGCTTGTTGATCCGCCTCTGGCAGGGGGCGGCGATCCGTTTCATCGCGTTCCAATAGACCGCATAGGAGACGGACAGGCGATCCACCGGGAAATTGCTTTCGAACATGGCGCGCTCGGCGCCGAAACAGGCGATCATGTGATCATACCATTTGCCCTGCGCCGCCACGAATTCTTGCGATGTTGGCGGGTGGTCGCGCCGGTCCCAGCCAAAGCCGTTGGTCGGCATAGCCAGCCCGCCCAATTTGGCCACCACATTGGGGCAATCGGCGATCGCGGCCATTTCGCCCTGCCATTGCGCGAAATAGGCCTCCCGCTTGTCGGTGAACCGGCCCACCCCGAGCGGCGTGCCGAAATGGTCAAGGATGATCGTGGTGTCGGGGCAAGCCTGTGCCAGAGCAAGGAATTCGCCGTTTTGCGGGTGGAAATGCCATGTGTCATAGGTCAGCCCACGCGCGCCGAGGTGGCGCAGGCCGCGTTGGAAATCTGGATCGAGGTAGATCTGCGGCGTGGGCTGTCCGGCAAAGAGGAAAATGTCGCGCTCTTCATCCCATGCCCCGGCGTGGCGGATGCCGCGAAACAGCCCCTGCCCGGCCTCTTCATGAGCGTCGAGCACCTTGTCCAGCGTCTCGATAGGCAAGCGCAGATCGGCGTGAGCGACGATGCCAGCGATCTGGGCCTTGGCCGGTTGCTGTGCTGCCGCCTCGGCAATTTCGACCACATAGCGCGTCTCGGCAATCGGGGCGAAGGGATCGGGCGTGCCGCGTTTATAGGCCGAGCCGCATTCGATAAAGACCGTTTTGGAGATGTTATGCCCGGCCTCGGTATCCTCCCAAAGCTCGGCCAGTTCGTAATCGGTGCCCAGCCGCCCGGCCCAGAGGTGGTGGTGCGGATCGGTGATCTCGCGGGTGGGGTCGATGATCTCCTCGGTGTGGCTGGCGAGCCATTGGGCCTGCTCTTCGGGGCTGCGCATGGGGTGTCCTCCTCTTTCGCGCTTGAGCCTAGGGGCGGCTTGGGGGGAGCGCAAATCTTTCGCGGCGTCAGAGGGACCATCCGGCACGGAATCAAGGCGCAGCCGCCGTGCGGGGATGCGCCTCCACAAGCCGTGCATCGACGACGCGCGCGGTGGCGATCCAACGGTCTTGTTGACCACTTTATGTTTGCCAAATCCGTATGGTTTACGATCAGGGCACTGCCCTAGCCAAATCGCCGCCGCGTCGGGGCGCGTCGTCGATGCACGGCGGGCTACGCCCTTGAACCCGTGCAAGGGGTAACCCCTCACCGCTGTGACGTCTCCCAATCCGGATGTATCCAAGGCTCCTCATTCGAGGCAGGCAGCGGCGCGCGCCCTAAAATATGGTCCGCCGCCTTCTCTCCCACCATGATCGACGGGCCGTTCAAATTGCCATTGGTGATGCGCGGAAAGATCGAGCTGTCCGCAACGCGCAAGCCGTCAACGCCGATCACCCGGCATTCGGGGTCAACCACCGCCATCGGATCATCGGCGCGCCCCATCCGGCAAGTACCACAGGGGTGATAGGCGCTTTCGGCGTGCTCGCGCAGGAAGTCATCAATCGCCGCGTCGCTGGTCACATCCGGTCCGGGCTGAATTTCATGCCGCACAAAGGGCGCGAACGCCTCCTGCTGGAAAATCTCGCGGGTGAGACGGATAACACGGCGGAAATCCTGCCAATCCTTGTCCTCGCTCATATAGTTAAAGAAGATGCGTGGCGCATCCGCAGGATCAGCAGAGCGCAACGTAACCGCCCCGCGCGAGGCGGCGCGCATCGGCCCGACATGGGCCTGAAAGCCGTGCCCCTCGGCCGCGGCCTTGCCATCATAGCGCACGGCAAACGGCAGGAAGTGGAACTGGATATCCGGGTAATCCACCCCGGCGGCAGAGCGAATAAAAGCGCAGCTTTCAAAGCTGTTGGTCGCGCCCAGCCCGGTCTTGGTAAACAGCCATTGCGCCCCGATCAGCGCCTTGGACAGCACATTCCAGTGCTTATAAAGCGTGATCGGCTGCGAGGCGGCCATCTGGAAATACACCTCCAGATGGTCCTGCAAATTCGCGCCCACGCCGGGGCGGTCGACCAGCACATCAATCCCGTGTTCGGCCAGATGCGCCGCCGGGCCAATGCCCGACAGCATCAACAGCTTGGGCGAGTTAAAGGCCGAGGCCGCAACGATCACCTCGACGCGCGCGCTCACCACCTCTTTGCCGCCCTTGCGGGCAATTTCGACCCCTCTGGCGCGCCCGTTTTCGATAACGATCCGCGTGGCGAGGCCGTTGACCACCGTGCACTTGCCGCCCTTGATCGCGGGCTTGAGATAGGCATTCGCCGCAGACCAGCGCCGCCCCTTCCACACCGTTTGCTCAAACGCGCCAAAGCCTTCTTGCTGTTGGCCGTTATAGTCGGCGGTGACGGGATAGCCCGCCTCGCGACCGGCCTCGACAAAGGCGTGATAGAGCGGGTTCTTGCGCGGCCCACGGGTGACATGCAGCGGGCCATCCTTGCCACGCCACGCCGGGTCGCCGCCATGGCCGCCGTCATGCCAATGCTCCATCCGCTTGTAATAAGGCAGCACATCGGCATAGCCCCAACCCGTCGCCCCCGTTTCGGCCCAATGGTCGAAATCACTGGCATGGCCGCGCACGTAAACCATCCCGTTGATCGAGGACGACCCGCCAATCACCTTGCCACGCGGTGCCACCAATTGCCGCCCGCCCAGCCCCGGTTCCGGCTCGCTTTTATAGCCCCAGTCATAGCGGTTCATGTTCATCGGATAGCTGAGCGCCGCCGGCATCTGAATGAACGGCCCTGCGTCCGTGCCACCATGTTCGATCACCACAACCGAACGCCCCGCCTCGGCCAACCGATAGGCCATGGCACAACCCGCGCTGCCTGCGCCGACGATTACATAATCCGCTTCCATCCGTTTTCTTCCTTCGTCTGCCCGTTTTCCCGCGCCCGCAAAAGCCTGCGTCAGAACGGGGCCTCAAGCGCGCCCATGCGCACGTAAACCGTTTTCAATTCCGAATAATGCTCGATCGCCGCACGCGAGTTTTCGCGCCCCACGCCCGAGAGTTTCGAGCCGCCAAAGGGGGCCTCGACCGGGGCGTCGTTATAGGTGTTGATGTAACAGGTCCCCGCCTCGAACCCCGCCACCACGCGATGGGCGCGTTTGAGGTCATTGGTGAAAACCCCGGCGGCAAGGCCGAAGTCGGTGGCATTGGCGCGGGTCATAACCTCGTCTTCGGTCTCGAACTCCAGAACGCTCATCACGGGGCCGAAAATCTCTTCGCGTGCGATGGTCATATCGTCGGTGACATCGGCAAAGACCGTGGGTTCGATCCACGCGCCGGGCTTGTCGATCCGGTTGCCGCCATGGACAAGCCACGCGCCCTCTGCCTTGCCTTTTTCGATGTAATCAAGCGCGATGTTAAGCTGTGCCTCGCTCGCCATCGGGCCGAAATTGGTATTCATATCCATAGGATCGCCGATCACGGCGCGGCTTAGCCGTTCGGACAGGCGCTTGAGAAACGCGGCGCGGATGCCGCTTTGCACGAACACCCGCGTGCCGTTGGAACAGACCTGTCCCGAGCTATAAAAGTTGCCCAAAATCGCGCCCGAGACCGCATCCTCCAGCGTCGCATCGTCAAACACCACCAAGGGTGATTTCCCGCCCAGCTCCATCGTGACGTGCTTCATGCCCGCCGCCGCCGCTGCGTAAACCCGCTTGCCCGTCGGCACCGATCCGGTGAGCGAGACCTTGGCGACCCGGCTGTCGCCGATCAGCGCCGCGCCGAGCTCGCCCATGCCCTGCACCACGTTGAACACGCCCGCAGGCAGGCCCGCCTCATGCAGGATCTCGGCCACTTTCAACGCCGACAAAGGCGTGGTTTCCGACGGTTTGAACACCATCGAATTGCCACAGGCCAGCGCCGGAGCGCCCTTCCAGCAAGCGATCTGGGTCGGGTAATTCCACGCGCCGATGCCAACACAGACGCCCAAGGGCTCGCGGCGGGTGTAAACCCAATCCTCGCCCAGCTGGATATGCTGGCCCGTCAAAGACGCCGCCAGCCCGCCGAAATATTCCAGCGCATCGGCCCCCGATGTGGCATCCGCAACCAGCGTTTCGGACAGCGGCTTGCCGGTGTCGCGGGTCTCCAGAACCGACAGATCGTGATTGCGCGCGCGCATCAAATCGGCGGCCCGGCGCAGCACCCGGCCCCGCTCGGTCCCGCTCAACTGGCCCCATGCTTCCTGACCGGCTCGGGCGCTCGCCAGCGCCGCCTCGATCACCGCCGGGGTGGCCGCGTGCAGGGTCGCAATCACCTCGCCCGTGGCGGGATAGATCACCTCGAACGGCGTGCCGTCACTGTCTTCAACATAACGTCCGTTGACAAAGTGGCTGCCCTTGGGCTGCGTGTCGTAACTCATTGATCTTTCCTTAGAATGTGTCGCGCAAGGCGTCATAGGACACCATGATCGTGCGCTGGTAAGCGGGCCGCGCAGACAGCCCGTCGTAATAGGTGCGCAAAGCCGGAAAATCGCGCCGCGCAATGTCGATATCGAAATACCGATAGAGCACATGTCCCAGCTGAATATCCGCCAGCGTCAGCGCATCACCGCAGAGGAAGCGTGCCGCTTGCAACCGCGCATCGGCCTTCTCAAGCTCACTTTCCAGCGTGACCAGATTGCGTGTGACCAAGGCGCTGTTGCGCCGCTCTGGCGCGGTGCGGGTGTGACGCCAGAACACCGGGCCTGTAAAACGCGCGGCAACCTCGTATTTCGCCCATTCCGCCCACATATCCACCTGCGCGCGCTTGAGTGGCTCGGAAGGCCAGAACGCCTCATCCCCATGCTCCCCGGCGAGATGGCGCAAGATCGCCCCGGTCTCAAACAGCGCCACATCGCCGATGGTCAGCACCGGAATGCACCCATGCGGGGTCATCGCGCGAAACTCCGCACTGTCCAGCCCGCCATAAACCTCGCCATAATCCAGCCGTTCATAGGAAAGCCCCAGCTCCTCCATCCCCCAAAGCAACGCCTGCACATTGGAGGAGGTCGCGCGGCCATAAACCGTCATCTCCATCACAGCGCCTCGCCCGACACGCAACATGGCGCGTTCGGAACAGACCTGCGCCTGATCCGCGTCTCGGCACATCCCGAAACCGCGGCCACAAACGCCACGCCTGCACCGCCAGCCCCCGCCCCTTTCAAGGCGTGGGGAGGGTGGGTGGGAACGCCTTGAAAGAGGCGGGCCACCGTCATTCCCCCCGCGGGAAGCGTTGATTGTTTTCCAGCACGTTCAAATCCATGTGGTTGCGCATATAGCGCTCCGAGGCCTTTTGAAGCGGCTGGTAATCCCACGGGTAATAGCCGCCCTGCCGCAACGCCTCATAAACCACCCACCGGCGGGCCTGTGACACCCTCACCTCGGCGTCGAATTGCTCCAGATCCCATCGCGCAGCGGCCTCAACGCGGAATGTCTCCAACACTTTGGCGTGGTCCGGGTCTTGCCAAAGGTTCACCCGCTCGTTCGGGTCGGCCTCAAGATCAAACAGCTGCTCGGGATCAAGCGCGCAATTGGTGTATTTCCAGCGCCCCGACCGCAGGCAGATCATCGGCGAATAAGACGCCTCGGCGGCGTATTCCATCGCCACGGGCGTGCTGCGCACCGCCCCCTGCCCCATCGGCACAAGGCTCTCGCCCGTGGTCCATGGGCTGACCTCTGCCATGCTGACCCCCGCAAGATCACAGAGCGTCGGGCAAACGTCGATATTGCTGACCGGTTCGCGCACCAATCCCGGCGTCATCGACGGCGCTGCGATCATCATCGGCACCCGCGCCGAGCCTTCATAGAACGACATTTTGAACCACAAGCCGCGCTCGCCCAGCATGTCACCGTGATCGGACACGAACAGGATGATCGCCTCCTGCCGCGTGCTCTCCAGCGCCTCAAGAACCTCGCCGATCTTGTCATCAAGATAAGAGATATTGGCGAAATAGGCCCGCCGCGAGCGGCGCACATCCTCTTCGCTTATGTCAAAACTGCGCCAGTCATTGGCGTCGAATATCCGCTGTGAATGCGGGTCCTGCGCATCATAGGGGATCGGCCCCACCTCGGGCAGCAAATGCTCGCAATCCTCATACAGGTCCCAATATTTCTTGCGCGCCACATAGGGATCATGCGGATGCGTGAAGCTCACCGTCAGGCACCATGGCCGCGCATCACCCCCCGCGCCAGATCATAGACCTTGCGCGTCGCGTGATAGGCCACCTCGTCATCATATTCGAGCTGGTTGGTGATCTCGGCCACGCCCGCGCCGGTGACAGAACCCATGTTGTGATACCACCAATCAATCCGCTCACCCGGTTTGCGATAATCCGGGGTCCAGCCGAAATCGGGCGGGTAAACATCCGTGGTCAGGCGTTCCTCGAAGCCGTGAAGCTGATCCGGGCCAACGAAATGCATCTTGCCCGAAAGGCAGGTCTGATAGCCCGCCCGCCGCAGATGATGCGCATAGGTCGGGATCGAAGAGGCGAACTCTGCCGCATTGTCATAGACCCCGGTTTGCGAAGGCAACTGCCCCGACATAAACGCCGCCCGCCCCGGCGCACAGAGCGGCGAAGCGGTATAGGCGTTCTGAAACCGGGTCGACCGCGCCGCCAGCTTCTTGAGGTTGGGCGCATGCAGCCACTCCGCCGGACCATCCGGGAACAACGTCCCGTTCAGCTGATCCACCATAAAGATCAGGATGTTGGGTTTGCTCATGTTGCACCTTGTTTCAGCTCGAGTGACACGCAGCGGCGCAATTGCGCGACCGCCGCATCGCGGTCGGGCTGCCCCCGCCCCAGCGACTGGCGCAGATATACGCCGTCAATCAGCGCCGCGATACGGTCTGCCATTTCATCGGCGCGCGCCCCCACCAGCGGGCGCAACGCGTGGCACAGGTTGGAATGCAACCGCCGGTGATAGACATGCAACAGGCGGCGCGCCTCGTCCGAGGTCTGTGCCAGCACATAAAAATTCAGCCAGCCCGCCACGGTTTCGCTGCGAAAATTCCGTTCCGAAAATGACGCCCGCACGATCGCTTCGACCCGCGCCTCAGGGGTGTCGGCCATGGCCAGCGCGCCGCGCACCTCGGCGGCATAGACGCCCATCACATATCGCATGGCCGCCAAAAGGATCTTTTCCTTGGAGCCGAAATAGTGATGCGCCAGCGCGCTCGACATGCCCGCGCGGCGCGCGATCTGGCTGACGGTCACATCCAACGTGCCGCGCACACCGATTTCCGCAATCGTTGCTTTCACTAGTGCTTCGCGTCGAATAGGCTCCATTCCGAGCTTTGGCATCCCAGACTCCGAAAATATGGGGGTGTTGCATTTAGCTTGTTTTGTTTTTATTGACTCGTCAATCAAGAAAAATGACGAAATCAACCGGGAGACCTGAAAATGACCTTGAAAACCACCCTTTCCGCCTTTGCGCTTGCCGCGATGAGCGCCGCGCCTGCCTTTGCAGAGAGCCATGCCGCCTGTGGCAAGGTGACCTTCTCGGACGTTGGCTGGACCGATATCACCGCCACAACCGCCGCCACCACCGTTGTGCTCGAGGCGCTCGGTTATGAGACCGACATCAAGGTGCTGAGCGTGCCGGTGACCTACCGCGCCATGGCCGATGGCGATGTCGATGTGTTCCTTGGCAACTGGATGCCGACGATGGAAGGCGACATTGCGCCTTACCGCGAAGCCAAAACCGTGGACACCCTGCGCGAGAACCTCGAAGGCGCGAAATATACGCTGGCCGTGAACAAGGCCGCGATGGACATGGGCATCAAGGATTTCGCCGATATCGCCAAACATGCCGATGCGCTTGACGGCAAGATCTATGGCATCGAGCCGGGCAACGACGGCAACCGCCTGATCCAGTCGATGATCGACGCCGATGCCTTCGGCCTCAAGGGCATGCAAGTTGCCGAAAGCTCGGAGCAAGGCATGCTGGCACAGGTTGCGCGCGCCTCCAAAAAGGGCGAACCGATCGTCTTCCTCGGCTGGGAACCGCACCCGATGAACGCCAATTTCGAGATGGGCTACCTCACCGGTGGTGACGATTTCTTTGGTCCCGATCTGGGCGGTGCGACGGTTTATACCAACACCCGCGCGGGCTATGCCGCCGAGTGCAAGAACGTCGGCGCGCTGCTTGGCAATCTCAAATTCACGCTGGCCATGGAGAACGAGATCATGGGCGCGATCCTGAATGACGGGACCGACCCGGCCAAGGCGGCGAGCGCCTGGCTCAAAGCCAACCCCGACGCCTATATGGCATGGCTTGAAGGTGTGACCACGATGGACGGCGGCGACGCGGCCGCAGCGGTCAAGGCCAAGCTGGGCATGTAAGCCGGCTTTTGGCCCTGATCGACGACATATTCGAGCTAATCAAGCAAAGGCCCGGCATCAGCGATGCCGGGCTCACGCACGCCCTGCCGGGCGGCCCATCCCGACACCAACAGATCAATGCCCGCTGCCGAAAATTGGTAGCTGAGGGTCTAATCTCACGTGACAAACAGCCCGGCTTAGCCATTCAGAATTTTCCCACCGAAAAAGTGCACGCAGCATTGCCAACTGAGGGCAGCGCCCGTCCGCGGGTGGGCGAGAAGCGCCCGCCCAGGGGGGCGGACGGGCGCTGCCCGGCGGTGCCGCCGGGCAAACCAGTTCCTGCCACGGTTGCAGCCCAAGAGCCAACCGCCACAAAGCCCGCCCCATCCGGGGTTTCGCACATCAAAATCACGACCGCCTTGCTTTGGCACAGTGGCGGCGAAGTGGCGCTGGACGGTCTAGAGAAACTTCTCTTTCCGATACTGAAACCGATTGCAGGCATCTACAGGTTTCGCTTTCCACACCGCCGCAGTGTCTATGTCGGCGAAACGACCAACCTGAGGCGGCGGATGCAGAATTACCGGACCCCCGGCGCCACACAGTCAACCTCCATCTGGGTCAACAAGCTGATCCGCGAATGCCTAGTAGACAATGAAATTGTCCTTCTTGATACTAGCACCGATATTTCGGTTTCACTTAACGACGCTTCCAAACACGACGTTTTACACTCAAAAACGATCCGCCTCCTCGCAGAAAACGCAGCGCTTTTTGCTGAGACTGAAGCGGGATGGACAACACTGAACAAGGCGACTTGAATGGCTCTACTCAATGAAGACGGCAAACTCCTGATCGGGCGCAACGTTTCGGACGCGTTTGATTGGCTGATCGACAAGGCCGGCGGCTTTTTCGATGTGGTCGAAACGGTGCTGTCCACGACCATTGACGTGGTGCTGGCCGGGCTGCAGTTCCTGCCGGCCTATGTCATGGTGCTGGTCTTTGCCGCCCTCACATGGGCGCTACAGCGTGACTGGAAACGGGTGGTGGTGGTGGTGGTCTGCTTCCTCTTCGTCATCAATCAGGGCTATTGGGAGGCCACCACAGAAAGCCTCACCCTGATCCTCTTTGCCGGGGCGTTCTGTATGGGCGTGGGCGTGCCCATCGGCATCTACGCGGCGCATAACCCGCGGTTCTATTCGTTCATCCTGCCGGTGCTCGACATGATGCAAACGATCCCGACATTCGTCTATCTGATCCCGATGATCGTGCTGTTTGGCATCGGCATGGTGCCGGGGCTTGTGGCGACCTTCATCTTCGTGCTGCCCGCGCCGATCCGCCTGACCCAACTGGGCGTGAGCCAAGTGCCCACCGCCCTGACCGAGGCCGCCCGCGCCTTTGGCGCGACCCCGCGCCAGACCCTGTGGAAGGTCGAACTGCCCTATGCTTTCCCGCAAATCATGACCGGTCTCAACCAGACGATCATGCTGTCGCTGTCGATGGTGGTGATCTCGGGGCTGGTCGGCGCCGACGGGCTTGGCGTGCCGGTGGTGCGTGCGCTCAACACGGTGAACGCGCCGCTCGGTTTCGAAAGCGGGATCGTGATTGTCGCCGTGGCCATCGCCCTTGACCGTATGCTGCGCGTGGAGAGATGATATGAGCACCGCAAAACCCATCGTCAAATTCGACAATGTCTCGATCGTTTTCGGCGACAAACCCGCCAGCGCCCTGCCCCTGATGGACGAAGGCGGCGAGCGTGAAGAGATCAAGAGCATGACCGGCCAAGTGCTCGGCGTGCATGACTGCGCGCTTGAGGTGGCCGAGGGCGAGATCCTCGTGCTTATGGGCCTCTCCGGGTCGGGCAAATCCACCCTGCTCAGGGCCGTCAACGGGCTCAACCCCGTGGTGCGCGGCAAGGTCGAGGTCCACGACGGCAACGCCTATGTCGATGTCACCAACGCCGGTGAAACCGCCCTGCGCCGCATCCGCCAAAGCCATGTCGCCATGGTGTTCCAGCAATTCGGCCTGCTGCCGTGGCGCTCTGTGCGTGAAAACGTCGGCCTCGGGCTTGAGCTCGGCGGCATGGCCCCGGCGGCGCGCCGCGCCAAGGTCGATGAACAGCTCGCCACCGTTGGCCTGTCGGATTGGGCCGACCGCAAGGTGGGCGAGCTTTCAGGCGGCATGCAACAGCGCGTCGGCCTCGCCCGCGCCTTTGTCACCGATGCGCCGATCCTGCTGATGGATGAGCCGTTTTCGGCGCTCGACCCGCTAATTCGAAACAAGCTTCAGGACGAGCTGCTCGACCTGCAAAAGCGCCTGCACCGCACCATCATCTTCGTCTCCCATGACCTCGACGAGGCCTTCAAACTTGGCAATCGCATCGCCATCATGGAGGGCGGGCGCATCGTGCAATGCGGCACCCCGCAAGAGATTTTCTCGAACCCCGCCAATGACTACGTGGCCGATTTTGTGGCCCATATGAACCCGCTCGGCGTGCTCTGCGCGCGCGACGTGATGGAACCCGCCACCGGCACCCCGGCCACCAGCGTCCCGCCCGAAACCGACATCCGCGAAGTCATGGACAAGGTCGGCCACACCGGCGCCCCCGTCGGGGTCGAAGAAAACGGCACCCTCATCGGTCAGGTCACCAAGGACCGCGTGCTCGCCAAATTGCTCGACCCCCGCGCCTGAACCCAGCCCGACAATGCCTGACTGACCCACCCCCTGAGCCCCTTCATCTGACCGAAAATATCCCGGGGGTGCGGGGGCTGGCCCCCGCCGCTTACAGTTTGGTCTCGCCCACCACCGGCGTGCGCATCCGGCGTTTCAACACCGCCTCGCGCCATGTCATAAAGCTGATCGCGGCAATGATCAGCCCGCCGCCCAACAACACATAGACATCCAAGCCCTCTTCAAACACCAACCAGCCCAAAAGCACCGCCCAGACCAGTTGCAAAAATCCGACCGGCTGCGTCACCGTCACCGGCGCCAGCGACAGCGCGACCGACATGGTGTAATGCCCGGCGGTGGCAAAAACCGCCACCCCGAACAACATGGCCGCCTCATACAAGGTCGGCGTGACCCAGTTCATAATCGCCAGCGGCAACAGGCCGACCGCCACAGTCAGCGAGAGCATCGTCACCGTCACCGCCGCGCCGGTGTCATCGGCCATCCGCTTGGCAATCAGATAAGAGACCGCGAAAAACACCGCCGCCACCAGCATCGCCAAATGCCCGTCTCCGACCTCGCGAAACCCCGGCCGCAGAATGATCAGCGCCCCGATCAACGCCGCCACAATCGCCAAAATCCGCCGCAAAGCCAGCTTTTCGCCCAGAAACAACGCCGCCCCCAGCGTGACATAAATCGGCGATAGGTAATTCAGCACCGTCACATCAGCAATCGGGATGCGCGCCATGGCATAAAACCACAGGCACACCGCCGCCGTATGCGCCACGCCGCGCCATGCGAAAAACGTCATCTGCCGGCGCGTCAGCTTGGCCCGGATCAACGGGCGGATCATCGGCAGCAACAGCAACAAACCAAAGGCATAGCGTAAAAACGCCGCCTCGGGCGCGGGAATGCGCGTGCCCATGGCCTTGACCATCGCGTTCACCGCGACGAACAAAAACCCGGTGAGGATCATCCAAAGCACACCCTTGGCGGGGTTTGAAACTGGCTCGGTCTGCATTCCGCCATCTGTTCACGATTGCTTGGGGGCTTCAAGGTCTGAAACATGTTAACGTCGTGTCGCATGGCGCTGCGCCGCGATCTGATCAAGCTCTAGGCGATGCCCCGGCGCGACCATCACTTTTCGCGCCGCGCATGACGCCTGCCTGTTTTCGACAAACCCGACATCAGCCAACAAATGCGGCGCGGTTTCCTCAAGGCGCAACAGGTCATCCTCCATCGCCCGGCGCAGGGAAGCGCCCCGCCATCGCCGCGCCAGACGGGTCATCCAAGGCGCAATAAAACTGATCCGGGTTAGCCGCCCGCTGGTTGATCTTGTTACCAACGCCATCGCCAGCGCTCCACTCATGACTTACGCATAAGCAAGATACCGGCGCATCGCGTTTGCAATCAAACCAGTAAACCTCGTACCATGGCTCAGCAAACCTAACCCAAAGGCACGCCCATGCCCCTGCCCCCGCTCAACGCCCTGCGCGCTTTCGAGGCCGCCGCCCGCCACAATGGCTATATCGCCGCCGCGGACGAGCTTTGCGTCACCCGTGGCGCGATCAGCCGGCATGTGAAACTGCTCGAAGAGCATCTTGGCGTGGCGCTGTTTCGCAGGCATGCCAAGGGGGTCGATCTGACCACTGCGGGGCAGCGGCTTTTGCCGGTGCTCACCGATGCTTTTGCGCGGATCGAGCGGGAAACCTCGCGGCTCTCTGCCGGGGCCGACGATCTGCGCATGATCTGCCCGCCCGCCCTGTCGATCCGCTGGTTGTTTCCCCGCCTACAGGCCTTTCGCGAGCGCCACCCCGACATCAATCTGCGCGTGACCACCGATTTCTATGGCGAAACCGGGTTTGATGCCGCCGAATACGACCTTGGCCTCTCGCTGGAACATATCCCCGGACGGCCTGCGCATATCACCGCCCGCCCGCTGTTTCCCATGCTGCTGTCCCCGGCCTGCGCCCCCGGTCTTTTGCCGCTCGACAGCCCTGCCGATCTGGCCCGGACCACGCTTTTGCATGACCGGCCACGCAGCACCGATTGGGCGATCTGGCTGGACCATTTCGGGATCAACGGCGTTGATGCGGCACAAGGCGAAAGCTTTCCCAACCTTGATATGGCGGCGCGTGCGGCCCGTTTTGGCACCGGTGTTCTGATGGTCGATCTTGCGCTCTGTCGCGAGGAGTTGGACAGCGGCGCGTTGCATCTGCCCTTTCCCGACATGGCCTGCGCCACCGACTTTGGCCGCTATAGCCTGATTGCGGCGCAGGACAGCTGGCGCAACCCCAAGGTCCGCGCCTTTGCCGATTGGGCCGAGGAAGTGGCGGCAAAAGACGCCGAAACCCGCCCGCTCATCCCCACAACAGCTTCGCCGCAATCGCCCACATCGTAAGGCCGACGAGCACATCCAGCACCCGCCACGCCACAGCGCGCGCAAACAGCGGTGACAACAACCGCGCGCCATAGCCGAGCGCGAAAAAGAACGTGAAACTGGCCAGCACCGCACCGCCCCCGAACGCCAGCTTGGCCTCGTATTGCGCCGAGATCGACCCCAGCAAGACCACCGTATCAAGGTAAACATGCGGGTTCAGCCAGGTCAGCGCCACCACCGTCATCGCCACACCGGCCAGCGAATGGCGGCTCTCTCCATCGGTGCTCAGCGCCGCGCCCCCACGCCACGCGGCGATGAAATTGCGCGCGCCATAAGCCAGCAAAAACGCCGCCCCGCCATAGCGCATGACGGTTTCCAACCCCGGCAGCGCCTCGGCCAGCGCGCCGAACCCCGCCACCCCGGCGGCGATCAGAACCGCGTCTGAAACCGCACAGATCAGCACCGTCGCCAGCACTTGTTCGCGCCGCAGCCCCTGACGCAAAACAAAGGCATTTTGCGCCCCGATCGCCAATATGAGAGAAAAGCCAAGCGAAAACCCGGCGATAAATGCTGCACTCATTTGGCAAATCCCATCAACGTTTTCCTTGGATTAAACCGCGTTTCACGCTATGACAAATTAAACATAATAATACAAAATCAGAGGGTCTTATGCAGTTTGATAGCAGGCATCTATCCGCACTTTCCGCAATTCTACGGCTTGGCAGCTTCGAGGCCGCGGCGGGTGCATTAAACATCACTCAATCGGCGGTCTCCCAGCGGCTCAAGGCGCTGGAAGAACAGGTCGGAACCGTGCTGGTCTTGCGCGAAAGCCCATGTGTCGGCACCGACGCGGGCCGCCGTCTTTCGGCCCACGCCGAGGCCGTCGCGCTGCTTGAGGATCAAGCCAGCCGCGATCTGGGTCAGGACGGAACCAGCACCGCCAAAGGCCACGCGCGCCTGCGCGTCGCCGTCAACGCCGACAGCCTTGCGACATGGTTCCTCGGCGCGCTTGACGGGCTGGATGACACGCTGTTCGATCTGGTGATCGACGACGAGAGCCATTCGGCAGAGTGGCTTAAAAAGGGCGAGGTTCTGGCTGCGGTCACGCAATCCTCGCGCCCGGTTCAGGGCTGTGACGTGATCCCCCTCGGCTCGCTGCGCTATATCGCGACGGCCAGCCCGAAGTTCATGAAGACATACTTCCCCGATGGGGTCACGCCCAAGGCGCTCAAATCCGCGCCGATGCTGCAATTTAACGAAAAAGACGGGTTGCAGAGCGAATGGCTCAGCACGCAATTCGGTCGGGGCATCACGCCGCCAAGTCACGGCATGCCCTCGTCGCAGGCGTTTGTCGAAGCCGCCCGCCGCGGGATCGGCTGGGGCATGAACCCCGCCCCGCTGGTCAGCCGCCTCGTGCGGCGCGGTATCCTTGTGCCGCTGGTTGAGGAGAACGCGAGTTTTGACAAGCCGCTCTACTGGCAGGTCAGCCGCATGATGCGCCCCGTGCTTGAACCGCTGACCAAAGCGGTCAAAGCCCGCGCCAGCGAGGTTCTGGTCGGACAGCCGGTCGCCGATGAGGGTGCTGTTGAGGACGAGATGCGTCAGGCGGGCTAACGCCCACGCCCATCTCTGCCGCCCACCTCTGTGTTTCGCGCCCCGGAGATGATCCGGGGCCGCACGCCCGCCAGACGGCTTACAGACAGCTTACAGACAGCTTACAGACAGCCTTATGAACCGGGGCGAAACCTGTCGCCCCGCCCCATCAAAGCTGGTCCATCACCTCGTCCGACGCATCGAAATTCGCCGTGACGCGCTGCACGTCGTCGTCGTCCTCAAGCGCATCAATCAGCTTCATCAGCTTTTGCATGCCCTCAAGGTCCAGCTCGGTCGTGGTGGTCGGCTTCCACACCAGCTTGGTGCTTTCGCTTTCGCCCAGCTCGGCCTCAAGCGCGTTTGACACATCGTTCAGATCGGTGTCTGCGCACCAGATGATATGCCCGTCATCCGAGCTTTCCACGTCTTCGGCGCCCGCCTCGATTGCGGCCATCATCACCGTGTCGGCGTCCCCGACCGAGGCGGGGTAGCTGACCTCGCCCTTGCGGTCGAACATGAAGCCGACCGAGCCGGTTTCACCCAGGTTGCCGCCGTGTTTGGTAAAGGTCGAGCGCACGGTGCTTGCGGTGCGGTTCTTGTTGTCGGTCATCGCCTCGACAATCACGGCCACGCCATTGGGGCCATAGCCCTCATAGCGGATCTCGTCATAGTTCTCGGCATCGCCGCCAGAGGCCTTCTTGATGGCGCGGTCGATCACGTCCTTGGGGACGGATTGCGACTTGGCCTCTTTCACCGCAAGGCGCAGGCGCGGGTTCTTGTCGGGGTCCGGGTCGCCCATTTTCGCCGCCACGGTGATCTCCTTGGCGAGCTTGGAAAACAGCTTGGAACGTGCTGCGTCCTGACGCCCTTTGCGGTGCTGGATATTTGCCCATTTAGAATGGCCGGCCATTTGGCTCTCCCGACTTCAATTGCTTGCTTGGCGTCTCTATAGGCGAAGGGGCGGGCAGGCTCAAGATAAGCACGACAAGGAGTTTGGGTTGGGGGGGCAGGTGGGCGGATGAAAATTGCCACGAGACTGGATCGTCCCATTCGAAAGCCGGGCATTGCTGTCGCGCGCGGGGGCGATGCAACCGTTGCAAGTGCCGCTTTATGCTGGCCAAAACTGTGCTCGGCAAGTGGGGAGCGCACCGCTACCCAATCGCCGCCGCGTGGGAGCGCGGCATCGCTGCACCCTTTCGGCAGATTTTGCGTAGGCAAAATCGCCTGTCGGCAATGGGCGGGCTACGCCTTTGGTACCGTGCAAGGGAGTGCTGCGCCTGCCCGTGGGGTGGCGCCTCTAACGCTGGTGGATGGCAGTTTATCTTGCCAAATCCGTGCGCCCCAAAGGCGTCGTACCGCCCTCACCAAAGCGCCAGCCCGCCGGAACGGGCAGGCGCTGCACGGCGGGCTACGCCCTTGATTCCGTGCAGGGGAAATCCGGCCTCAAAGCCCGCGCACGCGGTGCCCTTCATAGATCGCCACCAGCCGCTTGACCGCCTCTTCCGGCGGCATCTCTTCGCTTTCACCGGTGCGGCGCGAGGTCAGCTCGACCACGCCGTTTTTCAACCCGCGCGGGCCGACCGTGATCCGCCACGGCAGACCGATCAGATCCATCGTCGCAAACTTGCCCCCTGCCCGCTCATTGCGGTCATCGTAAAGCGGCTCAAGCCCGACCGCCTCAAGCGCACCATAAAGCGCGTCACAGGCGGCGTCGGCCTCGGCGTCGCCCTGTTTGACGTTGACGATCCCAACATGGAACGGCGTGACCCCTTCGGGCCAGATGATGCCATTGTCATCATGCGACGCCTCGATGATCGCGCCCAACAGACGGCTCACCCCGATGCCGTGGCTGCCCATATGCACATGCACCGGCTTGCCCTCGGGGCCTTGCACCGTCGCGCCCAGTTTCTCGGAGTACATCGTGCCGAAGTAGAAGATCTGCCCCACTTCGATACCACGCGCCACGCGGCGGCGCTCCTCGGGGACGGCATCGAACACCTCGGTGTCGTGGGTCTCATCCGTGCGGGCATAGCGCGAGGTGAACTCGTCCATCACCGCCTGACACTGATCGACATCATCATAATCAATCTCGCGCTGACCAAAGGTCAGATCGGTGATCTCGCTGTCATAAAACACCTCGGACTCACCGGTTTCGGCCAACACAAGGAACTCATGCGTGTAATCGCCGCCAATCGGGCCGCTGTCGGCGCGCATCGGGATCGCCTGAAGGCCCATCCGCTCATAGGTGCGCAGATAGCTGACGAGATGGCGGTTATAGGCGTGCAACGCGTCCTCTTTGGTCAGGTCAAAGTTATAGCCGTCCTTCATCAGGAACTCGCGCCCCCGCATCACGCCAAAGCGCGGGCGGATCTCATCGCGGAACTTCCACTGGATATGATAGAGCGTCATCGGCAGGTCTTTGTAGGAATTGACATGCGCGCGGAAAATATCGGTGATCATTTCCTCGTTGGTCGGACCAAACAGCATGTCGCGGTCGTGGCGGTCACGAATGCGCAGCATCTCGGGGCCATAGGCGTCATACCGCCCGCTCTCGCGCCACAGATCAGCGCTCTGCAGCGTTGGCATCAACAGCGGAATATGCCCGGCGCGGACCTGCTCTTCGTGCACGATATTCTCGATCTTGCGCAGCACCTTGAAGCCGAGCGGCAACCACGAATAGATCCCCGCGCTGGCTTGTTTTATCATCCCGGCACGCAGCATCAGCCGGTGGCTGACGATCTGCGCCTCGGAGGGGTTTTCTTTCAAGACGGGCAGAAAATAACGGCTAAGGCGCATGGGGCTTGATCCTGTCAAAAGTGTCGCTGCGAGAGCTAACGGAATTGCTGCACTGTGGCAAGCAATCCGCTAGCGCGCGCGGCGCCAACCCAACCAAAGCGGCGCATATCGGCGGGGTTACGGCAAAGCGGGTGGTTTCAATTTCGGGGCTTGAAATGCGACCACGCTACGGCGACATAGGAACAGACGCGGGCGTATCGACGCGCGAAAGGCGGAAGGAATACGGCTTTATGGCATTACCGGTCCAGCATCAGCTTAAATACTGGGGCATTGCCGCCGTGGTATTCTGCCTTGCGATGTGGTTCCTTGGCGACGTGATCCTGCCGTTTGTTCTGGGCGGGGCGGTGGCGTATTTTCTTGATCCGGTCGCGGACAAGCTGGAAAGCATGGGCGCGTCGCGCGGGTTGGCCACGGGGATCATCACGCTGGTCGCCATTCTGCTTTTTGTCATCATGGCGCTGCTGGTCATTCCGACGCTGGTCGGACAGGCGATTGCGCTGTTTGATACCGCGCCGCAGCTGGCCAAGGACTTGCAAACCTTCCTGACCGATCGCTTCCCGTCCTTGATGGATGCCGACAGCACGCTGCGCAACTCGCTCACCACCGTGGGCGAAAAAGTGCAGGAACGTGGCGGAGAGCTGCTAAACGCGGTGCTCAGCTCGGCCTATTCGATCATCAACGTGGTGCTCTTGTTCGTGATCGTGCCGGTTGTCGCGGTCTATCTGCTCTATGATTGGGACCGGATGATCGCCAAGATCGACGACCTTTTGCCGCGCGATCATGCGCCGGTGATCCGCCGGTTGGCCACCGACATCGACAAAACGCTCGCCGCGTTTATTCGCGGTATGGGCACCGTGTGCCTGATCCTCGGGACGTATTACGCCGTGGCGCTGATGCTGGTCGGGCTGCAATTCGGGCTGGTGGTCGGCTTTGTCGCCGGGGCGCTGACCTTTATTCCCTATATCGGCGCGATCCTTGGTGGCGCGCTCGCCATCGGGCTGGGTCTGTTCCAGTTCTGGGGCGATTGGCTGTCGCTTGGGCTTGTGGCCGGGATTTTCGTGCTCGGCCAAGTGATCGAGGGCAATTTCCTGACGCCCAAGCTGGTTGGCAATTCGGTCGGGCTGCACCCTGTGTGGCTGATCTTTGCGCTGTCGGTGTTCGGCTCGCTGTTTGGCTTTGTCGGCATGCTGGTCGCCGTGCCTTTGGCCGCCGCGCTTGGGGTGCTGACGCGGTTCTTTGCCGACCGCTATCGCGATAGCCGGCTTTATCGCGGGCTTGATGCGGTCGAGATCAAGGCCAAACACCTCAGCGAGGCCGCCTCGGACGGGACCGCTGTCGAGTGATGCCACAGCAGCTTTCCTTTGACCTGCCCGCCAAAACCGCGCTTGGGCGCGAGGCGTTTTTCGTCTCTCCCGCGAATGCGACGGCTGTGGGGATGGTCGAAAACTGGGCCAATTGGCCCAACCGCAAGCTGGCCGTGATCGGCCCCTCGGGCGCGGGCAAAACCCATCTCGCCCATGTCTGGGCCGAAATGGCGGCGGCACAGATCGTGCCTGCCACGGCCCTGCCCCGGCTGGACATTCCCGAGCTGGCGCGCAGCAACATCGCGGTCGAGGATGTCGCCATGATCGCCGGCAACGCCGAGGCCGAGGTGGCGCTGTTCCACCTGCACAACCTCGCCCTTGCCGAGGGGCGCTCGCTTCTCTTTACCGCGCATGTGCCGCCCAGCCGTTGGGGGCTGCGCCTGCCCGACCTCAGAAGCCGGATGGAGGGCACCGCCTCGGTGATCGTTGAAACGCCGGATGACGCCTTGCTTGCGGCGGTGCTGATGAAGCTCTTTGCCGACCGACAGCTTTCGCCCACGCCCGACACGCTGCCCTATCTTTTGCGCCGCATCGACCGCAGCTTTGATATGGCCCGACAGGTGGTCAGCGCGCTTGACGCCGCCGCCCTGTCGCAAGGGCGCGAGATCAACCGCAAGCTCGCCGCAGATGTGCTCGACGGGATGCTGGGATAGGCGCGAACACCCCGCTCCCCGCCCCGCATCTGGACATCCCACCGCAACAAGCGCACAATCCGCCCTCGCCTTCATATTCCCGTGACAATTCCGCCCCATAAGGCCCACATGACAAACGCTGATTTCCTTGAGAGCCCCTTCCCGGATGCCACCGAGATGCCCGCGCTCGACCCGACAAGCCCCGCCCGCTTCTTTAACCGCGAGCTTAGCTGGCTCGGCTTCAACTGGCGCGTGCTGGAAGAGGCCGACAACATGCGTGTGCCGCTGTTGGAACGGCTGCGCTTCCTGTCGATCTCGGCCACCAATCTGGACGAGTTCTATACCGTGCGCGTGGCTGGTCTGCGCGAGCTGACCCATGAAGGCGTCACCACCCCCGCCGCTGACGGGCTAACCCCGGCGGAACAGCTGGTCCTGATCCATGCCGAGGCACGCCGCCTCATGGCCCATCAGCAAGCCACCTTCGTGCGCCTCAGCGCCGAGCTTGAGGAAGCCGGGATCGTGCTCTGCTCGCGCGACACGCTGAGCGCGAAAGACCGCACGTTCCTTGCGGATATGTTCCTCAGCCGGGTTTTCCCGGTGCTGTCACCGCTGGCGATTGACCCCGCGCACCCGTTCCCGTTCATCCCCAACACCGGGTTCAGCCTTGCGCTGCAACTTGAACGCAAATCCGACAAGCGCAAGCTGCAGGCCTTGCTGCCGATCCCGCATCAGATCGACCGCTTTGTCGCCCTGCCCGCGCCCGAGGGGCAAACCCGCTTCCTGCCGCTCGAAGACCTGCTGCTTGAGCATATCACCTCGCTGTTCCCCGGTTACGCGCTCAAAGGCCATTGCGCCTTTCGCGTGTTGCGCGACAGCGATCTCGAGGTCGAGGACGAGGCCGAAGACCTTGTGCGCGAGTTTGAAACCGCCCTCAAACGGCGGCGTCGCGGCGAAGTGGTGCGGATGAAAATCTCGGCCAATGCGCCCTCCGCCCTGCTTGAGATGATCAAGCGCGAACTGCATGTCACCAATGACGAGATCGTCGAGGTCGAAGGCATGATCGGCATGGCCAACCTTGGCGAGCTGGTGATCGACTCGCGCCCCGATCTGCTGTGGCCATCGTTTTCGCCGCGCGTCCCCGAACGGGTGCAGGATTTCGAAGGCGACATGTTCGCCGCGATCAAGCAGAAAGACATGCTGCTGCACCACCCATACGAAACCTTCGACATGGTGGTGCGCTTCCTTGCACAGGCCGCAACCGACCCCGATGTGGTGGCGATCAAGCAGACGCTGTATCGCACCTCGCGCGACAGCCCGATCGTCTCGGCGCTCTGCGAGGCCGCCGAGGATGGCAAATCCGTCACCGCCCTTGTCGAGCTTAAAGCGCGCTTTGACGAGGCCGCCAACATCCGCCAATCGCGCCGCCTTGAACGCGCCGGGGCGCATGTGGTCTATGGCTTTCTTGACCTCAAAACCCACGCCAAGATTTCGACCGTGGTGCGCCGTGAAGGCGACAAGCTGGTCACTTACACCCATTTTGGCACCGGCAATTACCACCCGATCACGGCGCGCATCTATACCGACCTGTCGCTGTTCACCTGCGATGCCGGCATGGGGCGCGACGCGACCAAAGTGTTCAACTACCTGTCGGGCTATGCCCAGCCGGATTCGCTTGAAAACTTGTCGATCTCGCCGATCTCTCTCAAGCCGAAACTGCTTGAGATGATCGGCGCCGAAATCGAACACGCCAAAGCGGGCCGCCCGGCGGAAATCTGGGCCAAGATGAACGCGCTGATCGATTCCGAAGTGATCGACGCGCTCTATGCCGCAAGCCAGGCCGGGGTAAAGATCAGCCTCGTGATCCGTGGCATCTGTGGCCTGCGCCCCGGCATCAAGGGCCTGTCCGAGAATATCCGCGTGAAATCCATCGTCGGGCGGTTCTTGGAACACTCGCGCATCGTCTGTTTCGGCGCCGGCAAGGGGCTGCCGCACAAGAAGGCACGGGTGTTCATTTCCTCGGCTGACTGGATGGGGCGTAACCTCAACCGGCGGGTCGAAACTCTGGTCGAGATCAAGAACGCTACGGTCAAAGCCCAGATCACGGATCAGGTCATGGCCGCCAATATGGCCGATCAATCGCAAAGCTGGGTCATGGCGCCCGATGGCACCTTTACCCGCGCCGAAGTCCCCGAAGGGGTGTTCTCGTTCAACTGCCATCGCTTCTTTATGGAGAACCCTTCGCTGTCGGGTCGCGGCTCTGCTGGCGCGTCGGATGTGCCACAGCTGACCCATAGCGAGGATTGAGCGCCAAGCCGGTCCAGCGAGGGGTGCCTGCGTTAACACTTTGCCCCTCCGCCAAACCGCACGCCCCCCGGCAGCCGGATGTCAGCCGGGAGTCAGCCGAATGTCACCCCCCCTTTTCGACCGGACGCCAAAACTTACGCCACAGCGCGCTCTCTTAACCTCTGCCAGCTTAACCCAAGGTCAGCCCGAGCTTTTTTGCCTCTGCGACAATGCCTTCATTGACCCGTTTCCCTCGGTGTCCTAAAACCGCGCTGAACGACCCGCAGGGGGACTATGATGGACGGCGAAACTCACGCGACATCAGGCGATTTTGGCCCCTTTGGCCGTCCGCTTTTCGATGATCCTTCTGCCCGCGCGCTGTCGCGTGTTGGTGTGGTCGATGTTGGCTCCAACTCGGTCCGCCTTGTGGTGTTTGACGGGGCGGCCCGATCTCCGGCGTATTTTTTCAACGAAAAAATCATGTGCGGCTTGGGTGAATCCATCAGCGAAACCAACCGTTTGAGCCCTCAAGGCCGGGTTCGCGCCCTCTCGGCGATCCGCCGCTTTCAGCGCCTTGCCGAAGGGATGAACACCGGCCCGCTGACCGCCGTCGCCACCGCCGCCGTGCGTGACGCCGAAGACGGGTCAGAGTTTCGTGACCTTGTCGAGGCCGAAACCGGCCTCAAACTCCATGTGATCGACGGTCTGGAAGAGGCGCGCCTCTCGGCTCAGGGCGTGCTGCTCGGTTGGCCCGGTGCCTATGGGCTTGTCTGTGACATCGGCGGCGCCTCGATGGAGCTGGCCGAGATCAACGGCGGCGAGGTCGGCCGCCGCGTCAGCTCCCGCCTCGGCCCGCTCCAGCTCAAGGGGATCAAGGGCGGCAAGAAGGGGCGCAAGGCCCACATCAAATCGGTCATGTCCGACCTACGCGATACCATGGGCGAGCAACACAACCGCCTGTTTCTGGTCGGTGGCTCATGGCGTGCAATCGCCAAAATCGACATGCACAGACGCGGCTATCCCCTTCATGTGCTTCATGAATATCGGATGAGCCGCAAAGCGGTTTCGGCCACCGCCGACTATATCGCCAAGCATGATCCAGAAGAGCTGCGCCTACAGTGCGGCGTCTCAAGCTCTCGGATGGCACTGGTGCCGGTCGCCCTCGAAGTGCTGCGCGAGGTTGTCAAAACCTTCCATCCGCGCGACATCGCGATCTCCTCCTATGGCATCCGCGAAGGCATGCTTTACGAGCAGATGCCGCAACGCCTGCGTGACCGTGATCCGCTGATCGAAGCCTGCCAGTTTGCCGAAACCAAAGACGCCCGCCTGCCCGGTTTTGGCCGCACACTTTATGAGTTTATCCTGCCGCTGTTCAACACCGCCGCCCCCGAACGCAAGCGCCTGATCAAGGCGGCCTGCCTGTTGCATGACGTGACATGGCGCGCCCACCCCGATTACCGCGCCGAGGTCTGTTTCGACAACGCCACCCGCGCCAACCTCGGGGGGTTGCGCCATTCCGAGCGGATCTTCCTCGGGCTGTCGCTGCTGCACCGCTATTCCAACTCGCGCAAGGGCACGCGGTTTGACGACCAATTCGCGCTGATCTCCGAAGCCGAGCAGAACGCCGCCGAGGTGGTCGGCAAGGCGATGCGCTTTGGCGCGATGCTCTGGCTCAAGAAAGACGCCGAGCTGGGCCAGCTTAAATACCGCCCCAAGAAGAAGGTCTTGGAGCTGCATCTCAACCGCGATTCCGCCCCGCTTTATGGTGAGGTCGCCGAGGCGCGATTCCAGTCTCTCTGCTCGGCGCTTGGGGCGTCGGCGGATGTGAAACTCGGTTAACCTTTTGCCCCGATTTGGCGGCTCTAGCGGTTTAATTGCGCATCCCAAACTCGCGTTTAACGGGCAAATCCCCGCCTATTTCACCTTCCTAAAAGGCTGTTACAAAAATTTTTCTTGATTTTCATCGCGCCCGATTCCAATTATTTATAGCGACGTTACCACTATCGACCACTGCTCCTACACGGCCCAGTCACTCGATCTTGCACTGACTACGCCGACCTGCCGCACTCCGCGGGCAGGACCAAACTAGGAGAAACGACGATGGCAAATGGCACCGTCAAATGGTTCAACACCACCAAAGGCTACGGCTTTATTGCACCTGAAACTGGCGGCAAAGATGTGTTTGTACACATCTCGGCTGTTGAGCGTTCGGGCCTGACCGGTCTGGCCGACAACCAGAAAGTGACCTTTGATATCGAGCCCGGCCGCGATGGCCGCGAAGCCGCTATCAACATCGCGCTGGCCTAAGCCTTTCTGGTTTAGCTTCACGCTATAACGCATTGTAAACGGGCGCTCTTTTAGGGGCGCCCGTTTTCGTTTGGCTAGAGGAAAACCAGACGGAAACCCACCCCCTCACTCTGCCCTGATCCGCTCGGCCAGTGCACGCACCTGCGGTCCCAGCCGCTCGACAATGCGCTTCACCCCTTCGGCGTTGGGGTGGATTGCGTCGCCTTGCATATGCTGCAACGCCTCGGTCGGTGTTTCGCCCAGTCCGGCCATGAAATCCGGGTAAAGCGTGACGCCATATTGCTCTGCCAGATCGGGCCAGATCGCCTCAAAGTCGCGTTTGTAGTCAGCCCCGAAATTCGCCGCCACGGGGATCGCGACCAGCAACACTTCAAGCTCGCGCGCCTGTGCGATTTCGATCATCTTGGACAGATTGGCCCGCGCCAGCTCTGGCGCGACACCGCGCAGCATGTCATTCGCGCCCAGTTCCAGAATGATCCCCTGCACCGCGTCGCTCAGCACCCAATCAAGCCGCGCGAGACCGCCCGACGTGGTATCCCCCGACACCCCGCCTTGCACGATTTCAACCTCCGCGCCCTGTGCATCGAGCCATGTTTGCAGCACCGGCACCAACCCCTGCCCGCTCTCAAGCCCATAGCCCGCCGTCAGACTGTCACCAAAGGCAAGGATACGCAGCTTGTCGGCCGCCGCCCCGCTCGCGAGAAAAATCATAAAAATCAGCCCGATCCACGCCTTGCGCATCGCCCCCAAACCCCCATATGTCACTGAACGCATCCTGAACGGACCTTTCATAATGTCATCTTCCGCGCCGCCGCTTTCCCTACAAGATGTGTCTTTATCGCTGGAAGGCAATGCCGGGCGCGTCGATATCCTCCACGCCATCAGCCTTGAAGTAAACAGCGGTGAAACCTTGGCCTTGATCGGTCCGTCCGGCTCGGGCAAATCCTCGCTTTTGATGTTGATGGGCGGGCTGGAACGCGCCACCGGCGGCAAGATCAGCGCGCTTGGCCGCGATCTTTCGGCCCTGTCCGAGGATGCGCTGGCGCGGTTTCGCCGCGATCACATGGGCGTGGTGTTTCAATCGTTTCACCTGATCCCGACCATGACCGCGCTGGAAAATGTCGCCACGCCGCTTGAACTGGCCGGGGCGCGTGATGCCTTCGCCCGCGCCAAGGCCGAGCTTGAGGCCGTTGGCCTTGGGGCGCGGCTCGATCATTATCCGGCGCAATTGTCGGGCGGAGAGCAGCAGCGCGTCGCGCTGGCCCGCGCCGCCGCGCCGCGCCCTGCGATCCTGCTTGCGGATGAGCCGACAGGCAACCTTGACAGCACCACGGGCGAGCAGATCATCGAACAGCTTTTCGCCCTGCGCGCCGCCCATGGCAGCACATTGGTGCTGGTCACCCATGATCCGGCCCTTGCCGCACGCTGTGACAGGGTGCTGCATTTGCAGGATGGTCGCGTGGTCGAACAGGCGGCGCGCGAGGCGGCCCAGTGAACTGGACAGTGAGCGGCCCAGTCAGCGGTGAAACCACGCGCCAAGCGCCCGTCTGCCCCGTTCCGGCTCAGACGTTTCCCCAGCATGAGGTCCGCGCATGAGCCTGACCCAATCCGCCCGCATCGCCCGGCGAGAGCTGCGCGGGGGCCTCAGCGGTTTCGCCATTTTCCTCGCCTGTCTCGCTCTTGGCGTGGCGGCGATTGCCGGCATCGGTTCGGTCCGTGCCGCGATCGAAGAAGGGCTCTCGCGTGAGGGTGCGGCCCTTCTGGGTGGCGACGTGGAAATCGAGTTCACCTATCGCTTTGCCAATGCGGCCGAGCTTGACTGGATCACCGCCAATTCGACCGCCTATTCCGCCGTGGGTGATTTCCGCTCGATGGCTGCTTTGGGCGAAGATCGCGCGCTGACACAGGTCAAATCCGTTGACGGCGCCTATCCCCTTTTGGGCGCGGTGATCCTTGATCCGCCAATGCCGCTGGCCGAGGCGCTCGCCGATCAAAACGGCCTGCCCGGCGCGGTGATGGAGCGCACGCTGGCCGATCAACTTGCCCTGTCTCAGGGGATGGAATTCACCCTTGGGGGCGAGCCTTTTCGCCTGTCGGCGATCCTTCAGCGTGAGCCCGACAACACCACCGGCGGCTTTGGCCTTGGGCCGCGCACCATCGTGGCAACCTCGGCGCTGGACGGGACTGCGCTGCTCTCTCCCGGCACGTTGTTTGAAACCAAATACCGCCTGCGCGTTGCGCCCGAAACCGATCTTGCCAAGCTCAAGATCGCGGCCCGACAAGCTCTTGACGGCTCTGGCATGCGCTGGCGCGATGCCCGTAACGGCGCGCCGCGTGTGGCAGAGTTCGTCAAACGGCTCTCGGCGTTTTTGATCCTTGTCGGCCTGTCCGGCCTCGCCGTGGGCGGGGTTGGCGTGTCGGCGGCGGTGCGCGCCTATCTCGCGGGCAAAACGGCGACGATCGCGACCCTGCGCAGCCTTGGCGCAACCAACGCGACGATCTTTTTGTCCTATGCGTTGCAAATCGCGGCGCTGTCGGCGGTGGGCATTGTGATCGGGCTGGTGCTGGGCGCTTTGATCCCGCTGGCGTTGGCGCCGCTGTTACAGGCGCGCCTGCCGGTGCCGGCGGTGTTTTCGCTCTACCCTGCGCCGCTGATCGAGGCGGCGCTATATGGCGCGCTGACGGCGGCGATCTTCACGCTCTGGCCGCTGTCGCGGCTTGAGCGGATCCGCGCCGCGACCCTGTTTCGCGATGCGTTCTCTGGTGCGCCGTCGCTGCCGCGCCTGCGCTATATCATTGCCACGCTTGTGCTGATTGGCGGCTTGATCGGCGCGGCGGCGTGGTTCTCTGGCTCGCTGCTGCTCACGCTTTGGACGGCGGGCGGGTTGATCGCGGCGCTGGCCGCGCTGGCGCTGGCCGCTTGGCTGACCCGTGTGCTGACCGCCCGCGCACGGCGGTTTGCCCGTGGCCGCCCCGGTCTTCGCTGGGCGCTCGCCGCCATCTCCGGCCCGCGATCCGAGGCGCTGCCTGTGGTGTTGTCACTCGGCCTTGGCCTGTCGGTTCTGGCGGCTGTCGGACAGATCGACGGCAACCTGCGCGGCGCGATTTCGCGTGATTTGCCAACGCAGGCGCCGTCCTATTTCCTGATCGACATCCAAAAGGATCAAATGCCCGGCGTTCTGGCGCGTTTGACCGGCGACAGTGCCGTGACCAAGGTGGAAAACGCGCCGATGCTGCGCGGTGTCATCTCCCGCATCAACGGCCGCCCCGCCCGCGAGGTCGCGGGCGATCACTGGGTCGTGCGCGGGGATCGTGGCATCACCTATGCCGCAACCCTGCCCGAGAACACCCGCCTCACCGCTGGCGAATGGTGGCCCGAGGATTATACCGGCCCGCCATTGGTCAGCTTTGCCGAGGAAGAGGCGCTTGAGATGGGGCTCAAGATCGGGGACACGCTGACGGTCAACGTACTGGGCCGCGACATCAAAGCGACGATATCGTCGCTGCGCGCGGTGGATTTCTCGACCGCGGGCATGGGGTTCGTGATGGTGATGACACCCTCTTCGGTCGCTGCCGCGCCGCATGGGTTCATCGCCACCGTCTATGCCGACGCGGCCGAAGAATCGCGCATCCTGCGCGAATTGGCCCGTGATTTCCCCAACATCACCGCGATCCGCGTCAAGGACGCCATCGCGCGGGTCTCTGAAATGCTCGGCGCGATTGCTGCGGCCACCGCTTGGGGCGCGTCAGCGGCGCTGCTGACCGGCTTTCTCGTGCTGATCGGCGCAGCCGCCGCCGGGGCACCGGCGCGCGCGCATGAAGCCGCGGTGCTCAAGACGCTGGGAGCGACGCGCGCGCGCATTCTAAGCAGCTTTCTGATCCGCGCCGCCCTGCTTGGGCTGGCCGCCGGAACCGTGGCGCTTGGCGCCGGATTGGCCGGGGGATGGGCGGTGAGCCACTTCATCTTTGAAACCGATTACGAGGTGATCTGGCAGGCCGGTCTGGCCGTGATCATCGGCGGCGTTCTGGCCACGCTTGCCGCACAGGCAGGCTTCGCGGCCCGCGCTCTCTCGTCGCGCCCCGGCGCGATCTTGCGCGCGCGCGAATAACTCCCCTTGCGGCGTGCCACAGGGTTTGGCATCCCCACAAGGAAACCCGGATTCTCTCCCTATCAAAGATGTGCTAATGACCAGTGAAACGCTCCCCCTTCCCGCCACCCGTCTGACCGATGCGCAGCAAAAAAGCCTGATCCAGATCGTCCGCCGCGCCGCCCGCGCCGAGATCATGCCGCGGTTTCGCAATCTGACATCCGGGCAGATTGCCACCAAATCCGGCCCTGCCGACCTTGTGACCGAAGCCGACACCGCCGCCGAGGCGCAGATCGCGCGTGCCATCCTGCGGCTGTTTCCCAACGCCACCATTCTGGGCGAAGAAAGCGCCGCCAAGGATGCCAATTCCCGCGATGCCGCCGCCAGCGCCGAACTTGCCTTCATCATCGACCCGGTGGATGGGACGTGGAACTTCGCCCACGGCCTGCCGCTGTTTGGCGTGATCCTCGCGGCGACGCGGTTTGGCAAGCCGATCTTTGGCATGCTCTATGATCCGATCACCGACGACTGGATCACCGCCGCAGAAGACGGCCCCGCCCTGCAATCCGAAATCGCGCGACCCGCCAAACGGCTTGCAACGGCTGAGGGGGCGTGCTCTCAACCCTCTCGGGCATCACACATACCTCCCTGATGCCGCCCGAGCATCAAACTGCCTTCGCGCCGCTGACAACCGCATTTGCGCGGGTGAATTCGCTGCGCTGCTCGTGCCATGAATACCGCCTTCTGGCGCAGGGCGCGGTGGATTTCACCCTGTCGGGCATGCTCAACCCGTGGGATCACGCCGCCGGAGCGTTCATCACCACCCGCGCAGGCGGCGTCGCGCGTTTTCTTGATGGTGACGATTATGACATCGCGCGCACCGACGGCTATCTGCTCTGCGCCGGCAGCGAAGCGACATGGCAAGCGGTGCGCGACCACATCGGCGACGCACTCGATAGCTGAGCATCGGGGCCAAAAGACCACCAGAAGCACAAGTTGAATTGGGGGCCAGCCCCCAAACCCCCGAGGTATTTGTCAAACAGAAGAAGTAACGATTGATTAACCTTAATCGTTTACCACCGTGCCTGCGGTACAGGCTGAGGAGCCGATGACCGCAACAGGAGAAGCCCCCGGCGGTTCGCGCCACCGGGGGTTATCTTTTTACAGCCCGCGCTTCTTCTGTTTCAAAATACCTCCCGCGGAGCGTCCCACAACTGTGGTCAGGCGTAGCGCCCGGCGGGGGTGCGGCAGGGCCCGGACCGCGCCCCTATTCCGCCGCGTCGCTATAGCTTTCCATCGGTGGGCAGATGCACACAAGGTTGCGATCCCCCCAGGCGTTATCGACCCGGTTGACCGGTGGCCAGTATTTGTCGACCCGGAACGCCCCCGGAGGGAAACATCCTTCCTCGCGCGAATAGGGCCGGTCCCAATCCTTGACCAGATCCTCCATCGTGTGCGGCGCGTTTTTGAGCGGGTTGTTCTCGGCGTCCATCTTGCCGTCCTCGATGGCGCGGATCTCTTCGCGGATGCTCAGCATCGCGTCACAGAACCGGTCCAGCTCGGCCTTGGTTTCGCTCTCCGTCGGCTCCACCATCAAGGTGCCGGGCACCGGGAAGCTCATCGTCGGCGCGTGAAACCCGTTGTCGATCAACCGCTTGGCAATGTCATCAACGCTCACCCCGGCGCTATCGGCAAAGGGGCGCGTGTCAAGAATGCACTCATGCGCCACCCGTGCGTTCGGCCCTTTGAACAGCACTTCAAACGCGCCTTCCAGCCGTTTGGCGATGTAGTTGGCGTTCAATATCGCCACGCGCGTCGCCTGTGTCAGGCCCGCACCGCCCATCATCAGCACATAGGCCCAAGAGATCGGCAGGATCGAGCCCGAGCCGAAGGGCGCCGCGCTCACCGCGCCGGTTTTCTCGGGCAGATGCGGCACCAAATGCGCTTTGACACCGATCGGCCCCATGCCGGGGCCGCCGCCGCCATGCGGAATGGCAAAGGTCTTGTGCAGGTTCAAATGGCTCACATCGCCACCAAGGTCTCCAGGACGGCTCAGCCCGACCATGGCGTTCATATTCGCCCCGTCGATATAGACCTGCCCGCCGTGCTCGTGGGTGATGCGGCAAACCTCGATCACCGTCTCTTCGAACACGCCATGGGTTGACGGATAGGTGATCATACAACCGGCCAGCGTGTCGGCGTGCTGCTCGGCCTTGGCGCGGAAATCGTCGAGATCAATATCGCCATTGTCGGCCGATTGCACCGGCACCACATCCCAGCCGACCATATGGGCGCTCGCCGGGTTGGTGCCATGCGCGCTCATCGGGATCAGGCACGTCTTGCGGTGCCCCTCGCCATTGGCCGCGTGATAGGCCGAGATCGTGAGCAATCCGGCATATTCCCCCTGCGCGCCCGAATTGGGCTGCATCGAGAAATCGTCATAGCCGGTGATCTGGCACAGCTTGGCGCTCAGATCCGAGATCAGCTCGTGATACCCCGCCGCCTGATCCGCCGGGCAATAGGGGTGCAGATTGGCAAACTCGCGCCAGCTGATCGGAATCATTTCGGCCGCCGCATTCAGCTTCATCGTGCAGGAGCCAAGCGGGATCATCGCCCGATCAAGCGCCAGATCACGATCCGCAAGCCGGCGCATATAGCGCATCATCTCGGTCTCGGCGCGGTTCATATGGAACACCGGATGGGTCAGGAAATCGCTCGTGCGATGCATCGCCTCTGGCACGCGGTATTCCGGCGTGAAATCATCGTCCTTGCGGATGATCCCAAAGGCGCGCCACACCGCTTCCAGCGTTTCGGGGCGCGTGGTCTCATCCACCGCAATCCCGACACGGCGCTCGCCTACAGGGCGCAGGTTCACGCCCTCATCAACGGCCGATTTCATCACCGCCGCCTGAAGCGGGCCGACATCCACCGTGATCGTGTCAAAGAACGACTTGGGATCAACCTTGAAGCCGTTTTCTTCCAATCCCTTGGCCAGCCGCACGGTCTTGCGGTGGATCCGCTGGGCAATCGCCCGCAGGCCCTCTGGCCCGTGAAACACCGCATACATCCCCGCCATCACAGCCAGCAAAGCCTGCGCCGTGCAGACGTTGCTGGTCGCCTTTTCGCGGCGGATATGCTGCTCGCGAGTCTGAAGCGCCAAGCGATAGGCGCGGTTGCCGTGGCTGTCGATCGACACGCCCACCAAACGCCCCGGCATCGCCCGTTTATGCGCCCCGCTACAGGCCATATAAGCGGCATGCGGCCCGCCATAGCCCATCGGCACGCCGAACCGCTGGGTGTTGCCAACGGCAATATCAGCCCCCATCGCGCCCGGCTCTTTGAGCATGGTCAGCGCCATGATATCCGCCGCCATAATGGCGATCCCCTTGTGCGCATGCAGCTTTTCGATAATGCCGGTAAAGTCGCGCACATGGCCATAGGTGCCGGGATACTGAAACAACGCCCCGAACACCGCTTCAGGGTCGAGCTTTTCGGGGTTGCCAACGATCACCTCGATCCCCAAAGGCGCGGCGCGCGTCTGGATCACGGCAATGTTTTGCGGATGGCAATCGCGGTCGACGAAGAACGCCTTTACCTTTGATTTCGACACCCGCTGCGCCATGGTCATCGCCTCGGCACAGGCCGTCGCCTCGTCCAGAAGCGAGGCATTGGCGATCTCAAGGCCGGTGAGATCGCTCACCATCGTTTGGAAGTTCAACAGCGCCTCAAGACGCCCCTGCGAAATCTCAGGCTGATACGGGGTGTAAGCCGTGTACCACGCCGGGTTCTCAAGGATATTGCGCTGGATCGCGGGCGGCGTGACCGTGCCGTAATACCCCATCCCGATCAGCGAACGCAGAACCTTGTTCTTCCCCGCCGTCGCCCGCATATGATAAAGCAACTCGCGCTCCGACTTGGGCCGCCCGATCTCAAGCGGCTCGACCTGACGGATCGCCTTTGGCACGGTCTGGTCAATCAACGCCTCCAGCGATGTGACCCCCAAAACGCCCAGCATCTCGTCCATCTCCGCCGGGCTTGGCCCGATATGGCGGCGATTGGCAAAATCATATGGCAGGTACTCGGTCGGTTCGAACGGCATATCATATCCCCCGGACGACACGCGCTCGTCGCGCGCCCCGCCCTTTCATCTTTCCACAAATACTCCCGCCGGAGGCTCCCCGGCGCGGCGACAGGCTCAGCCGATAAAGGCTTTGTAAGCGGCCTCTTCCATGTAATCTTCCATCGGCGACAGATCGCTCGCCTTGATCTTGAAGAACCACGCGTTGCCCAGAGGGTCTTCGTTCACCTTGCCCGGATCATCGACAATGGCATCGTTGACTTCGACAATCTCACCATCCAGCGGAGCGAGGATATCCGAGGCCGCCTTGACGCTTTCGATCACGCAGATCTCCTCGTCTTTGGTCACTTCGGTGCCAACCTCGGGCAGCTCCACAAACACCACATCCCCCAGCTGCTCGCTGGCATGTTCGGTAATGCCCACAACGATAAGCCCGTCTTCTTCGCGCAGCCATTCGTGTTCTTCGGTGAATTTCATCAGGGTCTCTCCCACTTGGATTATCTCAGGTTTTTTTTCAGGTTAACTTGGGTTATCGTTTGAAATTGGCAGGGGTGAACGGCATCTCGGCGACCACCACAGGCAGCCGCTTGCCGCGCACTTCACCGTAAAGCCGGGTGCCGGGGGCCGACAAGGCGACAGGCACATATCCCATCGCCATCGGGGCCTCGATGCTCGGTCCATAGGCACCCGAGGTCACTTCGCCCACCGGCTCACCGCCCTCTTCGGTCTCGAAAATCTGGGTGTGGGCGCGCATCGGCGCCCGCCCTTCGGGGCGCAGACCAACCCGGCGCCGCGCGGCGCCATTGTCCAGCTCGTCCAGAATACGCTCGGCCCCGGGAAAACCGCCCGCCCGCGCGCCACCCGTGCGCCGCACCTTTTGAATGGCCCAGTTCAGCGCGGCCTCGACCGGGCTGGTGGTGGTGTCAATGTCGCTGCCATAAAGGCATAAGCCCGCCTCAAGCCTGAGCAATCCCGCGCCCCAAGGCCGATCGGCTCAACGCTCAGATCGCTCAGCAACCGCCCGGCCAGCGCGCTCGCCCGCTCTGCGGCGACCGAAATCTCAAAGCCGTCCTCTCCGGTATAGCCCGAACGGCTGATCCAGAGTTCGCCAAAAAACGACGGGAACACGCCCACATCCATAAAGCGCATCGCCTTTACGTCGGCAATGATCCCGGACAGGGCCTCGGCGGCCTCCGGCCCTTGAATGGCCAGCAACGCGCGGTCGGTGATCTCTTCCACCTCGCACTCCGGCAGGGCGGCTTTCATATGGGCGATATCGGCGTCCTTGCAGGCGGCATTGACCACCACGAACAGATGATCGCCGCGATTGGCGACCATCAGATCATCCAAGATGCCGCCGTTGTCATCCGTAAAAAACGCATAGCGTTGCCGCCCCTCGGCCAGCGCAACAAGGCTCTGTGGCACAAGCCGCTCGAACGCGTCCGCCCCGTTGCCGCCATCCTTGGCACGGACAATCACCTGCCCCATGTGGCTGACATCAAACAGCCCCGCCGCGTCGCGGGTGTGAAGATGCTCCTTCATCACCCCCATCGGGTATTGAACGGGCATTTCATAGCCCGCAAAGGGCACCATCTTGGCACCCAACTCGATATGTAGATCATATAGGCATGTGCGTTTCAAATCCGCCATTTCCGTCTCCCTAAAGCGGGCCGGATCGCGGTTCTTGCAGCTACGCACCCCACCCGGCATCCTTTTGCGCACGGGGTTGCTCCCGCGCCAAGATGCCCCCTCTGTCCCGTCGCCTGAGATCGCTATCCCTTCGGCGTCCCGGTTGAACCGGGCTCTCTCCAGAGTGTCAAACGCAGGATCGGTCCCTGTGGCCTGAGAGTTTCCGGGGCGGTTGCTCCTTCGGCACCGAACATGTCGGTTCTCCCGAACCTGCGGTTATCGGCAAACTAGTCCAAACTGCGCCACCACGGCAAGGGTTTTCCTGTGGCTTGCGGTTCATAGCTTTCATGATGGTCTTGTGGCCTGCCTCATGTCGGCGCTAACACCTTTATGCCGCGATTTTGCGGCCAGCAGTGCGCTTTAGCAGCCATCTTGTCGCCGGATCAGCCAGCTACGCCTGCGCCGTCGGGCGTTGCCCGCAACCACCCGTGGTCATGATCGCTTTGAGCGGATCATTGTCACAGACCAAGCCATCAAGCGTCACCGTATCAAGATGCCTGTAAAACGCCTCGGCCGCGTCTTGAATGGCAAGACGCAACCGGCAGGCATCCACCAGCGGACAGGTGTTATCGACATCGGCAAAACACTCGGTCAGCGGCACATGGCTCTCCAGCACGCGAAACACCTCGCCAATCACGATCCCGCCGGCAGGACGGCCCAGTTCAATGCCGCCATTGCGGCCCCGGTGCGTTTTCAGATAACCAAGCTGCCCCAACTGGTTGATAACCTGCGCGAGGTGGTTCTCGCTGATGTTGCAGCGTTCGGCGATTTCGGACTTGGTGACCAAGCGGCCAGTATTGACCTCGCAATACATCAACACGCGAATGGCGATATTCGTTCTCTTGGTGATGCGCATGCGGTGGTCTCCTCAAAGGGGCTATGACTTTGGCTGCAAAAAGGTGAACCTGCTATGCCGGTTTTTTGGCGCTGACGATTTGACATGGATCAATTCATGGGTCATCTGGCCGGATGGACCCTAAAAACCGCGCTTATTTCTTTGGATATGGCTCGCTGGTGAACCTCGCGACCCATGACTTTGCCGATGCCCACCCCGCCCGCGCACGCGGCTGGCGGCGGGCGTGGCGCCACACCACGTTGCGCCCCGTGGCGTTCCTGACGGCGGTGCCCGACAACTCTTGCAATATCGACGGCATGATCGCCCATGTGCCAGACGACAACTGGTCAGCCCTTGATCTGCGCGAACACGCCTATGCCCGCGTGGCGGCCCAAGACACGATCGACCACCCGCTGCCAGACGCGCCCCCGGTTGCGCTTTATGCCATCGCCGATGGCGCCCACGCACAGCCCGACACGGCCCACCCGGTGCTGCTCAGCTATCTTGACGTGGTGGTCCAAGGCTATCTCAAGGCGTTCGGCGCCGAGGGCGCGGAGCGGTTTTTCGAAACCACAGATGGCTGGGACGCGCCGGTGATGAACGACCGCACAGCCCCGCTCTATCCGCGTCACCAACACCTCTCCAGCGATGAAATCGACTTTGTCGATGCCGCGCTGAAACGGCTTGGCGTCACTTTGATTGATCCGAAACCGATTTGAAGAGGTTGCGCCGCCTTCGGCGTCAGCAGGTTCAAAGGGATTGCGCCGCCTTCGGCGTCGCGGGGGGGGCCTCGCTTCGCTCGGCCCAGCCCAACGCCAATGACCGCGCACCGCCGCCAGAGTCACGGCCCACCGGATCGGGCGCATTGGGTATTTAGACCATTAAAGAAATGCTTTGGTGGCTCTTTCTTGGTGAAAACACTCAAATTCCCAACGGCTCTATGCCACGCTGCCCCCCGCTAAATCGCGATAAGCCGCGCTCAGGCGTGGGGTGGGTGGGCGGGAACGCCTGAGCGCGGCGTGCTAGCGGCGCACGCCAAACAACCCGAGCAACCGCGCCTGACGCGAGAACGGATGCGCAGGCATTTTGCGCCCCCCACGCGCCATAACGCGGCGCGCCATAACATAGGCCAGCGCGCCAAAAACCACGCCGCCCATGGCTTGCCCGATCAGCACACCGGGCGCGCCCCAGATCCAACTGCACAGCAAGACCAACGGAATAGTGCCCAGCGTGTGACGCCCCCAGTTGACCCAAGTGGAATAAAACGGATGCCCAAGGTTGTTGAATGCCGCATTGGACACAAAGATCACGCCGTTAAAGAAAAACAGCAACGCCAGAGGTCCGCAGAACAGATAGACCAACTGTCGCGAGGTCCCCTCTGCGCCAAACAGGTCCGCAATCGGTGCGCGCAACAGGAAAAGCGCCAGCGTCACCAGCACGACAACCGCGGCGCAGAATTTCAACCCCTCGCGGAAACCGCGCCTGACGCGGCCCATCTTTCCGGCACCAAAATTCTGTCCGATAACAGGGCCAATCGCGCCGGAGAGCGCAAAAAGCACGCCAAAGGCCACCGGCGTCAGCCGCCCGACAATCGCCATCCCGGCCACCGCGTCTTCACCGTATTGCGCCATGGAGCGCGTGACATAGGCCTGCCCCACCGGGGTCGCCAACTGTGTCAGGATCGCAGGGCCCGCGATGGCGAACAGGCCGGGAAAATCGACAGCGAACGCCTTGAGCCCGGGCCGTTCAAGGCCGCCGTGAAAGCGAAAGATCGGCCAGAGCGCCGCCCCGGCCATAGCCACACGCGCGGCAACGCTGGCCATGGCCGCGCCGGTCAATTCAAGGTCCAGCCCGAAGATCAGGATCGGGTCCAGCACCGCATTCACCGCCCCGCCCAAAACCGTGGCCATCATCGCCCGTCGCGCATCACCATGGGCGCGCAGGATGGCACCGCCGACCATGGACAGCATCAGCACCGGCAAGGTCGGAATTATGATCCTCAGATAGCCGGTGGCCAAGTCAAGCGTCTCGCCGCTGGCCCCCATGAACCCCGCTAGCGCCGGAATGTTGTACCAGATCAAACCCGAGAACCCGATCCCGATCACGACGCCGTACACCAGCGAGGTCGCCGCACGCTGGCGCGCCAATGCCTCGTCGCCACTGCCAAGCGCGCGCGCCACCAAAGCGCCCGCAGCGATCGCCATTCCGATGCTGAAGGATGTTGTGAAGAACAGGATCGCCCCGGAATAGCCAACCGCCGCGGCCAGCTCGTCGTGGCCCAGCATGGAGATAAAGATCATATCGACCAAATCGACCATGAACACCGCCATCAACCCCACGGTCGAGGTCATGGCCATCACGGTGATATGGCGCATCAGTGAACCCTGAAGAAAGGCGGCCTGTTCCCCAGCCATCGGCGTCTCCTTTGTACGGCGAAGCTGAGCAGGTCAGGTTTGCCGCTAAATGGCAACCCCTCTTGCAGAGGTTGCGCCGCGCTGCGCGCGCCGCCGGGGGGCCTCGCTTCGCTCGGCTTTTCACCGAAAAACTGCAGCGGTGCAGACCACCTGCAAACCGCTGGTCTATGGGGCGAGCGGCGGAATTTGGGTATTTGTCACCATTAAAGAAACAGGGCCGCAGAGTGTTACAGCGCCCAAGGCCCTCTTGGTCAACACACGCATCTGCCACATGGCTCAAGCCCCGTGCCTGCGCTGCGGGGGTGGGTGGGCGGGACGCAGCGCAGGCACGGGGCGGGCGCGACGTCTCGGGTTTTGCTTACGCCTTGGCGCGGATCACCTGTAGGAGCGGCAAAAGCGCGCCCATGTCGGGGCCGTGTTCCATGCCTGTCAGTGCCTTTCTCAGCGGCATGAACAGGCCACGGCCCTTGCGCCCTGTGGCGGCTTTGACCTCGGCGGTCCAACTGCTCCAGCTGGTCTCGTCAAACGGCCCGTCGGGCAAAAGCGCCAGCGCTTCGGCAACGAAATCCGCATCCTCTGCGTCGATCACCGGCGCGGCACCATCACGGCAGAGCACCCACCATTTGGCGATATCGGCGCGGGTTTCCACATTCTGGCGGATCGCCTCCCAGAAGGCGGGCGCAAGCGCGTCCGGCACGGCGGCGGCGGCCAAATCTTCGGCCACCTCGTCCAGCTCGGACGCATGCAGCACCCGTGCCGAGAGCGGACCTAAATCGGCCTCGTCGAATTTGGTCGGAGCGGTGCTGAAATGGCCAATCTCGAAGCCGTCGATCAGCGCGCCCATATCGGTTTGCACCTCGACCGGATCGCTTGACCCAAGCCGCGCCATCAGGCTCAACAGCGCCGCCGGTTCCACGCCATTCGCGCGCAGATCGCGCAGCGACAGCGTGCCGAGCCGTTTGGACAGCGCCTCGCCCTGCGGACCGGTCAACAGCGAGTGATGCGCAAACGACGGCACAGTGCCACCCAGGGCCTTGATAATCTGAATCTGCGTCGCGGTATTGGTCACATGGTCCGCCCCGCGCACCACATGGGTCACGCCCATTTCGGTGTCGTCAACCACGCTGGCCAGCGTATAGAGCACCTGCCCGTCGGCGCGGATCAGCACCGGATCAGACACGCTTGCCGCGTCGATCGAGGTCGCGCCGCCAATGCCATCGTCCCATTCGATCCGCTCGTGATCGAGCTTGAAGCGCCAATAGCCGCCCCGCTCGCCGCGCAGCGCCGCTTTCTCGTCCTCCGACAATGCCAGCGCCGCACGGTCATAAACCGGCGGCTTGCCCATGTTCAGCTGTTTCTTGCGCTTGAGATCCAGCTCGGTCGGGCTTTCAAAGCACTCGTAAAACCGCCCGATCTCGAGCAAGCGGTCGGCAGCGGCGGCGTAACGCTCAAGCCGCTCGGATTGCCGCTCAACCCGGTCCCAATGCAAGCCGAGCCAGTCGAGATCCTGCTTGATCGCATCGACATACTCTTCCTTGGACCGCTCCGGGTCGGTGTCGTCGATCCGTAAAATGAACTCTCCCCGCCTTGCGGGCGATCAGAAAATTCATCAAAGCGGTGCGCAGGTTGCCGACATGGATGTATCCGGTGGGCGACGGGGCAAATCGTGTCGTGACCATGGGCGGCCTCCTTATTTCTCGGAGCGTCCTTTCTCACGTAGACCGCGCGTTGTCCAGTTCGACAGACAATGACCACCCGCCGTAGGGTGGGGTTCCACCCCACCGCCCCCCTCACCCGTTATCGCGCAACCCTTCGGGGCGCAGCTGCGGGCGGATCGAGGACAACGGCTTGCAATATGTCTGCTGCTTGAGCCACGCCTTCATGTCGCGCCGCTTCTTGGCCGAATGCATCGGGCCCCAATCGGCCGTCACGCCCCGCCCGCGCGCCTTCTTGTTCTTGGTGCGGGAATAGCCGTGGATCACCCCGTCGCGCGGCACCGTCCGCGCCATGATGCGGATCGCACAGCTTAAATTGGCGGAACCGTTCTTGAGCGCCGCCCCGCTGCGTGCCTCGCATTTATAAAGCCGCGCGGTGGATGGCAGGATTTGCAACAGCCCATACCACAGCCCACCGCCGCCCACTGCGCCGGGCTTGTAGGTGCTCTCGTGCTTGGTCAGCGCCGACAGGAAGCCGACCCAGAACGCCGCCCGCTCGTCCGGCGTGGCCAGCGGATAGGCCGGACACCAATCGGCAATATCGCGTGGTGTCATGGTGACCAAAGGCTTGCCATGGGATTTGAGCGCCGCAAGCGCGCTGCGGGTCCACAGGATCGCTTCGGGGCGATGCGACCAACGCGCGTTTGGCACCACTTCGTTGCGCGCCTTGGGGCGCAATGTCGGGCGCGGTGCGCCTGAACGCAAAAGCGGCATGGTCGCGGGCGCGTCCTCGGCGGGCTGTTTCAAGGCCGTGGCGGGTGCCTTATCTTGGGGCGGGTTTTTCGCCGGATCTTGGGCCGTATCTTGGGCCGGGTTCTGGGTTTTACTTACCGCAGGGCCGGTGCTGATCACGGCGCTGGCGTCCTGACCTGTCATAGCGGGGGTCAGCGGAGCCTGCGGAGTGGCGGCAATCGCCTCTGCCCCGGTTCGAACCGGCGCCAAAGCGAGCAGCAAGGCAAAGCCAATCGACACAACGCCACCTGCAGCCGTTTTTCCTGCACAAATGCCAAGAGGCGCAGCAACGCGCGCCCAAATTGGCAGCAAGACGCCGCCTTTATGCTCCCCCCGGATCATCCCTCAATCAAACCCGATTTTTGCCACGATTGCAATGACCTAGAGCGTCGCACCTCGGCGGAAAGCCACCACCGGCAAGCCGCGCTGCCCCAACTTGGCACAGGAATTCCGCTAAATTGCCACGCACCGCGCCGGATTTTAGCCTGAAAGCCACCCGATACCCGGCCCCAAGACACAGACCACCAGACACAGACCACCAGACCCGCGCCACTGCCTGCTGCTCGCACTCAATTCCAAACCGGAGTCCCGGATGAAGCTCTCGACCACCCTGTCCAAAACGCTCAAGCCCGCGCTTGAGGCCTTGCCAAACCGGTCCAAGCGGACGCCGACAATGCAACGCCGCGATCTGGCCCGTGTGCTTGTCACCGGCGAGCGGCTCGACGAGGAGTTGATCGCACGGCTCGACAAACAGCTTATCCTGCCCGCCGCCGACCAGTCGGACGAGGAAACCTCGCGCGCCGCCGTGCAAGACCACGGGCAATACCTTGTCCGTCAGGACCGCTGGGATGAACTCTCTGACCTGATCCGCGAGGCCGACACCTCGCGCCGCTCAACCCCCTGCGCAATGAGCCATGCGGAACTGCTCTGCTATGGCGCGCGCGCCGATGTGGTGCAGGCCGGCGAAGACGCGATCCTTGATGGGGCCAACCCGTCGCTCGAAGGGATCGAAGCCCTCGAAGAAGCGCTGATGGAAGAGCCGGGCGACTATGCCCGCGCTGTCATCGTGGCCCAAACCCATATTGATTTTGCATGGGCATGGCGCGGCGGCGACTGGCCACATGAAATTCCCGAACGCAACCTCGCCCTGTTCGAGGCGCATATCGACCGCGCCGCCGATATTCTGGCCGCCTTCAACAACCAGTCACCCAAGGGTCCGCTGCTGCCCTCGGCGCGCTGTGCCTTGCTGGCCGGGCGTCCGCTGCCCGTGGGCAAACTGGCCGATGAATACGAGGCGCTGATCGCGCTTGATCCAACCAACCCACGGCCCATGCGCGCGCTTGGGCACCACCTTTTGCCACGCTGGCACGGCTCTTACGACCGCCTCGAACTCGAAGCGCGCCGGATTGCCTCGCTGAGTTCTGAGACATGGGGCAATGGCGGCTATACATGGGTGTTCTGGGATGCCATCGCGATTGATCCCGGCGCGGCGCGGGTCATTGACCTTGATTTCTTTATCGACGGAATGCGCGACATTCTGGCCCGAACGCCGGTGCAGGTCTCTGGTCAATCCGAGCCCCAATCAGCGGCCCAAAACCCTGCTCTCGCGAACCAGTATTATGCCAACCAGATGGCCGCCTACGCCGCGATCACCATGGACCCCAACCTGCTGCCCCAAACCGCGCCCGACCTGACCCACGACAGCCGCGCCCGCCTGCATGAGACGCTTGATTGGATCCTCTCGGATTATCTTTGTGAATTGCACCCGCTGGTCTGGGCACAGGCCGCTCTTGGTCATGACCCAAGCGCGCCGCTCCCGATGCGCAAAACGCTGGTGCGGCGCGGAATGCTGACCGCCAAACGCACAATCGCGCGGCATTTCGCAGATGAAATCCGCTCGGGCAAGACCATCGCCTTTTCACCCCACGGCCTGCGGCTCTATGAACCGCAACCCTAACGGCCTTTTCGCCCGGCCCGCGCGCCTCGCAGCCAAAGCAAAGCGCCTGCCCCCGAAACGGGAACAGGCGCAATTCGGAACACGCACACGGTCCGGCAGCTAAAACACATCCGCAAAGCGGCCTGCGTTTACCCCTTAAACACACTCGCTACGAACACTTGCACCAGCCATTTTCCGAGGAGCCGACAATCTCTTGTCCCACCGCCAGCCAATAGCGCGGATCAACCAGATCCGCGCTTGCCTCGATCGGCAAACCCTTGATCCCCGCCGCTAGGAATGTGAGGCAAAGCGCCACTAAAATGATCTTGTGATAAAACCGCATAATCAAAACCCCCTCGTATAATGTTCCCATCACACCACGCCCCGCGCCGCCGCGATAGTCTGGAATTCCCTGCCTTTTCGCCGCTTTTCGGGTGGTTTTCGCGCGTTTTGCCCCGCTCTGCGGTGTTTTCGCCCCTCCAGCCCCCTTGCCCCTTTTCGGCCCCTGCCCTAGAACGCAAATCAACGCCTATTTGCAGGATACAGCGACATGCTCGATCTCACCTATGAAGCCCCCAAGCCCAAGGTTATCTCCGGGGCAAAACATGACTGGGAACTGGTCATCGGGATGGAAGTCCACGCGCAGGTCTCTTCCAATGCCAAACTGTTCTCAGGCGCCAGCACCCAATTCGGCGCCGAGCCGAACTCCAACGTCGCCTTTGTTGACGCCGCCATGCCCGGCATGTTGCCCGTGATCAACGAATATTGCGTCGAACAGGCGGTGCGCACGGGGCTTGGCCTCAACGCCGAAATCCACCTCAAATCGGCGTTTGACCGCAAGAATTACTTCTATCCTGATCTGCCCCAAGGCTATCAGATTTCCCAGCTTTACGAACCGATTGTTGGCGAAGGCGAAATCCTTGTTGATATGGCCCCCGGCGTGGCGCGCCTTGTGCGGGTCGAACGGATTCACCTTGAACAGGACGCCGGTAAATCCATTCACGACATGGACCCCAACATGTCTTTTGTCGATCTCAACCGCACCGGCGTTGCGCTGATGGAAATCGTCTCGCGCCCCGACATTCGCGGCCCCGAAGAGGCTGCGGCCTATGTCGTCAAACTGCGCCAGATCCTGCGTTACTTGGGCACCTGCGACGGCAACATGCAAAACGGCAGCCTGCGCGCCGATGTGAACGTGTCGATCTGCCGCCCCGGCCAGTATGAGAAATACATGGAAACTCAGGATTTCTCGCACCTCGGCACCCGGTGCGAGATCAAGAACATGAACTCCATGCGCTTCATCCAAGCCGCCATCGAATACGAGGCGCGCCGCCAGATCAAGATCGTCGAGGGCGGCGGCACCGTCGATCAGGAAACCCGCCTGTACGACCCGGACAAGAACGAAACCCGCTCGATGCGGAGCAAGGAAGAAGCGCATGATTACCGCTACTTCCCTTGTCCCGACCTGCTTCCTTTGGAGATCGAACAGGCTTGGGTTGACGACATCAAAGCCGGCTTGCCCGAACTTCCCGACGCCAAAAAGGCCCGCTTTATGGGCGATTATGGCCTCACCGAATATGACGCCTCCGTGCTGACCGCCGACACCGACTCTGCGGGCTATTTCGAAGCGGTTGTGGCCACAAGCAATGACGGCAAACTTGCCGCCAACTGGGTGATCAACGAACTCTTCGGCCGTCTCAAAACGGACGAGAAAGACATCACCGATTGCCCGCTTTCCCCGGCCAATCTCGGCGGCATCATCACGCTGATCAAAGACGACACGATCTCTGGCAAGATCGCCAAGGATGTCTTTGAAATCGCTTACACAACCGGCCGCGCACCGGATGAGATCGTCGAGACCGAAGGCCTGAAACAGGTCACCGATACCGGCGCCATCGAAGCCGCTCTGGACGAGATCATCGCCGCCAACCCCGCTCAGGTCGAAAAGGCCAAGGTCAACCCCAAGCTGGCGGGCTGGTTCGTGGGCCAAGTGATGAAAGCCACCGGCGGCAAGGCCAACCCCAAGGCGGTCAACCAATTGGTCGCGCAAAAACTGGGCAGCTGAAACTGGGCGGCTAAACCGCCTGGCATTTTATAACGCGACACCGGCATAGGGTGGGGTTTCCCACCCCTGCTGGCACGCTGGGCATGAGCGTCACCGCGTCTCGCGCGCAGACACAGCCCGCGCTAAACCGCCATCGCCCCGCCCTGTGGCCTTGCGCTTCCCCAAGGGTGCCCCGCGATTTCGCCGTGATCCCGGCTCTGTCCGCCCCGGTGTTTGGCCCGGCCGGATCGCCGTTTTGCGCGCGCACACCCGCAACCGCCAAACGCGCCACAAGCTCACGCGGCAAATCCGGCTCCAACAAGCAATAGAGCGACGGAAGCAGCTGATAAAGCTCCTCAACCTCCGCCCCCTTGCGCGGGGTTAGCATCATCGTCGTCACCGCCGGATTGCGCAGCTCTGCGGCAAGCGCGACCGAATGGCTGAGCCGCCCGCCCACCCGTTCGGCCATCACCACAAGGTCAATCGCACCGGTTCCGGCATAGGCCAGCGCATGTTCGACCGTGCCCGCCGTCGCCACCACAAACCCGCGCCCAAGCAGCGCAAGCGCCAAGGCCACCTGCGCCTCCGGCGCGTCGCTTACCACCAATGCCTGCATGACCCGCTCCTCTGTCGCTCTCACATGTCCTCTGCCAAACCTACGCCGGGGTCCCTAAAAATTTACTTAACCCGCCTGACTTTACCCGCCTGACTTAACCCGACTGTCGTTTTGTCACAGGCCGCGCGTCTTGCCTTTCGCGTCACAGCCCCTTACCCCTGTCATCAGAGCCGCCGCGCAGGTATTTTTCACGCGCCCCGCCTCGACCATCACATGTTTTGCACCGGACACCCGGGATGACGCCCAAACTGATCACCATGTTGGCAAACTATAATGCCCGCACTTTCCGCGCCGACCTGTTGGCCGGGGTGACGGTGGCAATGGTGGCCATCCCGCTGTCCATCGCGATTGCCATCGCCTCTGGCGCCACGCCCGAATCCGGCTTGATCACCGCCATCGTTGCGGGCTTTTTGATCTCTGCCCTCGGCGGCAGCCGGGTCCAGATCGGCGGGCCGACCGGCGCCTTCATCGTGGTGGTGTTCGGCGTCATTGCCGAACACGGGTTTGACGGGCTGGTGCTGGCCACGTTCATGGCCGGGATCATCCTTGTGATCGCCGGGTATTTCCGCTTTGGCAGCCTGATCCGCCTGATCCCCGAAGCGGTGATCGACGGGTTTACAATCGGCATCGGCGTCATCATCGCAAGCTCGCAACTCAAGGATTTCTTTGGGTTGAACATCGCCGAACAACCCGCTGAATTTCTTGAGAAAATCCCCGCGCTATGGGAGGCAAGAGACAGCCTGTCCCTGACTGCAACGCTTGCCGGTCTGGCCACGATCGTGCTGATCACGCTGCTGCGTCGCGCCGCGCCGCGCTTGCCGGGGCTGGTCCTTGTGCTGGCGCTGATATCGGGCGGGGCGGTCTGGCTCTCGCTGCCGCTCGAAACGCTGGCCGACCGCTTTGGCGCGCTGCCCAGCCATCTGCCCACGCCTTCCCTGCCAAGGATCAGCTTCGAGCGCGTGATCGAGCTTCTGCCCTCGGCCCTCATCATCGCCTTTCTGGCGGCGGTGGAATCGCTGCTCTCGGCGATGGTCTCGGACCGGATGATTGGCGGCAATCACCGCCCCAACGCCGAAATACTGGCCCAAGGCGTTGCCAATATCGGCTCTGCCCTGTTCGCCGGGCTGCCCGCCACCGGGGCAATTGCGCGCACCGCGACCAATGTGAACGCCGGAGGGCAGACGCCGGTGGCGGGGCTGGTGCATGCGCTGACAATCCTGCTGGTGCTGCTGTTGGCGGCACCGCTCGCCGGATACCTCGCCCTGCCGGCGCTGGCGGCGCTGCTGATCCTCACGGCGTGGAACATGACCGAGCCGCACAAATGGCGTGACCATATGGCCAAACCGCGTGCCGATCAGGCGCTGCTGCTCGTGACCCTCGTGCTGACCGTGCTGAGCGACCTGACGGTTGCAATCGGCGTCGGCGTTGCCCTTGGCCTTGCCCTGCGGCTGCATCGGGGCCGTAAAGACGCCGCCAAATGGACCCCGCCAGAGCGCTAAAAGCCCCCCTTGCGCCCCCCGATCCAATCGGCAAAAAATCGCGCCGTCAACGGAATCAGGACAGACCACCTGCGACGCGTCACGGGCCGGATCACAACCGGCTTTTCCGCGCCCCGATGGTGCCGCCCTGCCCCGCGATATGCCTCTGGCAGCTTCAAATATAATTGCTCGACAAGGACGACCCAATGACCCGCTACACCCTGCCCGCTCTTACGCTCGGCCTCACGCTAGCCGGTGCGCTCAGCGCCGCCACCACGGCCCACGCCGGCGCTTTCTGTGAACTCGACGGAACCGAGATGTTCTCCTGCACGCTCAAGAACGGCGCCAAGGCGGTCGAGGTCTGCGATGCCATCTGGCTCGACGGCGACATGGTGTCTTACGGCTATTTCACCCCCGGCGGCAAAGTCGAAAAGCAGATCGTCACCGACAAGGCTTCGGTCACCGCAACCCCTTGGAATGGCATGGGAAACTACGTCAGCGAATCCGTCACCTTCTGGACCGATGACGGCTATGGCTACGAAGTCTACTGGACCGGCCATCGCGGAGGAGAGATCGACGGCGGCGGCATCAACGTCAACAAGGACAACAAGGTCATCGCCAACTTGCCCTGCGACGATGGCTCTGTCCGTCACGATCTCACCACGCTGATCGAGAAAATCGAAAACGCACAGACCTCGCCGTAACGCGCGGAGGGCCAATGAGGCTGGCCTTGCTACCTGTTTAGGCCTCCTGCCACAGACAGGGGCTCAGCAGGTAAGACAGTCGGTTGGGCCAACGGTTGGGTCAACCGACGGGTCTTGCACCCCTCGCCCCAATCGGCCATTCATCACGCCATGGATTGGATCAAGATCATACATATTCTCTGCGTCATGGGCTGGATGACATCCGTCTTTGCCGTGCCCCGCGCCCTGATCTATTGGAAGCGTGAATACGACCGATTGGGAGAGTTCGGCCCCACCGGCGACCTGACCGTGCGGCTCTATCGCTTTTCGGCGATGCTGGCTGTGATCGGCGTGGCGACCGGGCTTTACCTCGCTTGGGCGGTGTGGGATTTCGCGCCTTGGACCCATCTCAAGATCGGCCTCGTTACCCTGCTGACGCTGCATTACATCTGGACCGGGCGGCTGGTGATCCGGGCACGCCGCGGTGAATTCCGCGAGTCCGATCTGTTCCTGCGCATTTTCAACGAAATCAGCGTCTTCGCAACCATTGCCATCCTCTGGGCCGTGGTCGTCAAACCCTTCTGAGGAGAGAGCATATGACCGCGCCCTTCATCTCAAAACCCATGCCCGTCCGCCCCGAATGGATCGACTATAACGGCCACCTCAACATGGCCTATTACAATGTTCTGTTCGATCACGGCGTCGATGAGGTTTGGCAGCGTCTGGGCTTTGGCCCCGCCTATTCCAAGGCGCGCAACATGACCACCTATAGCGGTGAATTCCACCTGCGGTATTTGCGCGAAATCCACCTCGGCGATCAGGTCCGCGCCAGCTTTCAGGTGTTGGATTACGACGAAAAGCGCATCCATTTCTATCAAGAGCTGATCCACACCGATGGCTGGGTCTCGGCTTCGGGCGAAGGCATGATGCTGCATATCGACCAATCCGGGCCGCGCGTGGCGCCCATGCCTGCCGATATCTTTGCCAAGCTCGAGGAGCTGGCGGCCGAACACCGAGATCTGCCGGTGCCCGCGACGGTCGGCAAACCCATCGGCATCCGGCGCAAGGGCTGAGCCGAGCGCGACGCGCCCCCCCACCAGCGGGATCGCGCGGGGTGATCTGCGCCTCCGGCGGGAGTATTTGGTGGCAAGATGAAGGGCGCGGCGCGGGGTCTGCTGTCTTTGTGGGGACATACTTCGGGGGGGCTGGCGGGCGCGCGAGGCCTGTTCCGAGCGACGCGCGGGTTTGCGCCGGGCTTGACCCGTGCCGATGCGCCCCTAAGCTGGCAAGGCATCGCCACCGCACCATTGGATCACGCCCTTGTTCGCCAAATCCATCAAAACCGGCCAGTTGATCGTTGCCATTGCCGCCGCCGTCTCTAACCCGACATCGGTTTTTGTCGGGCGTGCCGCGCTGTCGGCGCTCAGCCTGCTCAGCGATGAGTTGTCCAACCGCCACCCGGCGCTCATCAAGCTTGCGGGCGACATCGACCGCGCCTTCCACCGCGACCTTGCCAAGCCCGCCTATGACAAACCTGCCGATCTCCGGCTTTTGCTGCCGCAAATGCTCGACGCCTCTGCCGATAGGATGGAGTTTGCCCATCACGGGCTTGATGCGGGGCGCATCCTTGATGATCTGATCGACCGGCTTGATGCGCCCGACTATCGCCCCGAACATATCCGCGCTTTTCGCCGCCTGATGGCGCCGATCCTTGAGCAGGTCTGCAATGATCCCCGCCTCAAGGAGGCGCTGGATCCCGCGCTCACCCGCATCCAGATGCAGCGCCAGCAAGAGCAATCGAGCCAGATCGAGATCATCCTCGCGCGGCTCGGCGGCATTGAACAGGCCCTTGAAACCCCGGCCAGCCTTGCCAACCTCGCCCCCGGCGATCTCATCGCGCTGGCGCATCGGTTTGGCGCGCCGCCCGATGCCGACCCTGCGACACTGATTGATTTTCTCACCGACAAGGCCCGCGAATACGCCGATTACCGCGATCAGATCGACAGCCTCGATGACCGCGTTAGCGCCGTCGCCGACCTTAAGCGCGACGCGCTCAGCGCGGCAGAGCGGCTCGATTTCGATGCTGTCGAGGAGATCCTCTCACAGGTCACCACCACCGAGGCGACGATCTTTGCCGAAACCGCGCTCGCCCGCGCCCAGAACGCCTTGATGCGGGGGCGCGCCGAACAGGCCTTTACCCTGATGTCCGCCGCCGCCGATGCGTTTGGCGCGGTGGATCGCGCCCAGCCACCGCGGCGGCGCAACCACTACGCCAGCCTGCTCATGGCGCACGCCCAACGCTATGGTGGCCCGGCCTTTGCGCTGGCCGCTGACATGCTCGACATTGCCACACAACAGGCGCGCGCCGCCGATCAAGCCGAGCTTGCCCGCGTGTTACAACGCAACCGCGGCCTTGCGCTGCACAATCAGGCGCGCCTGTCCTCGGGCCCCGACAGCGCCGCCCTTCTGAGCGAGGCAATCACCCTGCTTGAAGCCTCTCTCATTCAGATCGACCCCGCCACAGAGCCCGAGGATTACGCCACCGCACAGCTCAACCTCGGCTCGGCCCTGAACACGGCGGGCGGGCGCACCTCGGGGGCCGGTGGCATCACCCTTTTGACCCGTGCCATCGCCGCCTTTACCCAAGCGCTCGATCATACCGACCGCAACAGCGACCCGCTCGACTGGTCGCGGCGTCAGCAAAACCTCGGCGTTGCCTTCAAATCGCTGGCCGAGCGGCAGGCGGGCGACGATGCCGCCGCCTCGCTGCTGCGCTCCGTCACCGCATTTGAAACCGCACTCACCGCCACGCCCCCCGCCGATCAGCCCGAGGATTGGGCGACCATTCAACTCAACCTCGGCAGCGCCCTCACCCTTCAGGCCGAAAGCCAGAGCAGCGCTCTGCAATCCGCCACGCTGGAACGCGCCATTGCCGCGCTCAACGCGGCGCTCGATGTCTATACGCAACCCGAGCACCCGGTGGATTGGCTTCTGATCCAGAACAACCTCGGCAATGCGCTCGCCTCTCAGGCCGTGCTTGGCGGGGCGGCAGAGGGGTTTGCCCGCGCAGAAAACGCCTATCTCGCCATGCTCGCGCACTGTGACGAGAGCGGCCAGCCGATGCTCTGGGCAATGGCGCATGAAAACCTCGCCTATCTGCACCTCGACTGGGCCGGTCATTGCGACAGTGAGGCGGGCGGCGCTGCGGCGGCGGGCGGCGCTGCGGATGGCAGCAATCACCTCGCCTCCGCGCTCTCTCATGTCGACAGCGCCCTTGCCCATTACGACCCCGAACACGCCAGTCAGGACCACGCCAACGCTATGGCCCTGCGCCAACAGATCACCGAACGGATGCACGGCTAACCCACAGCGCACGGCCCGTTAACCTAATGCCGCGTTAATCTATACCGGCTCTGACGGCAGCCGAGAGTCAGCCGGATGTCAGCCGGGAGTCACCCCCCCACCCGACACCGCCGCTGCCGCCATTAACCCGCCGGAACGCTGCGTTAACCTCCTCTTTCCTTGCGCCCGATCCCTTGCTAGAACGATGCGGATTTTCCGCAAAGGACCGCACCCATGACGCTTTATGAATACAAGGTTGTTCCCGCCCCCCGCAAAGGCGTCAAAAGCAAAGGGCTCAAAACCAACGAAGCACGGTTTTCCTTTGCAATTCAAGAGCTTATGAACGAACACGGCGCAGAGGGCTGGGAATACCAACGCGCCGAAACCCTGCCTTGCGACGAACGTCAGGGGCTGACCGGCTCGCATACGGTCTATCGTGACATGCTGGTGTTTCGCCGCCCGCGCGCGCAGGCACAAGAAACCGTTCACCAAGAAACGATAGAAGACACCCCCGCGCCCGATCCAACCCCGGCCACCGACTCGCTCTATGACACCGACACGCCTCACGACGCCGCAGATGGCACCACAACCGACACTGGCGTCACAGATGACGCCGCCCCATACGACAGCGCCGCTTACGAGCCGGACCACAGCGACCAAACCGCTGACGCAACAGGCGGCTCAGGCGATGACAGCCTGCCACGTGACCCCTACCGCCCAAGCTGACCGCGCGCGCGCCCCTAGCCAAGGTCCAGCGACAGCGCGTGAATTGACGCCACCAGCGGCGCGCCCAACGCCTTGTGAACCGCCCGGTGCCGCGCCACCCGACTCAACCCCGCCAGTTCCGGCGCACGCAATCGCATGGCAAAGTGGCTCTCGCCCGACCCATCATCACCCGAATGCCCCGCATGACGCGAGGATTCATTCACAATTTCAATCTCTTGCACATCAAACGCCGCCTCAATGGCCGCGCGAATTTCCGCTTCTTTAGTCAATTTTTTTCCTCTGACCTCTTTTGGTTTCTGCTGGAAAGGGTAAACTCCCTGGTCCGAGTCGAAAAGGTGCTTGCGCATGACCAAATCCGATCCCTTCGGTTTCGATATGTCCGTTTCTTCTGCCAAGAAGAAAAACCCACGTGGCCGCCGTGGAATGTCGGGCGCATCCGAAACCTCTACCCGTGTGTGCCATCACGAAGGTTGCAATGAACCGGGCAAATACCGTGCGCCAAAAGCGCCGGACGTGCTCGATGAATTCTTCTGGTTCTGCAAGGATCACGTGCGGGAATATAACCTCAAGTGGAACTTCTTTGACGGCACCACCGAGGCGGAATTGAATGCCCAGATGTCCAAGGACAAAGTCTGGGAGCGCGAGACCAAACCGCTGGGCGACCCCGAGGCCCGCGCGTGGGAACGCCTTGGCATCGAAGACCCGCATCAGGTGCTGGGCGCCAATGCGACGCAAAACCCCGGCAAGAACGGTGGCGTGACAAGCCGCCGCCTACCCCCGACCGAACGCCGCGCCGTTGATATTCTTGAGGTCAAGGACACCGCGACCAAAGTCGAAGTGCGCAAGGCCTATAAGGCGCTGATCAAGGTGCTGCACCCGGACATGAACGGCGGCGACCGCTCTCAGGAAGAGCAGTTGCAAGAGGTCGTCTGGGCTTGGGAGCAGATCAAAGTCAGCCGCAACTTCAAGTAAGGCTGACCTTGCAGGCTGCCCCCGGACGGGCATGCGTCACGCCCGCCCCTGTGCCTCGCTGACAGCCTTTGCAGCAACGGCGCGCCCGAGGGCGGGAATCGCCCTCCCCCAACGTCCCGTTCGCCAACACGAAAACGGGCCGCGCAATTCACCGCGCGGCCCCGTTAATCTTTGTTCAGAATTTTGGCGCATACCCTTTTATGCGGGCCCTTTTATGCGGGCCTGAACACCAGACTCACACCGTTGATGCAATGGCGCTTGCCGGTCGGCTTCGGCCCGTCATCGAAAATATGCCCCAAATGCGAGCCGCAGCGGCGGCAATGGCATTCCGTGTGGGTGCCGAAAATCGTGCGGTCCGGCTTGGTCTCAATCGACTTCGCCAGCGCTTTCCAAAAGCTGGGCCAGCCTGTGCCGCTATCGAATTTATGCTTTGACGAATAGAGCGGCAAATCGCAGCCCCGGCAATGGAACACGCCCTTGTCGTACACCTTGTCGAGCGGCGAAGAACCGGCGCGTTCCGTGCCTTCGCGGCGCATGACCTTGTATTGCAACGGCGTCAGCATCGCGCGCCATTCCTTGTCGGTACGCGTCACTTCAAATGCCGCCGCGCGGCGCGGGTTAAGCCCTGCCATCGCAAGCGCCGACCCGGCCAAAGCGGTTCCGACCAGAAACCGGCGGTTCATCTTGTTGGACATATCGACACTCCTCTTTCGTCGCTCTCATTGTTGTGCTGCACCGCCCGCAACCTTGCAATCACAGGCGATGCAACTTGTCGTGAACTCGTTAAAACTGGGGGGCTCACTCGTTAAAACTGCTCAACTGGAAAACGATGCACTCATACAAACTGGTCCAAGAAGCACTTGTTAACACTGGCACTCACGGCACTCTTCAAACCGTCACGCCAAACGCCAGCCAGCGCTGGCGCCGGCGTGATCTGAGCATATCTGCCCCGAGGCGCTGCACCCCGTCCCGACCCATCAAAGGGCACAAGACGGGGTGCGTCATCGCGCGTCGGCTATGGTCTTATTGCTTGGGCAACAGAACCGTGTCGATCACGTGGATCACACCGTTCGACTGTTTCACATCGGCGATGGTCACCTTCGCTTCGCGGCCATTTTCATCAGCAAGAACAATGGTATCGCCCATCATCTTGGCTTGCAGAGTGCACCCGCCAACGGTCGGAACAGGGTGCATGCCGCCATCGTCCTTGATCATTCCCTGAATGGCATCCGACAGCGCATTGGCCGACACAACATGACAGGTCAGAACCTTGGACAGCGTGTCCTTCATACCCGGCTCAAGCAGCTTCTCCACGGTGCCTTCAGGCAGTTTGCCAAAAGCGTCGTTGGTCGGTGCGAACACGGTGAACGGGCCGTCGCTCTGCAGCGTCTCAACCAGACCGGCCGCTTTCACAGCCGCAACCAACGTGGTGTGATCGGTTGAGTTTACGGCGTTCTCAACAATGTTCTTATCGGCATACATCGCCGCGCCGCCCACCATCGGGTTGTCGCCGGACTGGCCTGCCGCACCGGCAACGCCAGCACTGATCGCAAGGGCAAGAACCGTGGTGGTGATTTTGAAACGTGTCATGTTGAACTCCTGTCAAACTAAGTTGGTCCCAACCGCTTTTCGGTCGGGTCACAAGCAACCACGTCAGCCAAGAGACAAGAGTTTCAAAAGATTTCAGCCGATCACGACGACGTGATCAGAGGCGCCACAGCAAGCACCGCACCGGTCGGCGCGCCGGTGGGCGACCCGCCTTCGGGTTCGTCCGAAATCGCCAGCGTGCCCCCCGCCATCCGAGCGGAAAGCGCCTCCGGCACAACGATCAACGCCCGATCGACATCCGGCAAAACGCCCAAGGATACCGGCGGGTTATCGCCCTCGATCAACCACAGCTCGAACGAACGCCCGCTGGCCGGGCGCCCCACACTGCGATCAAGATAGAGCGTCTTTTCATCGCTGACATAGCCCGCACTCACCTTGAGATCACCGCTATCCGCCGCCAAGAGCGCCACCATATCCGGTCGCGGCGCTGGACCCATCGGACCAAGCCAGAGCACAAGCATCATCAAACCCGCCGCCGCCGTTACCCCAAGGCCAAGCCACCGCGACAAGCTCCAGCGCGGCTTGGGCTCTGGTGCAAACAGCACCGCCTCGATTTTGGCCAAAGCATCACGCGGCGGGGTCTGATCGGGAATGCTATCCGTCAATGCTGCAAAGCTTTCAGCCCAGAGCGCATAGTCTTCGCGCAAGTCAGGCTCCGCCGCCAGCCGCGCCTCAAAGACGCGCGCCTCGGCCGAATCCAGCAGGCCAAGCGCGTATTCCGCGGCCAGCTGGCGGTCCTCTTCGCGATCTCGGCCCACGCTCATCGGCTCAGACACTCCCTAAGTTTCAACAGACTGCGGCGCAGCCATGTTCGCATTGTATTGAGCGGCACGTCGTACCGCTCGGACAGCTCGCCATAGCTGAGCCCATCCAGATAAGCCCCGCGCACGGCCCCGGCCCGCGCGGTGTCCAATTCTCCAAGACAGCCCTCGATCTGGGCCTGTCCCTCTTGGGCGATGACCTGCGCCTCTGGCCCCGGTGCCGGATCGGCCAGCAAATCGGCCGCGCCGTCTTCGGCGGCTGGCACCGCGCGCCTCTGACGGGCACGCAGGCGGTCAATCGCAAGGTTGCGCATCACCGTAATCAGCCATGTCATCGGGCTCAGCCCATTCACGCTATAGCTGTCGGCCTTGTGCCAGATCCGCACATAAGCCTCCTGCAACGCTTCCTCTGCTTCGCCCCTGTCCTTCAACACACGCAGGGCAACGCCAAAAAGTTTCGCCGAGGTCGCAGAATATAATGCGCCAAAGGCCGCCCTGTCTTTCAGGGCGCACCGGGCCAGCATTTCTTCGATGTCGTCGCGCGTTGTCATTGGCGCACCAAAACAGAAAATCCGCCCAACGTCACCACCCATCCTGAGGCTTAAGCGAAAACGCCCCGGCGTCACGCCCGCTTCCCCTTGCCCTTGGGCGCGAATTATTGCACCACAGGCCGACAATAATTTCAAAAGACGCGACAAGGATTTCGGGACATGGCCGACGGCACCATCGACAGCAACGTGAAACCAACCGAGGATATTTCGGTGCGCGATGTGTTCGGCATTGAGTCCGACATGAAAATCAAGGGCTTCGCCGAAGCCACAGACCGCGTCCCCGAGCTGGACAGCACCTATAAATTCGACCGCGACACCACGCTCGCCATCCTTGCGGGCTTCTCGCACAATCGCCGGGTGATGATTCAGGGCTATCACGGCACGGGCAAATCGACCCACATCGAACAGATCGCGGCACGGCTGAACTGGCCCTGTGTGCGGGTCAACCTCGACAGCCATATCAGCCGGATCGACCTGATCGGGAAAGACGCGATTAAACTGCGCGATGGCAAGCAGGTCACCGAATTCCACGAAGGCATCCTGCCTTGGGCGCTGCGCCACCCCACCGCGATCGTGTTTGATGAATATGACGCCGGCCGCGCCGACGTGATGTTCGTGATCCAGCGTATTCTGGAACATGATGGCAAGCTGACCCTGCTTGACCAGAACGAAGTGATCACACCCCACCCGTATTTCCGCCTGTTCGCCACCGCCAACACCGTTGGCCTTGGTGACACGACCGGCCTTTACCACGGTGTGCAGCAAATCAACCAAGCGCAAATGGACCGCTGGTCGCTTGTCGCCACGCTGAACTATCTCAGCCATGATGCGGAAACCATGATCGTTCTGTCCAAGAACCCGCATTTCAACACCGACAAAGGCCGCAAGCAGATCGGTCAGATGGTCACCGTGGCCGACCTCACCCGGACCGCCTTTATGAATGGCGACCTCTCGACAGTTATGTCGCCCCGAACAGTCATCAACTGGGCCCAAAACGCCGAGATCTTCCGCGATATCGGCTATGCCTTCCGCGTGACCTTCCTCAACAAATGTGACGAGCTTGAGCGCCAGACCGTGGCGGAATTCTACCAGCGTTGCTTTGACGAGGAACTGCCGGAAAGCGCCGCGAGCGTGAGCTTGAGCTAATGCTGCGTCTTGCGGCCGTTGCGGTGGGGGTCATTCTCTCTCCCTCCGCGCTGGCCGCAGAAAACCCCCTCAAGCCCGGCGATTACGCAATCGCCGTGCGCCAGATGGTCGGGGGCAAATTTACCAAAGACGCCTCTGGCAAGATCACCGGACGCCGCGGTTACCGCATCTTGCAAACCCCGGCAAAAGACTACGCCGGCACCTGTTGGCAAGTCAAAAAGGCCAAAGCCGACCAAGTCGACATGTGCCTTGTCTCTGGCGTGTTCAAACCGCATTGGGAAGACGGCACCAGCTATACCGAATGGTGCGATGCGTGGAGCATCGGCCCCGCATCCCCCTTTCCAACCGATCTAGCGAGCGGAACATTCTCGGTCTTTCAGCGGGTGGCAAGCTGCCCCGGCGCCTGAGCCGCCTACCGGGCGCACAGCCTGACCTCACAGCTTGACCGCTCTCCCCCTTGACCTCGCCACTAATCCGCGCTCTCCTCCCGATCAAAGGAGCAAGCCCATGCACATCGGCCTTATCGGCGGGATCGGCGTCGCCGCAACCATCGTCTACTATCAACGCCTGACCGCCGCGGTTGAGGCCTTGGGCGGTAAACTCGACCTCACCATCGTCCATGCCGACGTGCATGAGCTTATCAAAACCAACCTTGCAGATGATCGCGCCACGCAGGCCAAAACATATGCCCGCCTGCTCCACCGCCTGCATGACGCAGGCTGCGACTGCGCCGCGATCACCTCACTCGGCGGGCATTTTTGCTTTGAGGAAACCGTGCCGCTCTCTCCCCTGCCGCTCGTTTCTGGCGTTACTCCGCTTGATGAGTATTTCGCCGCCCAAGGGATCGGCACCGTTGGTCTTCTGGGCACCCGCGTTGTCATGCGCACCGGGCTCTACGGCCAGCTTGCGAAAACCCGTGCCGTCGCGCTTGAGGATCAGATCGACAGCATCGGCCAAACCTATTTGGACATGGCCGTCGCGGGCCATTGCACCGCGGACCAACGCGCCCTCTTCTATGAGGCCGGACAGCAATTGGTCGACACCCACGGCGCCGACGCCATCGTGCTTGCGGGCACCGACCTCAACCTTGCGTTCGACGGGCAGGATCCCGGCTATCGCGTGATCGACGCGCTCGACGTGCATGTTGATGTGCTGGCTCGGTTGGCCACCGACAGGCTCCCCCTGTCCGAAGTCGCCGCCGCCATGTAATTGCGCCACAACGCGCGCGCGTTTTCATAATGATGAATTGATTGGCAATAAAATTGCCCTAAAGTCATCTTTATGAGCAGTTTACGAACGCATCGCGCCGGATATTGCCTCGCCATCTCATGCTTTCTTGCGATGGCCCTGCCACAGGCTGCGGCATCAACTGACACGGCAGCACAGCCCGCCACAGCCCTACGTGCCGCGCCACCCGACCCGCTTTTGCACCGCTTCGCAAACTGTGCGGGGCGCTTGTCCGCCTTGATGGAACATCAATGGCTGGTCGACGGCCCCGCCTCTGAAACAACCCGCGATGAGCGCGCAGCGATGCTTGCCCTGCTCGACGCAGTCATGCCACCCGGCCATGCGCGCCATGTGCTCAACTGGCGGATCGAGGCAAAAGCAGCCCATGCCGCCCTGCTCACCCGCGCCACCTTTGGCCGCGATACCGCACAGGCCGCGCGCGCCCAAAGCCTTGCAACCCGCCATATGGCACAGTGCACCGCGCTGCTGCTGGGATAGATTTACGCCACGACCCCGCGTGATTCCACCTTGCAGCGCCGCGCCCAAGGCCCGATAACAGACCTCATGAAAAAGCAGACCGAAAACCCCGCCGATCCGTTCAAGAAGGCCCTCGCCGAAGCCACCAAAGTGATGGCCGATGATGCCGAGCTTTCGGTCTCTTACACGGTCGACCCCTCGGGGCTTTCGGGCGATGCCATGCGCCTGCCACAGGTCAGCCGCCGGATGACCCGCGACGAGGTGCTGCTGGCCCGTGGCACCGCCGACGCGCTGGCGATGAAGCACAAGTATAACGATGCGCAAACCCATTCCCGCTATGTCCCCCCCGGCGACATGGCGCGCGAGATCTACGAAGCGATGGAAACCGCCCGCTGCGAAGCCATGGGCGCACGCGACATGCCCGGCACCGCCGGCAACATCGACGCCAAGATCGCCAATGACAGCTCCCGCCTCGGGTATGAACAGATTGCCGACCGTACCGAAGCGCCGCTTGCGGCGGCGGCGGGCTATCTCGTGCGTCACCTCGCCACCGGGCGCGACATGCCGGCCGGTGCGCGCAATGTCATGGAACTCTGGCAGGGCTTCATCGAAGAACAGGCCAGTGGCACGCTTGAGGATCTGCAAGACAAGCTTTCCGATCAGACCGAATTCGCCCGCTTCGCACGGCAGGTGATCGACGATCTCGGCTATGGCGACCAGCTCGGTGAAGACCCCGACGCCAGCGACGAAGATCAAGAAGACCAAGCCGAAGACGACTCCGAAGAAGAGGACAACCCCGACGAAACCGGTCAGGACGACAGCCAGGACCAAGACGGCGAGGCCGACCCAGAGCAAAGCCAGGACGAGCAACAAGACGCCGCCGAAGCCCAAGTTTCGATGGATGAAATGGCCGACGAGGAAATGGGCGAAGAGGCCGAGATGCCCGATGGCGAAGCCCCGCTCGACCCACCCCCGCCACCACCGATTTCGGATGCCGACCCGGATTACAACGCCTTTGAGACCGAGTTCGATGAAGAGGTCGCCGCCGAAGACCTCGCCGAACCGGCCGAGCTTGAGCGGCTGCGCTCCTATCTCGACCAACAGCTTGAACCGCTCAAAGGGGCGGTGTCGCGCCTTGCCAACAAGCTGCAACGCCGCCTGCAGGCCCAGCAGAACCGCTCGTGGGAATTTGACCTCGAAGAAGGCATTCTCGACGCCGGGCGACTGGCGCGCGTGGTGGCCAACCCGACAACGCCACTCAGCTTCAAGCGCGAGAAAGACATGGAATTCCGCGACACGGTGGTGACGCTGCTGCTGGACAACTCCGGCTCGATGCGCGGGCGCCCGATCTCGATCGCAGCGATCTGCGCCGACGTGCTGGCCCGCACGCTTGAGCGTTGCGATGTGAAGGTCGAGATCCTCGGCTTCACCACCCGCGCGTGGAAAGGCGGGCAAAGCCGCGAGAAATGGCTCAACGATGGCCGCCCGCAACAACCCGGACGGCTCAACGACTTGCGCCACATCGTCTACAAGCGCGCCGACGCGCCTTGGCGGCGGGCACGGCCCAACCTCGGGCTGATGATGAAAGAAGGCCTGCTGAAAGAGAACATCGACGGCGAAGCCACTGAATGGGCCCACCGCCGCATGGGGCAACGGCCTGAAGCGCGCAAGATCCTGATGGTGATCTCCGATGGCGCACCGGTGGATGATTCCACGCTGTCGGTGAACCCGGCCAATTACCTTGAAAAACACCTGCGCGACGTGATCGCGATGATCGAGAAACGCAAGGCGGTTGAGCTTTTGGCGATCGGCATCGGCCATGACGTGACGCGCTACTATGACCGCGCGGTGACGATCACCGATGTCGAGCAACTGGCCGGCGCGATGACCGAACAACTCGCCGCCTTGTTTGACACAGACCCCCGCGCCCGTGCGCGCATGGTGGGCATCCGCAGAGCCAGCTAGGGTTTGCGCCGCCTGACGGCGTCGCCGGGGGGGCCTCGCTTCGCTCGGCCCCAGAATTTAGAGAGTGTGGTGTGACACTCGCTCGCACAGCGCGGGCGGCAAGCTTGCTCGTTTTCTGCGTATTTTTACCAAGAAAGAAACTGAAAACTTGCGCTCCATGGCAAGCTTGCGTTTCTTTCTTAGGCAAGAACACTCATTTCCACCCAAAAAACCCAAGCGCCTTGCGATGATGCCCAGAGCCCCCTCCGCCGTGCGGGGTGGGTGGGCAAAGTGCCCCCCTGCCTTCAGACGTAACAGTGGCAGGGAGCACGGCGGAGGGGGCGGTTTGTGCTTGCACATCACTGGGGTTTCGCGCTTCGATATGGCTCAACCGCAAGATAGTTCCTTGGGAGACCGCATGTTTCAAAGTTTCGAAGATACCGCCCGCCCGGATCAGGGTCCGCCAAGACTGGCGCAGGTGCGCGAAGAGTTGAAACGTGAGGGCTTGGCCGGCTTTCTCATCCCGCGCGCCGACGCGCATCAGGGCGAATATGTCGCCCCGCATGACGACCGGCTGTCATGGCTCACCGGGTTTACCGGCTCGGCGGGCTTTTGTGCTGCGCTTTGCGATGTTGCGGGAGTGTTTATCGACGGGCGTTATCGCACCCAGGTCAAGCAACAGGTTGATCTTGAGCATTTCACCCCTGTGCCATGGCCTGAAACCTCGCTTGGCGATTGGCTGGTCGAGATGCTGCCAAATGGCGGGCGCGTTGGCTATGATGCGTGGCTGCACACGCCGGATGAAATCAGCACAATCGAACTCCGCACGGCGCCGCATGGTATCACGCTCGACCCTTGCGAGAACCTTGTCGATCGCGTCTGGCCGGATCAGCCCGCGCCACCACAGGGGCGCATCACGCCCTATCCAGCCGAGCTCGCCGGGGAAACCCATGGCGCCAAACGCGCGCGTCTGGGCGAAACCCTGTGCAACGCGGGACAGTCGGCCGCCATCCTCACCCTGCCCGACAGTATCGCGTGGTTGCTCAACATTCGCGGCACAGATATTCCGCGCAACCCGGTGCCACATTGCTTTGCCGTGCTCAACGACGACGGGCGCGTCACGCTCTTTGTTGATCCGGCCAAGCTGGATGACACCCTCAAGGCCCACCTTGGCGCGGATGTAACCCTGCGCCCGCCCTCGGCCTTTCTGCCAGCGCTGCATTCGCTTCCCGGAAACATCCGGCTCGATCCGAAAACCGCGCCAATCGCCACGCTTCACGCGCTTCAGGAAAGCGGGCGCGCCTATGTGTTCGCCCAAGACCCCTGCCTGCTCCCGAAAGCGCGCAAGACCGAGGCCGAAATCGCCGCCACCCAAGGCGCGCACCTGCGCGATGGCGCGGCGATGGTCGAATTCCTCACATGGTTTGATGCGCAATCCCCCGGCACCATCACCGAAATCGACGTGGTCACCGCCCTCGAAGGGCACCGCCGCGCCAGCAACGCGCTGCTCGACATCTCGTTCGAGACCATCGCCGGCACCGGCCCCAACGGCGCGGTCATCCACTACCGTGTGACCCAAGACACCAATGCCACGCTCGAAGACGGCCACCTGATCGTGCTGGACAGTGGCGGACAATATATCGACGGCACCACAGACATCACCCGCACCCTCTCGGTCGGTCAGCCGGGCGAAGAGGAACGCCGCGCCTTTACCCGTGTCCTTAAGGGCATGATCGCCATTTCCCGCGCGCGGTTTCCACAAGGCCTCGCCGGGCGCGACCTTGATCCGCTGGCGCGCTATCACCTCTGGCTTGCCGGGCAGGACTTCAACCATGGCACCGGCCACGGCGTCGGCGTTTACCTCTGTGTGCACGAAGGGCCGCAGCGCCTGTCGCGGATCTCGCATGTGCCTCTGGAACCGGGGATGATCCTGTCCAACGAGCCGGGCTATTACCGCGAAGGCGCTTTTGGCATCCGCATCGAGAACCTGATCGTGGTGCAAGAGGCCGCCGACCTGCCCACCGCCGATCCCGAGCGGGCGATGTATGAGTTCCTCACCCTTACCTTCGTGCCGATCGACAGGCGGCTGATCCTGCCCGCGATGATGGATGCGGGGGAAATCGACTGGCTCAACCGCTACCATATGGCCTGCCGCGATGCGCTCTTCGAACGCGTTAGCCCTGCGGCACAGACATGGCTCATGGCCGCAACCGAGCCACTCTGAACAGTGCCGCGACGTTGCGACAGGAGGTCCTGTCCTTTCCCGTCGCCATCTGACATAGTTTCGCAACATCCGGCCGCTATGCTCGCCGGAAGATCGTCCAATCCTGGGAGAAGCAATCCAATGGCACCGAAAATCACCATCACCAGTGCACCCGGCACATGGGTCGTGCGCGCCGGCGGCGCTGTTCTGGGCGAAAGCAAAAACGCGCTTGAACTGGTCGAAGGCGACTATCCCGCGGTGATCTATTTCCCGCGCGGTGACATTGCCATGGCCTTCCTTGATTCCAGCGACCACACAAGCCATTGCCCTTGGAAAGGTGACGCCAGCTATTTCTCGATCGTGACCAAATCAAAAACCATCGAAAACGCGGCGTGGAGCTATGAAACCCCCGGCGAAGACGTGGCGCGGATCAAGGATCACCTGGCGTTCTACGCCACAGAAGAAGTCGCGGTTGAGCGGATCTGAAACCGCTTGCGCCCGTAAGGTGGGGTTTAACCCCACCCTACCTGCCGTCACCCTGTCACGAATGCTCTTCCGCCGCTGTCGCCGCCAGCGCCTTGTTATAGGCCTTGAGCGCATCTACATGCCATAGCGCGCCCCAAAGCTCCGGCTTGCGGTCCTCGCCAGTGATGCTCAGCACCGAAAGATAGGCCGCGCCGCTGCGCTCAAACACCGGCATTGCGGTTTCCAGCGTGGCGTTGGCGTCGACATAGGTGCCCTCCTCGACCATCTGCCAGAGCGCCTCTTCCTCCGGGCATTCCCGCTCCCCCAATGGTTTCATCAGGCTCACGGCGCGGAACATCGCCAGCAAATAGGCCTGCGGCCCCGCCGCCAGATGGACGCCCCGCCGCTCCAGTTGCGTCAAAAAGAACGAGCGATCCACCAAACGCGACCCCAAGGCCGTGCTCATGCTCACCGCCACCATCACGGCAAGGCCGGTCTGCCAGTCGCCGGTCATCTCGAACACGATCAACGTGGTCGAAATCGGCGCGCCCAACACCGCCGCCGCCACCGCTCCCATGCCCGCCAACGCATAAAGCGTATGCGAGCCGCTCACCTCGGGGAACAGCCCCGTCGCAATCAGGCCAAACGCCAAGCCGGTCAGCGCACCCACCATCAGCGACGGCGAAAACACCCCGCCGCCCATGCGCCCGGCCATGGTGATACAGACCGCAATCACCTTGAGCACGGCAAACACCACCGCCTCATGCAACACCAGTTTGCCGGTCAGCGCCGCGCTTGTCGTCTCATAGCCAACGCCGATGATATGCGGGAAAAACACCGCGATCCCGCCCAGCAACACCCCGGTCAGCGCCGGGCGAAGCCAGCGCGGGGTATGCGCGCGCTCCTGCACAACGCTCGCAAAATCTTCGGCCAGAAAGACGCCGCGCATCAAGGCCGCCGCCACCAATCCGCACAACAACCCAAGGATCAGAAACGCAGGCAACTCGGCGTAAAACTCCAACGCCGTCGCCACCGGCAGCGTGAATTCCGTCACATCCCCAAAGGCCAACCGGTTGATCACCGTGCCCGCCACGCTGGCAATCACAATCGGCGCGAACGCATGCACCGCAAAATGGCGCAACACCACCTCCAGCGCGAACAACGCCCCCGCGATCGGCGCGTTAAACGACGCCGACACCGCCGCCGCCACCGCACAGCCCAGCAAATCGCGCCCGGTGATGCCATTGGCGTGGATACGCTCGCTCACCCAGCTGGAAATCACGCTGGCGATATGAACCACCGGCCCCTCGCGCCCGCTCGACCCGCCCGTGCCAAGCGTGATCAGCGACGCCACAGCCGACGCAACCCCGGCCCGCCGCTCGACCCGGCCCTGATACATCGCCGCGCCTTCGATCACATCGGCCACCGCGCGGACCCGCCCATCATCGGTGAAAAAATGAAGGATCAGCCCAACAACCAGCCCGCCAATCGCCGGGATCAGCACGATCCAGATCCAAGGCAGCGTTTGCGCAAAACTGTGCAGCAACAGCACATCCTCGGTGCCATAGGCCCAGGCCTGCAAGGCGTCGATCCCCTTGCGAAACACCAATGCCGCAAACCCTGCGCCCACTCCGATCAACAGCGCCAGAAACCAGAACTGCACCTGACTCGGGCCCTTGCTGCGCAGCACAGAAAGGCCCCGACGCATCTCGTTCCATGCGCTACGTGACTTCTGACGCAACAGAGAGCGGGTGGATTGGCTCATAAACCGCAGATGCCCCGTATTTTAGTCAAATTGAAATTGCCTCCCCTTCCCCAGCCCCGCATCTTGCCTTAAGGTCTTGCGACGGCATCGCTCGGGGGAAAAAGATGCGCCATCAACAAGCACTTAATGAGTTATCGACAATCCTAGGTCAACGGCTGAGCCTGTCCAAGCCCGATCTGGAGCAACATGGCCGCTCAGAAACATGGTTTCCCGCCGCGCCGCCAGATGCAGTCGCCTATCCAGAGACAACGGCCGAAGTGTCCGAACTGGTGAAAATCTGTGCACGCCATGGCGTGCCAATTATCGGCTGGGGCGCTGGCACCTCGCTTGAGGGGCAGGCGCTGGCCGAACAGGGCGGCGTTGTGGTCGATTTTGCGCGCATGAACAAGGTGATCGAAGTCCGTCAGGGCGACATGGATGTCGCCGTGCAACCCGGCCTCACCCGAGAAGAGCTCAACAGCGAGCTGCGCGCGACGGGGCTGTTCTTTCCGGTCGACCCCGGTGCCAACGCCTCGATTGGCGGCATGGCCATGACCCGCGCATCAGGCACCACCGCCGTGCGCTATGGCACCATGCGCGACAACGTCCTTGGCCTCGAAGCGGTGCTGGCCGATGGCCGTATCATCCGCACCGGCACACGCGCGCGCAAATCTTCGGCGGGCTATGATCTCACCGGGCTCTTGGTCGGCTCCGAAGGCACCCTCGCCCTTGTCACCGAACTGACCCTGCGCCTTCAGGGCCAGCCCGAAGCAATCACCGCCGCGATCTGTGCTTTTGACACGGTGGATGACGCCGTGCGCGCCGTGATCGACACGATCCAGATGGGCCTGTCGATGGCGCGGATCGAACTGCTTGATGCTGATACGGTCCGGGCGTTCAACGCCTACGCCGGGGTCTCCATGCCGGAATGCCCGCACCTGATGGTCGAATTCCACGGCTCGGACAGCGGCGTCGCCGAAATGGCCGAAGTCTTTGGCGAGATCATCGCCGATCACAACGGCCACGGCTTTGACTGGGCCACCCGCGCCGAAGATCGCAACGCCCTCTGGACCATGCGCCACAATGGCGCCTATGCGATCTATGCCGCGCGGCCGGGGTGTAAATCGCTGGTCACCGACGTTTGCGTGCCAATTTCCAACCTTGCTCAGGCGATCAACGACACCGCCGCCGATCTGGCCGAAAGCGGCCTCTACGGCCCGATCCTTGGCCATGTCGGCGATGGCAATTACCATTCGGTGCTGATGTTTGATCCCCAAGACGCCGACGCCATGGCGCGGGTCAAGGCCGCCTCGAACCGTATGGTCGAACGCGGTCTCGCCCTTGGCGGCACGGCAACAGGCGAACATGGCATCGGCATGGGCAAGCTCGACTATATGTCGCGTGAACACGGTGATGGCTGGCAGGTCATGGGCGCGATCAAACAGGCGCTTGATCCCGACAACCTCATGAACCCCGGCAAACTGGTCCCGCCGCGTAATTAATGTGCAGAATCAAAGCCAAGCCACGAATTTTCCTTACGTCCACACCTCTTTAGAGCTTTGAATATCACCGTCTTCGACCTACTCTGACCAAAAGGTCAAAATTAGGACGGAACCGGCATGAATGCCAAGACGCCCGACAACAAGCCGACAGAGCGCACTCCGAACGCACAGGCCCAAGTGGCGATTGACCGGCTCTATGAGGTGGCCATTGACCCTGAGCGGTATGAGGAGTTGCTGGACGTCTGGGAAACCATGATCAGCCCCTATCGCCGGGCGCAGGGGCTCGATACGCCAATCGCCCTGACCGCGATTGATTTCGAAACCCATTTCCGCCGCGCCTCCAAAGTGCTCGACAGCCTCGCCTCGGATGACGCAAGCAAAGGCTCACCGGTTGAACTGGTCGCCCGCTTTGACAGCGCCGCCAGCTTTACGCTCAACCCCGATCATACGATTGGCGCCGTCAATCCTGCGGCGCGATCCGTGCTTGGCCTCAGCGCATCAGGCACGCTTGCCGACCTGCCCCTCGACCCCGATGACCTTACTGCGCTCGGTGATCAGGTCACCCGCCTGCTCATGTCGAACCGCGATGATCCGACCCTGTTTCGCGCCCGCCTCAAAGGGCAACCTCGCCTGATCCTGATCCAGCTTCGCGCGCTGCGCACCGATCAATCCGCCCCCTTTGTCATCGCCGTCACGTCCGAACTGATCTGGCCCGCCGGGTTTGATGCCTTCCTCAAATCGGTCTTCGACCTGACCCCGGCGGAAATCGAAGTCTTGCGCGCTCTGTCCGAATGCCACGGCATCAAGGACATCGCCGAAATGCGTGGCCGCTCCGTCGATACGGTGCGCTCCCAGCTTAAATCGCTGATGGCCAAAACCGAAACCAGAAGCCAAGCCGAGCTTATCCGTCTGACCCTTGCGACGATGGATATGGCGACCTTTACCCAAGACACCGCAGACGCCACCACACCAGAGCAAAGCAAAGGCTTCCGCTCTCTCGAACCGCGCCCCTACCACACGCTGATGCTGCCCGATGGGCGGCGCTTTGACTATCTTGTGCTCGGCGATCCAGCGGGCAAACCCTGCATGTTTGGGCCACAGGACTATGGCCTCACCCGCTGGCCCGCCTCTGCCGAGGCCGAGGCCGCGCGCCGCGGGATCAAGATCATCGTGCCGGTGCGTCCCGGTTTCGGCAACTCCACCCCTTTGACGCGCAATGCCGTGCTCTCCGATGTCATCACCGATGATTACGCCCACCTGCTTGATCACCTCGGCGTCACCGCCTGCCCGTTCCTGTCGATGGGCGGCGACGTGTATTTTTCCGCCCATTTCCAGAACCGCTATCCCGATCGGGTTACAGCAATCATCGCCTGCGCCGGGATTCTGCCCCTCACCCGCCCCGAGCAATATGAACGGATGCACAAATGGCACCGCTTCATCCTCGCCGGCGCGCGCTATACGCCGCACCTTTTGCCATTCATGGTCAAGGCGGGCTTTGCCCTCGCTCGCAAGCTCGGCAAGCGGCGCTTTCTTCAGGCCGTCTATGGCGACAGCCCCGCCGATATCAAAACCTTTGAAGACCCCGAAGTGTTCGAAGCCATGGTTGTCGGCTCCGAGGTTAGCCTCTCCAAAGAATTCACCGCCCACGCCGCTTTTGCCGCCGAGGTGATTGAACAAGAAACCTCTGATTGGAGCGGTGTCGTCAAACAAATCGAAAACCGCTGCCCGGTGGTCTTTGTCAACGGCCTCCAAGATCCACAGACCTCTCCGGAAACCCTGGCCGAGTTTCAACAGGACTACCCGTGGATTCGCTTTAAAACCTATGCGGAAGCGGGTCAGCTCATATTCTTCCTAGAGTGGAGCGATGTGCTTGATATTTTAGACGAATTTGTCTGAATAATGGCAACTTACCCCATATGGGGTATGACAGATCGACCCGAATTCGGCACCTTCGCAACAAGGGAATTGAATAGGCCTTCGGGCGAGAGGTTCTTTGTTCAAGGCGTTGTTGTCGTGTAGTTGATGGCGCGCATTTTCATAAAATTACGGCCCCGCATCGGCTCTGCTGCATTGTATTAGCGGTATCGGATGCGGGGTTTTTTCATTTGCGCGACCCGTTTATTGGGCCCGCGCCCACCTCAGCCCAGCAATCTCAGCCCATCAACCGTTCTGCCGCCGCGCGTGCCTCTTGGGTGATCACATCCCCCGACAGCATCCGCGCGATCTCTGCCACCCGTTCTTCGGCGTCCAGCGGCACAACCGTCGACAGTGTTACGCCCTTTTCGACCCGCTTTTGCACGCGCCAGTGGTGCCCGGCCAGCGCCGCCACCTGCGGCGAATGTGTCACCGCCAATACCTGCGCCCCATCGGCAAGCGCCGACAACCTGCGCCCCACCGCATCAGCCGTCGCCCCTCCGACCCCGCGGTCGATCTCGTCGAAAATCATCGTCACCCCGGCGTTGCGCTCTGACAGGCTCGCCTTCAACGCCAGAAGAAACCGGCTCAACTCGCCGCCAGAGGCGATCTTGCCCAATGGGCCAGATGGCGCGCCGGGGTTGGTCGCCACGGTGAATTGCACCGCATCAATCCCCTCCGGCCCCGCCGGGGCCTCGGCCATTTCGGTGCTGAACACCGCCCGCTCCATCTTGAGCGGTTGCAACTCGCGCATCACCGCCTTGTCGAGCTTGGCCGCCGCCTTGGCCCGCTTGTCGCGCAACGCTTCGGCGGCACTGGCATAACCCGCTTCCGCCGCCTCCGCCGCACGTTTCAGCTCGGCCAGATCCGCATCGCCCCGGTCCAGCGCCGTCAGTCGCCCGCGCAACTCTTCGGCAAACGCGCCCAGATCGTCGGGGATCACCTCATGCTTGCGTGCCAAGGCGCGGATCGCGAACAACCGCTCCTCACAGGCCTCAAGCGCGTGCGGTTCGAATTCCAGCACCTCAAGCGCGCGTGTTATCCCGTCGCTTGCCTCGGCCAATTCGTTCAACCCGCGACCCAAAGCTTCAAGCGGTGCGTCCAGAACACCGTCCACCTCTCCGGTCACCGGCTCAAGCCAGCGCAGCGCATCGCCCGCCATGCTCTCGGCACCGCCGCTCGGCCCGCTCAGCATCTCCAGCGCCTTGAGGATATCCTCGCGCACCCGCTCCGCGGCCTGCATCCGGCGGCGCTGCGTATCAAGCTCGCCGTCCTCACCCGGCTGGGGGTCAAGCGTATCCAACTCCTCAACCGCGTGCCGCAAAAACTCTTCCTCGGCCTTCATCTCGGCCAATGCGGTCTCGGCTTTCTCCAACGCCTTCAACGCCTTGCCCCGTTTGGCCCAAGCCACGCGCACGGCGTTCAAAGGCGCCTCAACACCGGCGAATTCATCCAAGAGAAGCCGATGCCCGCGCGGGTTCAACAAGCCCCGGTCGTCGTGCTGGCCGTGCAATTCGACCAACACTTCGGACAATTGCCGCAACACATCGCCCGAACAGCGCCGGTCATTCACCCAAGCGGTCTTGCGCCCGTCACGTGTGTTGATCCGCCGAAGGATAAGCTCCTCGCCCCCCGGCAACCCGGCCTCCTCAAGGATATCATGTGCGGCGTGCCCCTCGGGCAATGCGAACTCGGCAATCACCTCGCCCTGCTCGGCCCCGGCGCGCACCAATTCCGCCCGCCCGCGCCAGCCCAGAACAAACCCCAGCGAATCGAGCAGGATCGACTTGCCTGCTCCGGTCTCACCGGTCAGCACATTCAAGCCCGGCTGGAACTCAAGCTCCAACCGGTCAATGATCAACATGTCCCGAATTTCAAGGCTGCGCAGCATCCCGTTCACCCCGTAGGGTGGGGTTTCACCCCACCGCGCCTAGAGCCAGCGGCCCTTAATCATCTGACGATAAATCTGGCGCAACCAGTTATCACCAGCCGCCTTCAACTCAAGCCCACGCCCGGTAAGAAGCTTGTAGCTGTCCTCATACCATTCGGTGCCCTTGAAGTTATGGCCCAGAATCGCCCCCGCCGTCTGGGCCTGATCCGTCAGACCAAGCAACAGATAGGCCTCAACCAGCCGGTGCAACGCCTCGGCGGTATGGGTCGTGGTCTGGAAATCCTCAACCACAACGCGGAAACGGTTGATCGCAGCGGTGTAATGGTCACGGCGCAGGTAATAGCGCCCGATCTCCATCTCCTTGGCCGCCAGATGGTCAAAGGCCAGATCGAATTTCAACACCGACGAGCGCGCATATTCGCTATCTGGATAGCGCTCGATCACCACACGAAGCGCCTGCAACGCCTGGAACGTCAGCCCCTGATCGCGGCCAACTTCGTCAATCTGGTCGTAATAGCTCAGCGCAAGAAGATATTGCGCATAGGCCGCATCATCATCGGTCGGGTAAAAGTCGATATAGCGCTGTGCGCTGGCGCGGCTGTTCTCATAGTCCTTGTCCTGATGATAGGCATAGGCCTGCATGATCAGACTGCGTTTGGACCAATCGGAATAAGGGTAAAGCCGTTCAACTTCACCAAAGTAATGCGCCGCTTCGCCCGCCTGATTGCGGTTCAGCTCGTATTCACCACGTTCATAAATCTGCTCAGCGGAGAACGTCTCAATCGGAATGTCGCCCCGGCGCACGGCATCAGCGGTCCCACCACAGCCAGAAACCATGGTCGTCGCCAATACTGCACTCAGCAGACTTGCCCGGATTACACCGCCTGTCATGCCCGATCTTACCCTTCGTTCGAACAAACCCTTGGGCTGCTCGCCCCTTTGGAATGCTTCCTAGCACAGAAAATTCCGGTGCAAAACGCCTTTGACGCCTTCACAGGACCAGATTTCCCCAATGTCGAAATTATTTTTGCAAGTCGGTGCTGCCGCGCCACGTATTTTGGCCTAGGCGACAGCGGGGATTTCGCCCATATGCGCCCCGACACCGGGCAAATGTGCAGCCGTATCGCGGTCACATACAACCATACTGAACGCGCCGGGCGTCTGCATCAGTTTGCGCAGCAAATCATTGGTCAACGCATGCCCCGCGCGGTGCCCGGTATACGCCCCGATAATCGGCGCACCAGCAAGCGACAAATCGCCCAAAGCATCCAGCATCTTGTGGCGCACGGCTTCGTCGTCGTGGCGCAAACCACCGGGCGACAGCACTTTTTCACCATCGACCACAACCGCATTGTCCAGCGTCCCACCAAGGGCAAGCCCCTGCTCGCGCATCGCATCCACATCCGCCTGACGACAGAAGGTGCGACTATCGCAAAGTTCGCGCACAAAGGTTCCGTTCGACATGTTCAACGACTTGCGCTGTGCGCCAATCGCAGCGTCGTCAAACTCGATCGAAAAATCAATGCTCAGAACCCGACCCGGCTCAAGCCGTGCCCAGGCGTCGCCATTGCGCACCTCAACCGGCTCCAGAATTTCAATCGCACGCACAGGCGCGCGAAGCTGAACGATGCCGCGCGACAGGATCCCGCGCACAAACGCCGCGGCGCTGCCGTCAAGGATCGGCACTTCCGGCCCATCAATCTCGATCAGCGCATTATGCACACCACATCCGGCAAGAGCGGCCATAACATGCTCAATCGTAGAAACGCTCGCACCTTTGGCGTTTTCGATCCGCGTGCAAAGCGGGGTCTGGTTCACGGCGTCCCAACGGGCGGGCACAAGCGTATCACCGATATGAATATCGCTGCGCTTGAACCAGATGCCATGCTCGGCCGAAGCCGGATGGATCACCAAACGCGCCGGCTTGCCCGAATGCAGGCCTACGCCGTGAAAGGTGATGGATGATTTGATCGTCGTCTGCACGAAGAACCTCGGATTTGCGCAAGTCATGCTTGCCGTTGGCGTAAACATAATAGACGCCACAGCCTGCCTCAATTCACTCTTTGTAACGGCAATGAAACAACCCCTCCCCGGCATAGGCAGAACTTCGCCACTTTCCCGGCAAGCACTTGCAAACAAAAGAAAAACCCGCCGTTTCCGGCGGGCTTCTTTGTTCAATCTGACGCGTGGTCAAGGGCGCTTTTTGCGCCTTTGTTTCAGTTCGCCTGACGGCGCAGGAAGGCGGGAATTTCAATCCGCTCCTGCTCGGCTTCTTCTGCCGGGCTCGGCGCTTGCACGCTTGGCTGGGCCACTTGGGCACGCGGTTGGCTCTGAACCGGCGGCTGCTGACGTGGCGCTTGTTGCGGCTGGGCTTGCGGTTGATCGGCACCATGGCCGGTCATCCGGTTGATCAGCGAGTTGATGCCAAAGCGCGGCTTTTCCGCATCCTGCGCGGCGGGCTCTTGGGCTTGGGCGTGCGGCTGCTGTTGTTGCGGCTCAGTTTGCGCCGAACCGGGCGCGCGCTGCACGGCAGCCTTCAGGCGGGCCATCGCATCCGGGCTCGGTGTGCCGGGGGCCGGAGCCGTCGGCGCCACAAACTCTTCCGGGTCGGCGTCGATTGCATCGGCTTGCGGCTGGAACGCAGCAACCTGCGGGCGATAGGCCGGCGCAGGCAGACCATCGTCGTCCCGTGCGGCAGGCGCAGCAGGTGCAGCTTGCTCGTGAAAGAACTCTTCCGCCTGCTCTTCCGGCGCAGCCACTTGCGGCTCCAGCTCGTTAAACAACGACGGTTCCGGCTCAGCCGTCGCCGCAACTGCGGCGGTGGCAGCAGCAGCGGCCACTTGCGGGCGCTCATCCCGCGGTGCTTCCTCTTCTGCCGAAACGGTCGGCTTCAGCGGCTCGGACAGCTTGCGGCGCGGCACCGGAATGTCATGCACCATTTCGCTCGCATCAATGCCGGTGGCCACAACGCTTACGCGCATCGCGCCTTCCATGCCTTCGTCCAGCGTGCTGCCAACGATGATGTTGGCTTCCTGATCCACTTCCTCACGAATGCGGTTCGCCGCTTCGTCGAGTTCAAACAACGTCAGGTCATGCCCGCCGGTGATGTTGATCAGAACGCCTTTCGCCCCTTTGAGCGAGATTTCGTCGAGCAGCGGGTTGGCAATTGCCTTCTCGGCAGCCTGTGTGGCGCGATCTTCGCCATCGGCTTCGCCTGTGCCCATCATCGCCTTGCCCATCTCGTCCATCACGGCGCGCACATCGGCAAAGTCGAGGTTGATCAACCCGGGGCGAACCATCAAGTCGGTCACGCCCTTAACGCCTTGGTACAGAACATCATCCGCCAGCGAAAACGCTTCGGTAAATGTGGTTTTTTCGTTGGCCAGACGGAACAGGTTCTGGTTGGGAATGATGATCAGCGTATCAACAACCTTCTGGAGGGCTTCAACACCATCCTCGGCCTGCTTCATCCGCTTACCGCCTTCAAACTGGAACGGCTTGGTCACAACACCAACGGTCAAAACACCCAGCTCGCGTGCGGCCTGTGCGATGATCGGCGCGGCCCCGGTGCCGGTGCCTCCGCCCATGCCCGCGGTGATAAAGCACATATGCGCGCCGGCCAGGTGGTCAACGATTTGCTCAATGCTCTCTTCTGCGGCGGCGGCGCCGATGGTGGCTTTCGCCCCCGCGCCCAGCCCTTCCGTAACCTTGATCCCCATCTGGATACGTGCCGCCGACTGGCTTTGTTGCAGCGCCTGCGCATCGGTATTGGCAACGACGAATTCCACGCCTTCCAATTGCTTCGCGATCATGTTGTTGACCGCGTTACCGCCTGCGCCGCCGACACCAAACACGGTGATACGGGGCTTCAACTCTTCATGTCCGGGCATGGTGAGGTTCAATGTCATGGTTACTGTCCGCCTGATGTCTGAGACCCGCATTCGCGGGATTTTTCTGCCTAATCTGGGCTATTATTAACGAATGAGGCCCTCAACGTCACCCAAAAAACACAGGTTTTGCACAAAATATGGTGGTTATTTGTCGCAATTCACGCGGGATTTCGCCGATCGTGGCAGATATTGCGGATTTTCACGAAGCGAACACAATCATAGATTCGCCCCGCACGGATGGCCCCCATGCGGCTCAAACGAATCTTCAAATTTGCGGGGTCCCTGCTCGACCCTCCGCACCGCGTCATCTGCGCAGCTTATCTCAAACCTAACACGCAACTTTTCCACAGGGAACCGAAATTCGCAGCAGACGTCGCCCCGTTTTCTTTCCAAGAAAACGCCAAAAAATCCTCCAAGGATTTTTGACCGAATTCTTCAAAAGAATTCGTCTCCGGCTCACCAGTTGTCCTTGAACCACTTCACCGCGCGGCGAAGCGATCGCGAGGGGTAGCGATCAACCGGGATCTCGAAATCCCACCACTCATCCTGCGGATGCGCCGCAAACAGGCACATGCCCACCGCGCTGGCAAACCCCGGTCCCGTCGCCGCCTGTGGCAGCCCATGCACCCGCAAGGGCCGTCCCAGCCGCACCTGCTGGCCGAGAATTTTTGACGCCAGCCCATCCAGCCCCGGTATCTGCGATCCACCGCCGGTCAAAACGATCTGCTGGCTCGGCAAATGCTCAAACCCGGCGGCATCCAAGCGCGCGCGCACCTCTTCCAGCATTTCCTCAACCCGTGGCCGCATGATCCCGATCAACTCGGCGCGGCTTACCTGACGGCGGTCATGTTCCCAATCGCCGGTCTCGCCCTCAAGGTCGATCATCTCGCGATCATCCATCCCCGTGGCCATCACGCCGCCATAAAACGTCTTGATCCGCTCCGCCGTGGTCAGCGGCACCTGAAGCCCCATCGAAATGTCACTGGTCACGTGATCGCCGCCCATGCGCACCGCATCGGCATAGATCATGTGCTTTTTCATGAAAATCGAAACGCCGGTCGACCCGCCGCCCATGTCGATACAGGCCGCGCCCAGCTCCTGCTCGTCCTCAACCAGCGCCGAAACACCCGACACATAGGCCGACGACGCAATTCCCGCCAGCTCAAGATCACAGCGGCGCACGCAATGCGCCAAATTCTGGATCGCCGCTGCATCCACTGTCACCATATGCATATCTGTGGCCAGCTTTGCGCCCATCTGCCCGCGCGGATCGGACAGGCCGCTGCGATGATCCAGCGCAAAGTTCACCGGTTGCGCGTGCAAAACTTCCCGCCCGTCGCCGTAATCCGGCACATCACAGGCGCTCAACACCCGGCTGACGTCCTGCTCGGTCACCACCGTGCCGTCCAAATCGACCTCACCCGCCAACCCGTAAGAGCGCGGCTCGGCCCCCGAAAAACAAGCGATCACATGATCAACCCGGACCTGTGCCATCTTCTGCGCGGCCTGAACGGCGGTGCGAATGGCGCGCTCGGTCTCGCCCATCGTGTCGATCTCGCCAAAACGAACCCCGCGCGACCGCGTGGTCGCCGCACCGATCACCCGGAACCCCGCCTGCCCGGCCAGCGACCCAACATCGCCCCCCGCCGGATCGGCGCCGTCAAAGCGCAGAACCAGACAGGCAATCTTGGAACTGCCGACATCCAGAATGGCCACAACACCGCGTTGCATCGCCGCCTTGCGCATGTTGCGCATCGCCCGCTGGGATTCATAAAGCTCGATCATCTCTCAGTCATTCCCCACCGATGTTTCGCGGATTTTCCACCAATTCTCGATGGCCGCTTTGTTCATTCTTATGGTCGGCCGCTGGGCCAGCCGCATATCAACCGCAACCAGATCCCGCGCCAGCATATCCTGCGCCAAACTCAGCGCGATCACCCGTTCCAACGCCTGCACCGCATTCTGCTCAGGCAACATAATCCGCTGGCCCCGATCCAGAACCAGATCCCAACGCCGCTCGCCCATGCGCACAAACCCGCGCACCCGGTCGTTCAACGGGCTGGCCGCCGCAAACAGGCGCAACGCCTCTTCGATCTTGGCCTCGGCCCCCGCGCCCGCGATCAAGGGCAAATCCCCCGCTCCGCGCGCCGCGCCACCGGGGCAAGCTGCACCCCGTCGCGATCCACCAGCGTCAGCCCATCGGGCGAGCGCCAGAGCGCGACCGGCTCACGCTCGACCACATCAATCTGAAGCACGCCGCCGTTGCGAATGCGCAGGCTCGCCTCCTTGACCGCAGCGAGACCGGCGATATCCACCCGCATCTGCTCAAGGTCAAGATCAAAGGACGAGATCGGGAAATCGACCGGCACAATCTCGCGGATGTCTTCGTTGACACCCACGCTGGCCCCGTCGATGGCCATCAGGTTGACCATGAATTCGGGCCGGGTGTGAATTTCCTCGCGCAGATCGGCAATCGCCAATGTGATCGCATCGCGCCGGTCCTGATCCGCGAAATAGATCGTTCCCGCAACCAGCGCCGCGCTGAACGGCAGGCCAATGCGCACCAGCTTGCGAAACGCCGGGGTCAGCCACAACCGGTTCAACCGATACGCCCAGCGGCTCGGCGCCGGATCGGCCTTGGACACGCTCGCCGCGACCGGCTGGGCGCTGCCCGCTTCAACCCGCTGATCCTTGCGCAGCTCCAACCGCTTGCCTGACCGGACGCTATCAATCGTCACCTGTTGCATGACGCATCCTCCACCAGCCACGCACAAAGCTCACCAAAGCTGATGCCGCAGGCCTCGGCCTGTTCGGGCACCAAAGACGTGGGCGTCATGCCCGGCTGGGTGTTGGTCTCCAACAAAACCAACCCGTCCAGCCCGCGCGCCTCGTCCCAGCGGAAATCGGTCCGGCTCACACCGCGACACCCCAAGACGTCATGCGCACGGGTGGCATAATCTATGCAGGCGCTGAAAATCTCGTCGGGGATATCCGCCGGGCATACATGGCGCGATCCGCCTTCCTTGTATTTGGCGTCATAATCATACCAGCCATCGGTCAGGATATCGGTCACAGTCAGCGCACCGGGGTTGCCCTCGCCCGATCCCATCACCGATGTCGTCATCTCGCGGCCCGGAGCAAAGGCCTCGACCATCACGATCTCGGGCATGTCTGCTGACAGTTGCGGCGGGCCGTTGGCGGCCTCGTTCACCAGATAAACTCCAACAGAGGAGCCCTCGTTGAACGGCTTCACAACATAGGGCGGCGCCATCATATGGCCCGCCATAACCTCATCTTTGGGCGCCAACAGGCTCTCGACCACCGGCAATCCGGCGGCAACATAGGCTGCCTTGGCCTTTTGCTTGTCCATCGCCAGCGCGCTCGCATAGACCCCCGAATGGGTATAGGGCATGCCCATCCATTCCAGCAGCCCCTGCACGCATCCATCTTCTCCCCAACGGCCGTGTAGCGCGTTAAACACCACGTCCGGCGCGGCCTCTGTCAATTGCTGGGCAAGATCGCGCGTTGCGTCAACCTCAACCACGTCAAAGCCTTCCCCGCGAAGCGCGATGGCGCATTCTTTGCCGGTCGACAAAGACACCTCGCGTTCGGCCGAAAAGCCGCCCATCAACATTGCCACTCTGGGGGTTGTCCTGCCCGACATCCCGAATACACCGCCTCAGATTCACCGGGCCTTTAAGGTGGCCCTTTTGTTGTCGTTATATGAATGTGCCTGTCATTCACCCGGGGCCGGTTCGCCGACCCTCATGATTTCCCATTCTAGCGTGATACCGCTTGTTTCGTAAACCTTTTTTCGCACCGCCTCGCCCAGTGTTTCCAGATCATCGGCAGATGCCTGCCCGGCATTGATCAGGAAATTGGAATGTTTCTCGCTCATTTGCGCGCCGCCAACGCGCGCGCCGCGCATTCCGGCGTCGTCGATCACCTTCCACGCCTTCAACTCATGGCTGTCATCCGCCCGCCCGGTTGAGGAGAACCCCGCAGGGTTGCGAAATGTGCTCCCCGCGCTGCGCTCCTTGGTCGGCTGGGTCTCGTCGCGTTTCTTAAGCTGCGCCTCCATGCGTTCGCTCAATTCCGCCGGATCGCCGCCTGGCGCTTCAAACGTAGCCGCAACAATCACAGCGCCCTCGGGCAAGTCCGTCTGGCGATAGCGAAACTGCAAATCCTCGGCCGTCAGAGTGATAATCTCGCCCGCCCGCGTGACGGCCTGCGCGTCGACAAAAACATCCGCCACATAGGGCCCGTAACAGCCCGCATTCATCCGCACCGCGCCGCCAATGCTCCCCGGAATGGTGCGCAGGAACGTCAGATCAAGCCCCGCGTCCGCAGCCTTCCGCGCCACATGCGCATCCAGCGCCGCCGCGCCTGCCCGCACCCGGTTGCCCTCAATCTCGATCTTGTTGAACCCGCGCCCCATACGCACCACCACGGCGCGCATCCCGCCATCGCGCACAATCAGGTTCGAGCCAACCCCCATCGCAAACACCGGCACCTCCGGCCGAAGCTCTGTCAGAAATGCCGCCAGATCCTCAACATCCGCAGGCATAAACAGCCAATCCGCCGGCCCACCCACGCGCAGCCACGTCAGCTCACTCAACAACCGATCCGCGATTAGCTTCCCGCGCACATCAGGCATTTCCGTCATAGGGCACCGCTCATTTGGTTGTTTCGCGCCTCTTACTACAAGATGTTGCGGCGCGAAAGGCCGGAGCGCCCTTCTGCGCAGAGACCTCCCAGACCGGCAAGGCAGGCGCAGGGCTGCCGCCCATCATGGCGCGCACCCCTCCCGCCGCTAAATATACGTAACCCCTTTACAAATACACACAATCGCGCCTAATTCCCCTATGGCAGGACAAACCGACACCCTTATCGAAGCAATAGTCGCCGGAATCGACACCGGCCATTACGCTCCCGGTGACACCATCGAAGAACAGGCGCTCATCGACGCCCACGACGTGTCTCGCACTCCGGTGCGAGAAGCGATGATCCGGCTCGAATCCATGGGCCTCATCACCCGCAACCCGCGCAAGGGCGCGACCGTCTTCAAGCCAACCCTCGAAGAATTCCTCGCCATTCTCGAAGTCCACGCCAAGCTCGAAGGTCAGGCCGCCGCTCTCGCTGCCCGCCGCCTGTCGAAGTCCCACGCCGCCGCGCTCGAAGCGGCCACCGCCGCCTGCGAGGCCCACGCCGCCGCCCATGGCGACGCGGCGCCGGACCGCTATTACCAGCTCAACCTCGACTTCCACCGCGCCGTGGCCGAAGCCGCCGGCAACCCGTTCCTGCTTGAGATGATCAAGACCAACGCCCGCAAGCTCATGGCCTATTATCGCGCCCGCTATCACTACGCCGGTGTGATCGCCACCTCAGCCCGCGAACACCGCGAGATCGCCACCCTCATCGCCGCCCGCAAACCGGCCGAGGCCGAAGCCGCAATGGACGCCCACGTAAGCTTTGACCACGTCACAGCCCTCGACCTGCTCGCAGCACTTGATTGAGGCACCCTTAAGGTGGCCCCCACTACAAACCGCCGTCAATTCACTGATTTTCCTTCTAAAAATTCAGCAATCCACTCCGCCAAAGCCGCCATATCCGGCGCCTTCCCGAGCGATTCTCGCGCCCGCGCGGTCACCTCCGGGCCAACCTCCTCGGCCAATTCGTCAATCAACGCCTCGACAAACTCCGGCTCCATCTCCGGGTGATACTGCGTTGTCAAAACGTGATCCCCGATCACAAAACCCGCCACGCCACAGCCCGGCCCCTCGGCAACCACATCGGCGCCTTCCGGCAACACGCTGACCTGCTCAAGATGGCTGGCATAGATCGGCATCACCCGCCCGTCGCGCATCCGCTGTTCGACCTTGCCAAAGACCCAGCCATCGGGGTTCTTCTCAACCCGCCCGCCCAGCGCCTTGGCGATCACCTGATGCCCGAAACAAGCGCCAAACACCGGCACACGCGCGGCCACCAAATCCCGCACCAGCGCCTCCAACTGCGCCACCCACGGCGCGCCGGAATTGACCGACGCGGGCGATCCAGTGATCATCACGCCATCAATCCCCTCAAGGCTGGTCGGAAACACCCCATCCTTGACCGAATAAACGACATACTCCCAATCGGGCCGCGCCAAGCGCACCATGTTCGGAAACTTCTCTCCGTCCAAAGGCCAGCCATGGGCGAAATCGCTTTCATCCGTATTGGTCATCAGAACCGCGATTCTCATCTGCGCATTTTCCTTTTGCATATTTTGAGGAACCTACAATATACTTAACAATACAACAACCCGAATCCCAGCCCGAAAGGCGACGCGATGACAGTCTGGACCCCTACCGATGACGGCCATGCCGACCTCAGCAGCCACGACACATTCGCCACCGGCGCGCCTCACAACACCTTCGCCCGTCTGCGCCGCGACGATCCCGTGCATTGGACACCATACGATCAGGGCGAGGATTACTGGTCAATCACCCGCAACGCCGACATCACCGCGATGAACCGCAACACCGCCGTGTTTTCCTCGGCCCGTGGCATCCGGATGGAGGATCAATCCTACGAAGAATACCTCGCCCGCCGCACCTTTCAGGAAACCGATCCCCCCGAACACATGCAAACCCGCATCAAGGTGGCCAAGGCATTCTCCAAGCCGGTGATCGCCCAGTTCGAAGAAGAAATCCGCACACTTTGCAACGAAATTCTTGACGAGTCGCTGGCCCAAGACAGCTTTGACGCCACCAAAACCATCGCCCGCCAACTGCCCATGCGCATGTTGGGCCGCATCGTCGGCCTACCCGACGAAGACCTGCCCTGGCTGGTGGAAAAGGGCGACGCGCTCATCGCCAACACCGATCCCGATTTCACCGATCACGTCCTCGACAAGATGACGACCGATGAATTCCGCATGATGCCCTTTAACTCCCCCGCCGGGGCCGAGCTTTATAGCTACGCCAAGGATTTGATGGCGCGCAAAGACGCCTCGGGCGACACCTCCGGCGTGCTGCACCTGATCCGGCAACCGGCCAAGGACGGCTCGACCATCACCGATGAAGAGTTCCGCAATTTCTTCTGCCTGCTGGTCGCGGCGGGCAATGATACGACCCGCTATTCCATCGCCGCGGGCATTCAGGCCATGTGCCACCAGCCCGAACTCCTCGATCAGATGAAACACGCCGATATCTGGGACACCGCCCCGGATGAGATCATCCGCTGGGCCACGCCTGCGCTCTACTTCCGCCGCACCGCGACACAGGATTACGAGATGCACGGCAAAACCATCCGCGAAGGCGACAAGGTGCTGTTCTGGTGGGCCTCGGCCAACCGGGACGAGACGGTGATCGACGACCCCTTCCGCGTGAACCTCGCGCGCACCAATAACAAACACATGTCATTCGGTCAGGGCGGCCCGCATGTCTGCCTCGGCATGTGGCTGGCGCGGCTCGAAGTGCGCGTGTTGTTTCAGGAACTGGCCAAACGGCTCAAATCCATCCAAGCTGACGGGGAACACGAATTCCTGCGCTCCAACTTTGTCGGCGGGATCAAAAAGCTACCCGTGCGCATCACGCGCGCCTGACCGCACCCAAGACCAAAAGGCCCAAAATGGCCGCCAAGACCCAGCAGAGGTCGCCAAAACACCAAAGGGAGAACTACCCATGAAACCCCGCCTTCGCGCCCTCTATTGCGACCACCTGTCGATCATGCGTGGCAAATACCTGCCCGGCTCCAAAATCGCCGACGCCTCGACGCGGCTCTGCCGCTCGACCTTCGGCGTGCACTACGACAAAGACCTCCTCCCCGCCCCCGGCGCGATGATGATGGATGGCCTCCCTGATATGGAACTGCGCTGGCTGCACGACGAAATCCGCGACAGCTGGGAAGACAACACCCAGATCGTCCTCGGCGATCTTTATGACCACCAAGGCGCCCCCCTGCCGATGTGCCCGCGCACCGCCCTGAAACGGGCCGTGGCCGATTGGGGCAAACATGGCCTCGCCCCCAAGGTCGGGATCGAACTGGAATGTTTCGCGCTTCAGGCCGGCGTTGATGGGCGGTTAGAGCCCTATGACACCCCCGGCGGCGTGGTCTATGGCACCGGGCCGTTCTCTGACCCGCTGCGCTTCAATGATGCCATCTGGGAGGCGGCCGAAGACCTCGGCTTTAGCCTCGAAATGATCACGGCGGAATATGATAGCCCGCAATTCGAATATGTGCTGACCTTCGATGACGCGGTCAAAGCGGTGGATGATATCGTGCTGTTCCGCCTGATGGCGCGTGAAATCGCACTCGAACATGGCATCCTGCTCACCTTCATGCCCAAACCCATCGCCGAAGCCGGCGGCTCGGGCATGCACATCAACTTTTCCTTCGCCGATCAAAGCGGCGGCAACGCGCTCTCCTCCGGGCCAGAGGGCGGCCCCGATCACATGAACGACCTCGCGCGTGGCTGCCTCGCCGGGCTCTTGCACCACCACAAAGGGCTCGCGGGCCTGATCGCGCCAACCGCCAACTCCTATCAACGCCTGCAACCCGGCTCGCTCTCGGGCTTCTGGAAAAACTGGGGCGGCGACCACCGCAACGTCACCACGCGGATAAGCTCGGAAGGCGGCGCCAAGGCGCGGCTCGAACATCGCATGGCGGATGCCTCGTCCAACCCCTACACCGCCACCGCCGCCGTGCTCCAAGCCGCGCGCCTAGGTTTTGAAAACAGCTATGACCTACCGCCCATTGAAACCGGCGACGGCTTTGACAAAACCGACGCCACCGAAAGCACCGCCAGCACGCTCAAAGGCGCCGCCGCCGACCTCGCCGCCGACACGGCGCTGACACAGGCCGTAGGACAACTCCTGTGCGACAACCACATCTTCATGAAGGAAAAAGAGGTCAAGAAAACCAAAGACCTCGAAGGCGACGCCCTGCGCGATTTCTACGTCCACTTTGTCTAAAATTTTCGCCCGCCCCTTCATCTTGCCCTGAAATACTCCCGCCGGAGGCTCCCGCCCTCACCCCGCGCGCCCCGGCCCGAAAGAAAGAGACCCGATATGAACGTCACCTGGATTCTCCCCGACGGCACCGAACACACAGCACAGGTCGCAAATGGCACCAACATGATGCAGGCCGCAGTCGACAATAATGTGCCCGGCATCATCGGTGAATGCGGCGGCACGCTCTCCTGTGCCACCTGCCATGTCTATGTGGCGCAGGACTGGGCCGACAAAACCGGCGGCGCGGATGATTTCGAAGACGCCATGCTCGACGTCGCCGAATCCGAACGCCAAACCACCTCGCGCCTTTCCTGTCAGATCGAAGCCACCGACGATCTCGACGGTCTCACTCTGATCGTGCCGCAGGTCTGATCCGCCGCTACACCGCAGGTAAATAGGCAAAGGTGGGGGCCAGCCCCCCACACCCCCCGGGATATTTTCAGTCAGATGAAGGGGCGGGCGGAAAATCTCTAACCAAAGGCGAACACCTGTCGCCGGGTGATAGCCTGCAAGGCCGCGTTCATTTGGAGGCGCCCGCACTGGCGCACCTGCGATCTCATGGCGCTATTGAACCCTTCCCATAGCCTTCAATATCGTTTAGAAAATCCGAAAATAACTTTCGGGAAACCTGAACGAGAATGACAATCCACTCTCCGGCTGCCGCCCCCGCTCCCAATGTCTATGACGCTGAACCGATCCCCCCGCCGCGCGCGACGAGATCGAGCGCCTGCTCACCTCTGGCGATCTGTTCCGCTATACCGCGTCGCAAGACGCGCCGGTCGCCTTGTTAGAGCGCGAGTTCGCAGCCCATCTCGGCTCGAAATATGTTCTCGCCGTGTCGTCATGTTCGGCCGCTCTTTTCCTTTCGATCAAGGCGCTTGGCCTGCCGCGGGACGCGCGCGTGTTGATCCCCGGTTTCACATTTGCCGCCGTCCCCTCCTCGGTGGTGCATGCCGATTGTGTGCCTGTCCTCTGCGAGGTCGGTGCAAACTATCGCATTGACATCGCCGATTTTACCACGAGGCTCGACGATGACATCTCTGCCGTGATCATCTCGCATATGCGCGGTCATACCTCGGATATGGACGCGATCATGGCGCTGTGTGACGCCCGCAACATCCCCGTGATCGAAGACGCAGCCCATTCTCTTGGCACCCAATGGTCCGGGCGTAATATCGGCACCATCGGGCGGATCGGCTGTTTCTCGTTCCAGTCCTACAAGCTGTTGAACGCGGGCGAAGGCGGCATCCTTGTGACGGATGACGCCGATCTTGTGGCCCGCGCCGTTATCATGTCCGGCGCGTATGAACATAACTGGGCCAAGCACCTTGCGCCCGGCGATAACTCTGCCGAGCTGGAACAGGCCTTTGCCCGCTGGCAGAACCAACTGCCGCTCTATAACCTGCGCATGGGCAACCTGTCGGCGGCGGTGATCCGCCCGCAAATCCCCGAAATTCCGCGCCGGGTGCGCGACGGGCGGCGCAACCATGACCATGTTGCCGCCCGGATCAACACCTCGCCATGGATGACTGTGCCCGATGCCCTCCCACCAGAGGATCGCGCACCGGATTCGATCCAGTTCAACCTCTGCGACATGAGCGACGATGCGGTCGAAGCCTTCGCCAAAGCCGCCGCCGCGCGTGGCGTCAAGGTGCAGGTGTTCGGCCTCTCGACCGACAATGCGCGTGCCTTCTGGAACTGGCAATTCATCCCCGGCGACACGCCCGAACTGCCACAGACCCGCGCCATGCTGATGCGTGCCTGCGATGCCCGCCTGCCCGCGCGCCTGACGCTTGCGGATTGTGACTGGCTCGCCGATACGCTGATCCTCGCGGCGCAGGACGTGATGGGATAGCGCCCCTGCGCGACAGACCACACCAACAGGCCGTACCAAAGCCGGGCAGCCGAAACGCCGCCCGCAAACCCGCCCCTTGCCAGCCCGATCAAGCTCATGCAGGCTCCCGCGTGACACAGGTATCAAGGAGCCACCGACATGTCCGACTATACCCACGGCGCCGCACAGATGGCCGGCAGCCTCATGCCGATCTCCGAGGCCAAGCTCTCGGTGCTCGACTGGGGGCTGACCCATTCCGACATCACCTATGACGTGGTCCCGGTGTGGGAGGGCGCCTTCTTTCGCCTGCCCGACTACCTCGCCCGGTTTCGCGCCTCGATCGACGCGTTGTTCCTGCATATCCCACAAACGGATGAAGAGATCGCAACCATCCTGCACGACATCGTCGCCGCCTCCGGCCTGCGCTCGGCCTATGTCTCGATGGTGGCATCGCGCGGCGTGCCCGGCATTCCCGGCTCACGCGATCCGCGCGACTGTATCAACCATTTCTATGCGTGGTGCGTGCCTTATGTGCATGTGATCCTGCCCGAGGTCGCGGCACGCGGCTGCCACCTCTGGGTCTCCAAAACCTCGCGGCGCAAACCGCAAGATAGCGTCAATCCCCGCGCCAAGAACTACCACTGGGGCGATTTCACCTCGGGGCTGATCGACGCCAAATCGCGCGGCTTTGACAACACGGCCCTGCTTGACCATGACGGCAATGTCACCGAAGGGCCGGGCTTTAACATCTTCGCGCTCAAGGGCGACCGCGTCGTCACCTCGGATCACGGTGTGCTCCACGGAATCACCCGGCGCACGGTGATCGAACTCTGCACCGCACGCGGGCTCACGGTTGAAACCCGCCCCCTGCCGCTTGCCGAGCTGATGGAGGCAGACGAGGTCTTCCTCTCTTCCTCCGGCGGTGGCGCGATCCCGGTGACCCGCGTCGACGAGCGGGTGTTTTCAAACGACACCCCCGGCCCCGTTGCGACCGCCCTGCGGGCCGACTATTTCGCCTTGCTCGAAAGCTCGGACATGCGCCGGCCCATCACATATGCCACCTGAGCGCACCGCCCGCTTCTGCTCCTGCCTCTGGCCCCGCGATCCCGCGCGTCACGCGCGCCCCGCCTCTCCACCAGTCTTCCAAGCCCCGTCACGCCCACGCGCATTTTCCCATCGCACCGCGCGCGCACAGAGTATAACCTGCTGAAATGAGCCAAGATCAAATCATCCTGTTTTCGCTGTTCGGGGCCGTGTTCGGCCTGCTTCTCTGGGGCCGCTGGCGCTATGACCTTGTGGCCTTCACCGCGCTGATGGCCGGGGTGGTGCTTGGCGTGGTCGACACCAAGAACGCCTTTGACGGCTTTGGCCACCCGGCCACGCTGGTTGTGGCGCTGGTGCTGGTGGTCTCGGCCGGGCTGGTGCGGTCCGGCGCGGTGTTTCTCATCACCCGAACGCTGGTTGATTCTTCACGCGCACTTGGCGCGCATATCACCATCATGGGCGGCATCGGCGGAGTGCTTTCGGCCTTTATGAACAACGTCGCCGCGCTCGCCCTCCTTATGCCGGTCGACATGCAAACCGCGCGCAAGGCCGACCGCCCGCCCTCGCTTTCGCTTATGCCGCTCAGCTTTGCGACCATCCTCGGCGGCATGGCCACGCTGATCGGCACGCCGCCCAACATCATCATCGCCGCCATCCGCGAAGACAGCCTCGGCGAACCTTTCGCGATGTTTGACTTTGCCCCTGTTGGCGGGCTGACGGCGCTTGTCGGCCTCACCTTTGTCGCCCTTGTCGGCTGGCGTCTCATCCCCCAGCGTGAGGACGCGCTTAGCGCGGTGCAGGACCTTGGCGCCTATATCGCCGAACTCACCGTGCCCGAGGACAACAAACTCATCGGCAAACGCCTGAGCGAGCTCGACAGCGAAGCCGAGTCGGCCGATGTCGCCGTGATCGGGCTGGTCCGCGACGGCAAGCGGCGCTATGGGTCGGCCCGCAACTCGGTGCTTCAGGCGGGCGATGCGCTGGTCCTCGAAGCCAGCCCCGCCGCGCTTGATGAATTCCGCTCGGCGCTCAACCTCGCCTTCTCCGAGATCGACCGCGAAGAGCGCATCAAAGCCACCGGCGAAGGTCTCGACATGATCGAAGTCGTGGTGCCTGCCGAATCCCGCATCGCTGGCAAAACAGCACAAAGCATCGGGCTGCACTGGCGCCAACGCGCCGTTGTCATGGGCCTCTCGCGGCAGGGCAAACGCATCACCGAACGCCTGCGCAAAACCGAAGTCCAAGCCGGTGACATCCTCCTCCTGCTGGTCCCCAAAGGCGCTGGCCCGGATGTGACCGACTGGCTCGGCGCGCTGCCCTTGGCCGAACGCGGGCTTGCCGTGACCGAGAACTCCAAAACATGGGCCGCCATCGGTATTTTCGCCGCCGCCGTTGCCGCCGCCTCGCTCGGGCTGATCTACCTGCCGATTGCGCTCGGTATCGTGGTGGTGGCCTATGTCTTGCTGAAAATCCTCCCGATTTCCGAACTCTACGACCATATCGAATGGCCAGTTGTGGTGCTCTTGGGGTCGATGATTCCGCTTGGCGCGGCGCTGGAAACCTCCGGCGGCACCGAACTTATCGCCGGGGCGCTGGTCAACCTCACCCAAGGCTGGGCGCCATGGGCGATCCTGACCGTGCTGATGGTGGTGACGATGACGCTCTCGGATGTGCTCAATAATACGGCAACAGCGATTGTCGCCGCCCCCATTGGCATCCAGATGGCACAGTCGCTCGAGGTATCGCCCGACCCGTTCCTCATGGCCGTGGCGATTGCGGCCTCTTCGGCGTTTCTCACCCCGATCGGGCACAAGAACAACACGCTGATCCTCGGTCCCGGCGGCTATCGCTTTGGCGATTACTGGCGTATGGGCCTGCCGCTTGAAATCCTTGTTGTCGCCGTGTCGATCCCGCTGATACTCGTGTTCTGGCCGCTATAACCCGGCCAGCACACGAAAATTTTTAATCTACGAAATTGACAAGAGCGGCGAAGCTTTGCACTCTAGCCGGAACACATTTCATAAGGAGATCGTTTTCATGTTGCGCCGCGCCGCTTTCACATTCATTGCCTATTTGTTGCTGACCCTGCCCGCCGCGGCAGCCGGCGACCACTACGGCATCTATTTCAAGAACAAATGTTCGACCATGATCCAAGTGTCGATCCGCTATAAAGACACCAGCAATAACTGGGTGACCAAGGGCTGGTATAACATCAACGCCGGTGAAGAGAAGCGCATCGCACGCTCCTATAACGCCGTGTTTTACTACTTCGCTCAGGCCCGTGGCCGCGTCTGGAGCGGCAAAGACCGCTACTACCAGATCCGCGACGAGAAAGTGCCCTATGGCTTCCGCCGCAAGGAAATCTCGGGCAATCAGTTCGTCGATCACACCGTAAGCCTGTCGTGCACCGAAACCTTCGGCCTCGACCCGCTGCACTTCATCACCATCGTGAATGATTGCGATAAAACGGCTCAGGTTTACCTGCGCTATGAAACCGTCGATGGCAGCTGGAACACCACCGGCTGGTTCACCGTCAAACCGAATGAGCGCAAGTATCTCAAGCGCACCCAGCGGTCCTATTTCTACTACTACGCCAAGCATGAAAGCGGACAATGGAGCGGTGATCACCCCTTCCAGGTCAAAGGCGGGCAAACCTATAACTTCCTCAAGGTGCCCTCTGATAAACGCAGGGTGCTGACCTGTCGAAGTAGCTGATCAAGCTGACCTAACACACCACGCCGCCCGGTTGAGAAAACATCTCAGCCGGGCGGTTTCCGTTTAGGGGGGCCAAAAATGAAAGCGGACCGCGCGGCAAACACCGGCGCACGCGCGCTCAGTGAACGCGCCTATTGCCCCAGCATCCAACGCCCCTCGGGCCAAAACGCGTGAAAGGCAAAGGCAAACATCACATCATGCGCCACATCCCGCCCGGCCATGTCGCGCACCCGGATGTTGCCCACGTCGCGCCCCTGCCCGATCTCGCCGCTGTCCAAGGCCAAGGCTTGCCCAGCGGCCCATGTGATCTCTACACCGCCCTCCTCAATCCGCCCCGCCCCGCGCAACCGCTCCAACGGCCATGCAACCGCGCCAACCCGCACCACCCGCGCCAGCGGCGCAATGCCATGCGGCGGCATCTCACCCGAAAACAGAAAGGGCCGCGCCGCGCTGTCATACCCCTCATAAGGGTTGCGCCCATAGGCGCGTGCATGGCGCGGCTGATCCATCACCAAACCGTGCGGATTGCGGGCCTTGAAACTCTCCCAGCTTTCCATCCAACTCGGGATCTGGCGCAACTCAACGCCGGTCATCTCGCCGACAATCCCGGTGCCTATCGCCTGTTGCCACCAGCTTTGCGTCTCGTGGTCATACATCACCATGTCCGAGTTGCGCAGCTTGCCACTCACCCCAAAACGCAACACCCGCGCCACGCCATTCACCCGCACCCGGCGCTCAAAACTCGGCCCCGAATTGCACAGCGGGCAAAAGGTGACCAGCACAGGAACGCCGCCCACCGTGTCGTTCACGATCTCATGCCACGTCAGATAGCGCAGCGGATAGGCCCGCGGCTCCGCCCCCGCGATTTCAAGCGTGATCACCGGCTCGCGCGGCGCAATCCGGCGCTCCTCGCTGACGGCAATAAACGCGGGATCGCTCAACGCCGGAATCCCATCCTTGGGCGGCCCGCCCGACAGGATCTCGGTCCAGCTCGGCACCGTTGTGATGGAGAAATCCGTCTCCGGCCACTCATGCCGCCAGAAATTCGGATCCGCCTCTGCCGCACCACCCCCCAGCAACGCCAGACAGGTCACAAACGCCCGCACGCCCATCGCGCATCCCTCCGCCCTTGTTTCGCCCAAAGCCTCTGCAGACTGGCGCAAAACCTGCGATGAGCCTAGCCCCGACACGCGCTTGTGACAGCCGGTGACCTCTCATCGCCATCCCGCAATGTCATGGCCAGCGCCCGCCACGCCCTCGTCATTTCCTGCTTTCACGCCTGCGTCCTATGCCGGAACGTCTCACAATCAAAAGAAAGAGCGCCATCCGCACGCAAGCCCCCTGCCGGATGTGTTACCCACCCCACTTGGCCGCGCCCACCAACACTCCGAGGACAATGCCCGGTTTGAGCCCAGACTGACGGACGCTGCGCATTGCACCTACGTCAACTGTGCGGAGATAGTGGACATTGCAAAGTCGGGGCTCGCTAAGAATACTACAGACGTGAACGGCCCTTAGCAGCCGTTCGCATGGCGCCGCGCCGCTGCAGTGCAGCTTCCTGGAAGCGGACATCCCAAAATATGTCGATATAAAACTGATTAAAAGCAACCTTTCGACGCCACGCTTGGCACGGAGTTGTTATGCTTGCTGAAAGGGGCCTTGGAGAACTTAGCCGCCACTAATGTTCCCCAGCCAATCCAAAAAGACGCCCAGACGGCGCAATCCTGATACGCGGGTAAGGTAGAGCGCTGAGATATTCAAAGGTGCGGCGTCGAGTTGGCCGGGAAACAGCTCAATCAAACGCCCGGCTTGGATATCGTCTGCGATCATGAAATCGGAGAACCGCGCGATTCCCAGTCCGCCTAATACCATCTGGCGCACAGCCTCTCCATTACCCGCGGTCAGAGCGGGGGCACCGTCACGGGCGTGGACAGACCAGCAAAGCGCAATGTGTTGATATGATCTGGTGCCGCGAACCGAACTTGCTCCAGTTGTGAGAGGTCAGTTGGTGATTTTGGCCAGCCTTTGCGATCAAGATAGTCCGGCGCAGCCACCAATTTCCAATCCGTGCGCCCCAAAGGCCGGTGCAACATGTCGCTGTCGGGTAATTTTCCAAGCCTGATGGCAACATCCGCGTGGCTACCAATCAAGTCGACCAGCGTGTCGGTCATATCGATCGATAATTGGATGTCGGGGTATGTCGCGTGGAACTCGGCCAGGCGCGGCGCGAGAACATGCAGAACGTAAGGCACCGGTGCGTTTACGCGAAGCGGTCCTGCGGGGGCCTGTCCGCTGGTTGCGATCTCTTGCAGGGTTTCGCTGCGGTCCAGAATTCCGCGCGCCTCAACCAGAACAGCGGCACCTTCGGGGTGATTTCGACGGACCGCGTGGTCCGACGCAGCAGCGTAACTTTCAACTGTTCCTCCAACCGCGTGACTGACCGGCTGAGCGTAGAGGCCGATACTCCTCTGCGCCGCGCAGATTCAGCAAAGCCCCCATCATCGACGATCCCGACGAAGGCGGCCAAATCCCCCATGCGCAGCAATTCGTGCAGTTTATGCAATGATCCATTCCAAACTTGTCTGTTCTCGCAATAGATAGCGGCTGGCATATACGGCGTCGACATCAAATTTATTGGAGAACACCGATGCCCCTTGCCCTTTGGGCGCTGACCATCAGCGCTTTCGCCGTCGGAACGACCGAGTTCGTGATCGTCGGATTGCTTCCCACCATTGCCGCCGACCTCGGCGTCTCAACCCCCTCCGCAGGCCTGCTGGTCAGCCTTTATGCGCTTGGCGTAACCATTGGTGCGCCGGTTCTGACCGCACTGGCCGACCGCCTGCCGCGCAAAACACTGTTGCTGCTCTTGTTGGCGCTGTTCATCCTCGGCAACGGTTTTGCGGCCTTTGCACCGGACTACAACAGCCTCGTTGTTGCGCGCTTTATTACCGGTCTGGCCCACGGTGTGTTCTTTGCCATCGCCTCGACCATTGCCACAGACCTTGTGGAGCCAGAAAAAGAAAGCTCGGCCATTGCACTGGTATTCCTTGGCCTGACTGTCGCGCTGGTGACAGGTGTGCCTTTGGGGACGTTCATTGGCCAGAACTTCGGCTGGCAGTCGACTTTTCTTGGCGTTGTTGCGCTTGGCGTGATCGGCTTCATTGCCTCTGCTGTGCTGGTGCCGGCCAATCTGACCAAGACGGCCTCGGCAGGCCTCAAAGCGCAGTTGCAGGTGCTGACCTCGCCGCGCCTTATGTTGGTCTATATGATCACGGCTATCGGATATGGCGGCAATTTCATCGCCTTCACCTTCCTTGCGCCGATGCTGAACGAAGTTACAGGCCTTTCCGCAGGTGCTATCAGCCTTGTGATGCTGCTATATGGGGCGTCTGTTGCCGTAGGCAACATCGCGGGTGGTAAGCTTTCCGATCGTATCGGTGCCGTGCCCGCACTAACCTTCATCTTTGTAGGTCTGGCCGTATCGCTTGTTGCACTCGGCGCGTTCCTCACCAGCCCGATTGCGGCCATCGCGGTTGCGGCCTTCTGGGGCGGCTTTGCTTTCGCCAACGTGCCGCCGCTACAATCCTATGTTGTGCAAATTGCGCGTGAAGTCTCGCCCGGGGCAGTCGATGTGGCCTCGGGTCTGAACATCGGTGCATTCAATCTCGGCATTGCTGGCGGTGCATGGGCCGGTGGGCTGGTGGTCGAAGGCATTGGCCTCGCCGCAGCACCCTACATTGCTGCCGGAGTGGTGGTTGTCGGGATCGTCCTCGTGCGCATTTCAGGTCGCCTGAACGCAACCGTTTCACGCCCTGTGGCGGCGGAATAACAAATCGCCCCGCTGCGCATTAGCGCAGCAGGGCGAACCAATTGACCGGAGGTTCGTATCATGTCTGCCCTTGATCTGATTTACAAAGACCGGATGACCTTTGGCATCGAATTGCCACTGGACCGCGACTGGTCTGAAGCTGGCCAACGCCGTGCCCATATCGAGGGTCGTCCCTTTGGTGTGCCAGACACATCAAACCCCGCCAAGGGCGTGGAGCTGGCCGAAAGCCTTGGCTTTGATGCGGTCTGGCTGCGGGACGTGCCGGTTCATGATCCAAGCTTCGGGGATGCGGGGCAGGTCTTCGATCCGTTCCCCTATCTCGGCTTTCTTGCAAGTCGCACGCGGCGCATTGCGCTGGGCACCGCCGGTATCGTCCTGCCGCTGCGCGATCCGATCCTGCTGGCCAAGATGACGGCCAGCCTGCACCATCTGTCTGGCGGGAGGTTTATCCTTGGTATCGCCTCGGGCGACCGTCCGGTGGAATACCCGCTGATGGGGCTGGACTATGTAGCCCGCGGAGCCACCTTGCGCGATCGCGTTGACCAGATGCGCAACATCTGGGCAGGCAATGCACTGCAAGGGCCGCAAGGTCCAGTTACCGTGCGCCCCTATGTGCCGGAAGGCATCCCGATGGTCATGGCCGGAATGGGCCAGCAAAGCCTACAGTGGATCGCCCGCACATTGGACGGCTGGTTCACCTATCCCGGCCCCCCTGATCAGGCCGAACGCCGCCTGTCGATGTGGCGTCAGTCGCGCAACGATGCGGGCCTACCCTCCGCGCCGGTTCTGACCGCCATGCATCTGGACCTTGATCCTGATCCCGATGCGCCCTTCAGGCCAATCCAGTTCGGGGGATGTGTCGGGCGCAATGGGCTAATTTCTCATGTCAGCGCGCTGCACGCCGCAGGAGTCGCCCACATCGCCTTTAATCTGCGCCAGTCGCAGCGCGAAATCGAAGATGTTCTGGCTGAGCTGGCCAAGCACGTCATCCCTGAGTTCACTAAAGAATATACAATGGAGAAAGCAAAATGAGCACTGCCTTAATCGGACCCGCAAAAATTCCATCTATCGGCTTTGGCACCTTCCTGCTTGAGCAAAATACGGTCGCTGGCATGGTGAGTGCAGCACTTGCCGAAGGGTTCCGCCATATCGACACTGCGCAGGCCTATGAGAACGAAGAGCAAGTTGGCGAAGGTTTGCGCCGCGCGGATGTCCGTCGTGATGATGTGTTCCTCACCACTAAAATTCTGCCCGAGCACTTCGCGCCAGAAGCTTTTACTGCTGCGGCCGACGCGTCTTTGAAACGACTGGGGACGGACTATGTAGACCTGCTTTTGCTGCATTGGCCGTCAAAAGACGTGCCGATTGCAGATACTATTGGTGCGCTGAATGATCTGATTGCAGCGGGCAAGGTCCGCTATGGTGGCGTGTCGAATTTCACCATGGATATGGTCGATCAAGCGCAGGCGGCATTAAACACGCCATTGGCCGCGAACCAGATCGAACTGCATCCGCTGATCGACCAAACACGGATGATCGCTCACCTCGACAGCAAGAGGATACCGGTCGAGGCCTATTCGCCGCTGGCACAAGGCAAGGTCATGGAAAACGCCACACTGCGCGAGATTGCCGCCGCACACGATGCAAGCCCGGCCCAAATTGCTCTGGCTTGGATCCTCACACGCCCAATGAGCATTGCGTTACCCCGCACAGGCAACCCGAGCCGGCTTGCCGCCAATCTCCGTGCAACAGAAATCATGCTGAGCGCAGAGGAGATCGCTCGAATTGATACCCTTGGTAATGCCGAAGGGCGCTTGGTCAGTCCTGAAACGCTCGCGCCAGATTGGGATTGATATCCCCTTGGCCCTGCGTCTTAATCGCAGGGCCAATAAGTAAAATGTCCGCTTTCATTCCATGAACCTTACTGGTTTGCAGGTGCAGCTAAGGTCCGCTTCCCGCCCTACCTGCATGCGAACCAGCCGTGGATATGCGGCAGGCCAGAGGTCCGCTTCGTGCCCGTCGCAGCCATCGGCTTCCATCAAGCGAACGACAACTCCCTCCCTCTTATCGGCCATAAAAAACCTCCCCCGCAGCACCCTGCGGGGGAGGTTTCGCAACTACACGCTAATCGCGCAACGCCGTTTACTCAGCCCTGCAACACATCGAGCAAAGAGCGTGATCACAACGCCCCTCCCCGTCTTGCAAACCCGCGCCAAGGATCACTCCTTGATCGTGACCGTCTTCATCATATCCGGCTTGCCGGTGATCGCGCCGGTCTCCCTGTGGCCTTTCTTGATGGCGTCAACCACCTCCATGCCGTCGGTGACACGGCCCACGACGGTGTATTGACCGTTCAGGAAATGCCCCTCATCGAACATGATGAAAAACTGGCTGTTGGCGCTGTCCGGGCTGCTCGACCGGGCCATGCCGACGATCCCGCGATCAAACGGCACCTGTGAAAATTCCGCCGGAAGGTTCGGCTTGTCCGATTTCCCCGTGCCCGCGCGGCGCATGTCCATGCCCATCTTGCCGTATTGCACATCGCCGGTCTGGGCCATGAAGCCACCGATCACGCGGTGAAACACCACCCCGTCATAGGCACCCGATTTGGCCAAGGCACTGATCTGCTCCACATGCTTGGGCGCATATTCTTCCATCAGCTGAATGGTGATGGTGCCGTTTGCGCCCTCGCCCTCAACCTCGATCATCATATCGGCGGCCAGAACGGGGGCGCCAAACACGGCCCCCGCCAGCATGGCCGCTGCCAAGACAGATTTACGCATCAGCAGCCACCTTGACGCTGATCATCCGGTCAGGGTTCGCGGGCGGCTCGCCCTTGGTGATGGCGTCGACATGCTCCATCCCCTCAATGACCTGCCCGTAAACGGTGTACTGACCGTTCAGGAAATCATTGTCCTTGAAGTTGATGAAAAACTGGCTGTTGGCACTGTTCGGGTTTTGCGACCGCGCCGCACCAAGGCTCCCGCGGGCATGCGGCACCTTGGAAAACTCGGCCGGAAGGTCCGGCTTGTCCGACCCACCCGTGCCGGCGCGACCGGGGTTGTAGTCTTTTTCCATGTTGGCGTGCTGCACATCGCCGGTCTGGGCCATGAAGCCGTCAATCACGCGGTGAAACGCCACGTTGTCATAAGCCCCCTCACGGACCAGCTCTTTCATCCGCTCAACATGTTTGGGCGCCACATCGGGCAACAACGCGATGGTGACTGTGCCACCGGTCAGTTGCATCAGAATTGTGTTCTCGGGGTCTTTGATATCGGCCATCTCGGCACTCCTCATCTAAACAGGTTGCCTCTACCTATGACGCCTTGCCCCAAGGGACAAGCAGGCGGTTGACCTCTTGGCACCAGCCTGCCTAAAGAGGCTCGGCAAAAACACCGGAGGGGCACGATGGGCTGGACATCACTCGATAACATGGAACTCACAGGCAAACGAGTGCTGGTGCGGGTCGATATCAACGTGCCGGTCAGGGATGGAAGCGTCACCGACAGCACCCGGATCGAGCGTATCGCGCCAACCGTCAAAGACATCCTCAAAGCTGGCGGTCGCCCGATCCTGATCGCCCACTTCGGCCGCCCCAAGGGCAAAACCGTGCTCGACCTGTCGCTGCGCGTGACGCTTGAAGCGCTCGAACAGGCACTCGGCTGCTCTGTCGCCTTCGTCGAAACACTCGAAGCGGCGGAAAACCTCACCGCCGAAGCATTGGCCGCCGATGTGATGCTGCTCGAAAACATCCGCTTCCACCCGGGCGAAGAGGCCAACGACCCCGACTTTGCCGCCCGCCTCGCCGCGCTTGGCGATGTCTATGTCAACGATGCCTTCTCCTGTGCCCACCGCGCCCACGCCAGCACCGAAGGCCTCGCCCACCTGCTGCCCGCCTGCGCCGGTCGCCTGATGCAGGCCGAACTCGAAGCGCTACAAGCCGCCCTCGGCGCGCCGCAACGCCCGGTCATGGCCGTGGTCGGCGGCGCCAAAGTGTCGACCAAACTCGACCTGCTCGGCAATCTGGTCGAAAAAGTCGACCACTTGGTGATCGGCGGCGGCATGGCCAATACCTTCCTCGCCGCCCAAGGGATCGACGTCGGCAAATCGCTCTGCGAACACGACCTCGCCGACACGGCGCGCGAGATCATGGCCAAAGCCAAAACCACCGGCTGCAAAATCCTGCTGCCCTCCGACGTGGTCATTGCACGCGAGTTCAAAGCAGGTGCCGCGCATGAAACCGTCGCCGCCGATGCCTGCCCGCCGGACGCGATGATCCTCGACATCGGGCCAAACACCGTCAAAGACTTCGCCGCCCTGCTTGAAGACTGCAACACGCTGGTCTGGAACGGCCCGCTCGGCGCCTTCGAAATCGCGCCCTTCGACGCTGGCACTGTCAAAGCCGCGCAGCTGACCCGCATCGGCCTGCTCGCCAAGGACATCGTCGCCATCGCCGGCGGCGGAGACACGGTCGCGGCCCTCAAACACGCCGGCGTGGCGGATGACTTCACCTATATCTCGACCGCAGGCGGTGCGTTTCTGGAATGGATGGAAGGTAAAACCCTTCCCGGCGTCGCGGCACTGGAGCACTAACCCACCAGCGGGAACGCCCGCAGAAACATGCGCCTCCGGCGGGGATATTTGCGGTCAGATGAAGCCCGGGGACAACGCGCCCCTTCATCTGACTGGAAATATCCCGGGGGCGTGGGGGCTGGCCCCCACTTGAACCTGCGCGTGGGGGCTGGCCCCCACTTGAACCTGCGTGTGGGGGCTGGCCCCGACTTTAAGCTGAGGGAAGGGGCTGGCCGCGGCGGGTCTCCACAGGCATACTTCCCGTCAGAACGGAGTTTGAGATGAGCGGATACTGCCTTGTTACCGGCGCCACCGGCGGGATTGGAACCGAGCTTGCACGCGAGGCGGCGGGGGCGGGGTTTGACCTGATCCTGAGCGCGCGCAACCTCGACCGGTTGGAGGCGCCTCGCGCAAGAGTTGCGCGCGACTACTGCGCGCGAGGTTGTTGCGGTTCCCGCTGATCTCGCTCAGCCGGGCGCGGCGGCGGCGCTTTGGGACAAAGCCAGCGCCGGGCGCGACATCACCCTGTTGATCAACAACGCGGGGCTGGGAATTCACGGCCCATTTCAAGATCCGGCACTGGCCGGGGCGCAATCCAATGTGCTGGCCGTTAATATCGTGGCCGCGACCGAATTGATGCGCGCCGCGGCGAGCGATATGGCCGTCAAAGGGCGCGGGCGCATTCTCAATGTCGCCTCTTCCGCCGCCTTTATGCCGGGGCCCTGCATGGCCACCTATCACGCCTCCAAGGCCTTTCTCCTGTCGCTGAGCGAGGCCGCCGCGATTGACCTTGAAAACACCGGCGTCACCGTGACCGCGCTGTGCCCCGGCCCAACGGACACGGGGTTTTTCGACGCAGGCAACGCCAAGGGCGCCATGGCGCTCAAAGTCGCGCCCATGGCCGATCCGGCGGCGATTGCGCGCACCGGATTTCGCGCCACGATGGCGGGCAAGCGGCTGATCGTGCCGGGGCTGCTTTACAAGCTCATCACCTTTGGCATGCGCTTCACCCCGCGCTGGCTGGCGCTGCGCATTACGCGCAACTACTGGCGCAAGTAAGCTAGGCCTTCAGCCCTTCACATCCGTGCGCCCCTGAACGACCACCATCGTCGCGCTCAACCGCGCGATCTCGCGCGTGTTTTCGCCGTCAATCGCTCGCGCCACGGCTTCGGTGAACATCAACGTGCGCCCCGGCTTCACCACCCGCCCGTGAATGGTAAACATCTGCCCCCGCGCCGGTGCCATAAGCGAGGTTTTCAACTCTGCCGTCAGCACCCCGGCGTCCTCGGGCATCAGCGTCAGCGCCGCAAACCCTGCCGCCGTATCCAGCGCCGTGGTGATCACGCCTGCGTGCAAAAACCCATGCTGTTGGGTGAAATCGGGGTTAAACGGCAGCGACAGCCACATCTCTCCCGGCGCGACATCATCAAGCGTGATGCCCATCGAGCGCATCGCCGCCTGCCGCGCAAAGCCGTCGCGCGCCCGCGCCGCGTAATCGCCATAGGTCTGAAACATCATCCCAGCCTTTCCAGAATCGCGCCCGTGTCCACACCCGACACCGCGCCGTAGACCCGGCCGCGCCCGCCCCGTTGCAGGCGCGTCTCGGCATAGGCCTCACCCACCGCAGCCGGCGCAAAGCGCAACAAAACCGATGCCGTCAACAAGGTCGCAAGGCTCTCGACGAACCAACGCGCCTCGCCCTCTTCGGGCAAACGCGGCCAGCGCGCCTCATTTGCCACCAGCGCCGCGTCAAACGCCCGGCTGACCCCGGTTGCCTCGACCAACTCGGTGCGCAACGCCTCGCCCGCCGCTTCATCCCGGGCCAGGGCGCGCAACACGTCAAGACAGATCACGTTGCCCGATCCCTCCCAGATCGAATTCAGCGGCGTCTCGCGGAACAGCATCGGCAGCGGCGTGTCGTCGGTGTACCCAACCCCGCCAAGGCACTCCATCGCCTCGTAAACCACATTCGGGCAGAGCTTGTTGCCAAGGAATTTCGCCAAGGCCACGCCGATCCGCGAAAACGCGCGATCCCCCTCGCTCGCGCCATCAAACGCCCGCGCCAATCGAAACGCCAGCGCCGCCGCGCCCTCGAAATCAAGCGCAAGATCCGCCAGAACCGCGCGCATCATCGGCTGATCTATCAAGCGGCGCTGAAACGCGCTGCGCCCCTTGACCCACCACACCGCCTCGGCCAAGGCGCCGCGCATCAACCCCGCCGGCGCAATCGACGTCGACAGCCGCGTGTGATGCACCATCTCGATGATCGTTTTCACGCCCGCGCCTTCCGCGCCCAAGCGAAAGGCAATCGCGTCGTGGTATTCGATCTCAGAACTGGCGTTCGCGCGATTGCCCAGCTTGTATTTCAGCCGCATGAGGTGGATCGCATTGCGCTCGCCCTCAAGCCACCTTGGCACCAGAAAACACGTGAGCCCCCCGGCGCCTGTGCCAGCGTCAAAAACCCGTCCGACATCGGCGCCGAGCAGAACCACTTGTGCCCGCGCAGCCGATACGCCTCGCCCTCTGGCGTGGCCACCGTCGTGTTGGCCCGCACGTCCGAGCCGCCCTGCTTTTCCGTCATGGCCATGCCCAGCGTCACGCCGCGCTTGTCGCCCACCGGGGCACAGGCGCTGTCATAGTCCCGCGACACCAACTTCGGCCCCCAGACCGACGCCAACCCCGGATCAGCCGCCAACGCCGGCACCGCCGCATAGCTCATCACCAGCGGACAGGTCACCCCCGGCTCGATCTGGCTTGTCATGTAACACAGGGCGGCGTGCTGCGAATGCCCGCCCGGCGTGCCATCCCATGCGGCGGCGGACATCCCCGCGCCGATCCCGGCCCGCATCAATGCGTGATAACCGGGGTGAAAGCGCACCTCGTCCAACCGGCGCCCCGAGCGGTCAAAGCTCACCAATTCCGGCGGATGCCGGTTGGCCGCGCGCCCCGCCTCGCGCATCTCGGCGCCGCCCATCGTCGCGCCGTACTCGGCCAGCGGGCCGGGCGCGGCCGCCGACAAGGCCAGATGCTCGCGCAAAACCGGGTCGCTCGACCAAAGATCAAACCCCGCCCTCGGCTCTGGCTGGTTCTCAACCTCATGGGTTGGCAAATGGCTGCGTGCTTTGGATTGTGTCATTTTCGTCGCTCCCCCTGTAATCAGACCAAATTGTGAAAGGTTTAAAAAGGGGGATTCACATGGCGAATCACCTGTGGCATTAATTTCTTTACGTCACCCCCCTGTGACACTGAGGCAAACGAGGGCGAAAACGCCCCGCGACGAACGGAACGGCACGCCACATGAAACTGCAACTGGCACGAACCTATCGACCCGCATTGGGTGGCATGGTGTTTTTTGCTGTGGCGTTTGCCCTTGGGCTCTATTTTACCTTCGCGGCTGTCCAAGGCGACTATGGCCTCTTCCGCCGCGCCGAGATCAAAGCCGAAAGCGCCGAACTCGCCGCCCAACTCGCTCAACTCGACGCCGAAGTCGCGCGCATGGAAAACCTCACACAGCGGCTCTCGGACAGCTATCTTGACCTCGACCTGCTCGACCAACAGGCCCGCGATGTGCTGGGCCTCATTCGCGCCGACGAAATTGTCATCCGCTAAACCACCCCCCTTACGCTAGCGCTCGACGGGGCCAAGATCGTCGCCGCTCAACGCCCCGCCCCGGCGCGTGACCAACCCGCGCATAATCCCGGCACGCTCACGCCAGAACTCCAACGGCAGCAGCGGCGCAAATCCCGGATCGCTCAACAATTCCTCAACCGCAGGCGACAGACACCAAGCGCCAAGCCACTGCGCCAGCGCCTCGCGCTCTTTCGCCGGGACATAGCGCATGGCAAACATGTCCAACCGCCCCCGCCGCGCGGCATGCCCCAACCCGTTCAACATCTGCGCCATCGCCGTGCCGCCCACATCCGGCAGCGCGAATAACGCCTCCAGCGCCCCGGTGACCACCGCCGCCGGAACACCCCCGGCAGGCAACATCGCAAACAGATATTGCGGCGACAGCATGGCCTCCTCATCGCCCTGCGCCTCGGCCCAACCACAGGCCAACACCACAAGCCGCGCCCAGCGGTCATAGACCTGCGCCAGCGCCTCTGCCGGAAACCCGCCTGCCCGCCGGGCATCGCCAAATCGCAACAGCTCCGCACCGACGCCCACATCATCAACCTCGTCCTGCGCGGCGATCAATTCCATGTAGCGTGGCAAAAACACCGCCAGATCATCCAGATCACGCGGCACCCCATGCGCTGAATTGGAATAGTCGCGGATCAACGCCGCCGGCATCTCGCGCATCGGCGTTGCGATGATCTCGCGCCGGGCCTCCTCGGTCATGCACATCGGGCACAGGCACACCTCAAGCTGGCGCGACACCGACGCGCGCACCATTCCATAAGCCGCCGCAATCTGCTGGGCGAGTTCCCCATCAAACGGTGTTTTCATCATACCCCTGACACAACACAGGGGCATAACACCCCTTGTTTTCCTTTACCGCACCCGTGCGACACCCCGCCACTGACAATTACCCCTCGCATGACGCAACGGAATGTTGTATTTAATAGTTTAACGTTAAACCACTTTCTTCGACTGGGAGGGGCGACACTATGGCCGCTAAGAAAACCACCAAGAAATCAAATACTTCGGGTGATGAACTCAAAGCGCATTATCGCGATATGCTGCTCATCCGGCGATTCGAAGAAAAAGCAGGACAACTCTACGGCATGGGGCTGATCGGCGGGTTCTGCCACCTCTACATCGGTCAGGAAGCGGTCGTCGTCGGCCTCGAAGCCTGCGCCGAAGAGGGCGACAAACGCGTCACCTCCTACCGCGATCACGGCCATATGCTGGCCTGTGGCATGGACCCGAACGGCGTCATGGCCGAACTCACCGGGCGTGAGGGGGGCTATTCCAAGGGCAAAGGCGGCTCGATGCATATGTTCAGCAAAGAGAAGCATTTCTACGGTGGCCACGGCATTGTCGCCGCACAGGTGCCGCTCGGCGCGGGCCTCGCCTTTGCTGACAAGTATAACGACAACAAGCGCGTGACCTTCACCTATTTCGGCGATGGCGCTGCCAATCAGGGCCAGGTTTATGAAACCTTCAACATGGCCGCGCTTTGGGATCTGCCGGTGATCTTTGTGATCGAGAACAACAAATACGCCATGGGCACCTCGCAACAGCGCTCCACCTCCTCGCCCGACATCCACACCCGCGGCATTGCCTTTGGCATCCCCGGCGAAGCGGTTGACGGCATGGATGTGCTGGCGGTCAAGGCGGCGGGCGAAAAGGCGGTGGCGCATTGCCGCGCCGGCAAAGGCCCCTACATCCTCGAAGTCATGACCTACCGCTATCGCGGCCACTCGATGTCGGACCCGGCCAAATACCGCACCCGCGAAGAGGTGCAGAAAATCCGCGAGAAATCCGACTGTATCGAACATGTCCGCGAGATGCTTCTGGCCGGCAAACACGCCACCGAAGACGACCTCAAGGCGATCGACAAAGAGATCAAAAGCGTCGTCAACGACAGCGCCGAGTTCGCCAAAGAAAGCCCCGAGCCGCATCTTGATGTGCTTTGGACCGACATTTACGCAACCGAAATTCCGCAGGAGGCTTGATCCATGGCAACCGAAATTCTCATGCCCGCCCTCTCGCCCACAATGGAAGAAGGCACGCTCGCCAAATGGCTGGTCAAAGAAGGTGACACCGTCGCCTCTGGTGACATCATGGCCGAGATCGAAACCGACAAGGCCACGATGGAATTCGAAGCCGTTGACGAAGGCGTCATCGGCAAAATCCTCATCGAAGAAGGCAGTGAAAACGTCAAGGTGAACACCGCCATCGCCATCCTTCTGGAAGAGGGCGAAGACGCCTCCGCGATCGACAGCGCCAGCAGCGGTGCAGCCCCCGCCTCGGCCCCCGCGCCTGCGGCGGATGCTGCCCCGGCCTCATCGGCCCCCGCCGCTCCCGCCAAGATCGAATCCAAGCCGGTCGAACCCGACTGGCCCGAAGGCACCGAGGTCAAACAGCAAACCGTCCGCGAGGCCCTGCGCGATGGCATGTCCGAGGAAATGCGCCGCGACGACACCGTCTTTATCATGGGCGAGGAAGTCGCCGAATACCAAGGCGCCTACAAGATCAGCCAAGGGATGCTCGATGAATTCGGCCCCAAACGCGTGATCGACACGCCGATCACCGAACACGGATTTGCCGGGATCGGCGTCGGCGCGGCCTTTGGCGGGTTGAAGCCGATTGTCGAGTTTATGACCTTCAACTTCGCCATGCAGGCGATTGACCAGATCATCAACTCCGCCGCCAAGACGCTCTATATGTCCGGCGGCCAGATGGGCGCGCCCATGGTGTTCCGCGGCCCCAACGGTGCCGCCGCCCGCGTCGGTGCGCAGCACTCCCAAGACTACGCCGCGTGGTATGCGCAGGTGCCCGGCCTCAAGGTGGTCATGCCCTATTCGGCCTCCGACTATAAGGGCCTGATGAAAACCGCCATCCGTGACCCGAACCCGGTGATTTTCCTTGAAAACGAAATCCTCTATGGCCGTTCCTTCGACGTGCCTGTGATGGATGATTTCACCGTGCCCTTCGGCAAGGCCCGCATCTGGCGCGAGGGCTCAGACGTCACCATCGTCAGCTTCGGCATCGGCATGCAATACGCGCTCGAAGCCGCCGACAAGCTCGCCGAAGACGGCATCTCGGCCGAGGTCATCGACCTGCGCACCCTGCGCCCGCTCGATTACGACACGGTGCTCGCCAGCGTGATGAAAACCAACCGCTGCGTCACCGTCGAAGAGGGCTGGCCCGTCGCCTCCATCGGCAACCACCTCTCGGCCACGATCATGGAACGCGCGTTTGACTACCTCGACGCGCCGGTGATCAACTGCTGTGGCGGACGTGCCAATGCCCTATGCCGCCAACCTCGAAAAACACGCGCTTGTCACCACGGACGAGGTTATCGCCGCCGTGAAACAAGTGACCTATCGCTAAGGAGACCAAGGCCATGCCCACAGAAATCCTCATGCCCGCCCTCTCCCCCACGATGGAGGAAGGCACCCTCGCCAAATGGTTGGTCAAGGAAGGCGACACAGTGCAATCCGGCGACCTTCTGGCCGAGATCGAAACCGACAAGGCCACGATGGAATTCGAAGCGGTCGACGAAGGGGTGATCGGCAAGATCCTCGTTTCCGAAGGCTCTGAGAACGTCAAGGTCAACACCGTCATCGCCGTTCTGCTCGAAGACGGCGAAAGCGCTGATGACATTGGCGAGACAAGCAGCCCCGCCGCTGCCCCCGCCAGTAACAGCGCCTCTGACGACGAGGAAACAGCCGAGGCCGCACCGGCCCCCGCCAAATCCGACACGCCAGCCCCCGCAGCCCCGAAATCCGCCGATGGCACGCGCATCTTCGCCTCGCCACTGGCACGCCGCATCGCCGCCGACAAGGGCCTCGACCTGAGCCAGATCACCGGCTCCGGCCCCAAAGGCCGCATCGTCAAAGCCGACGTGGAAAGCGCCAAAGCAAGCGACGCTCCGGCGCCCGCCAAATCCACCGCGCCCACAGGACTGGCCCCCGCCGCCGCGCCCCAATCGGCCAGCGCCGATGCCGTGGCCAAGATGTATGGCGACCGCGAGTACGAAGAAATCCCCCTCGACGGCATGCGCAAAACCATCGCCGCTCGCCTGACCGAAGCCAAGCAAACCATCCCGCATTTCTACCTGCGCCGCGACATCAAGCTCGACGCGCTGCTGAAATTCCGCTCGCAGCTCAACAAACAGCTCGAGTCGCGCGGCGTGAAACTCTCGGTCAATGACTTCATCATCAAGGCCTCCGCGCTGGCCCTGCAAGAGGTGCCAGACGCCAACGCCGTCTGGGCCGGCGACCGGATGTTCAAACTCAAACCCTCGGATGTGGCCGTGGCCGTCGCCATCGACGGCGGGCTGTTCACACCGGTTCTGAAAGACGCCGAGATGAAGTCCCTCTCGGCCCTCTCCGCCGAGATGAAAGACCTCGCCACCCGTGCGCGCGACCGCAAACTCGCGCCGCATGAATACCAAGGCGGCAGCTTCGCGATCTCCAACTTGGGCATGTTCGGCATCGACAATTTCGACGCGGTCATCAACCCGCCCCACGGCGCAATCCTCGCCGTTGGCGCAGGCGTGAAAAAACCGATCGTCGGCGAAGACGGCGAATTGGCGATTGCCACGGTCATGTCCGTCACGCTCAGCGTCGATCACCGCGTCATCGACGGCGCATTGGGCGCGCGACTGTTGCAATCCATCGTCGATAACCTTGAAAATCCGATGCTGATGCTCGCCTGATTAACCAATGTAAATCAGCGCCTTACGCATCCTGATATCGAATAACAGCCCGCCACGCGCGGGCTGTTATTGTTTTGCACGGCCCCTGTCCCCCAAATCGGCTCAACCGATCACGCAAGGGACAGACACATGAAAACGCTCTTCATCACGCTCGCCACCTTCGGCGCATTGGGCTTTCTTGGCGCGGCCATGCTGCACCTCTCGCTCGACAGCCCGCCGCTCACCCGACAGCTCGGCTTTGCCCCCGACATCGCGGTCACACCGCTCGCCCCTGCCCCGGTCCGTCAGAACTAGCGCAACCGAAATCCGTCACGGATTTCGGCCTGTTTTTCGTCACGAAAAACCGCCCCCCTCAGAACACACCGTAAAACCGTTCGGGCAGCTCGAATTGCAAGCCGTATTCCGGCCGGTCGAACTCGAAAAACCCGGTGTCGCCGCGCTTGCCGAACGTGTCGCGCATCCGCGCGCGGTAAGGCTCCATGTCAAAGCCTTCGATGAAATCCAGCTCGGCAAATGCCTCGAACTCGGCGCGGTCCTCGCCCCGTGCCTCGGCAAACCAATGGCGCCCGATGGCGGTTTCCTTGACCCCGCCGCCGATCTCTTGGGTCACTGCATTGCGCCGGTTCATCGCCGCCACATATTCGGGGAAATCACAGAATTTCAGATGAAACAGGTATAAATCATCCGGCGCAAACAGCTTGCCATATTGCGTGTAATGCCCGCCCCGCGCGATCTTGGTGCCCACCGATACGACGCAGGGCTTGGAATAATGCGGCGCCAGCCGCACATGCCGCCGTGGCCCCAAAATCCGGCCCTCCACCGCCTCCGGCTCCACATCAATCCGGTGGATCACTTCCAATCCCAGCGGCGTCAAAACCCGCCGGATCGGCGCGTCCCAGAGATACTCCAGCAGGCTCTTGCCGCTGGCCGGATCAACCACCACCAATTCATCCACATCGCCGACAACCACATGGTCATAATACGACCTAAGCCCCATCACCACGTTGTTCAAAAACCGCCAGCGTTTCATGTCGAAATTCTTGTGCGGATCGCCCGGAATGCCGATGATATTGCACCCCGTGGCAAGGTCGGCCACCGCCTCGCCGCGCCCGTGGTTGACGATGTAACAATTCTCGCGGCCCAGCACCTCGCCATAGTGGTGCAACCATGCGCGCAGGAAAAACAAATCGTCGCGCACCATGGTGACCGCCGCTACTTTTGACTGCATCGCGTGCCCTGCCCTTTGTCTTGCCCGTGCCGCCCCGCATTCCCCCGGGGCTTTCGCGCCAACTTAACGGGTTTGCACCGCCCTGACATCCAAAAAACGGCTTTTGTCGCGCCTGTGTTTCGGGGCACAATGCTTCCACAACAAAAGGCAGTGTTATGACCGATCAGGCATTCTCAGACGCAATGGCCGCGCAGGGCTGGTATTTCCACCGCGCCAACGACGCCCCCCTGACCCAGTTTCAGGTGCTCGGCGAACGCGCCAGCGCCACCAATATGGTGCGCAAGGTGATCGAGAAAAACGTCGATATCTACCGCTCTGAAGGGCTGGGGTGGAAACACGGCCCCCCATATGGTGGCGATCCCGGATCAGGTGCTGACCATCATTGTGGTTCGCAATGCCGTCAATTGGGCGCTGTCGATGCACAAGCGCCCGTGGCACGCCCACCCCGATCTTCAGGCGCTTGAATTCTCCGATTTCATCCGTGCCGAATGGCGCGGCATCGTCGACCGCCCCAGTGATTTTGAGGAAATCCACCCCGAATTCGCCCCGATCATCGCCGGAGCCGAGCTGCAATATGATCGCCACCCGATCACCGGGAAACGCTTTGCCAACCTGTTCGATCTGCGCAATGTGAAAATGGCCGGGCATCTCGGCATGCTCAACCGCGATTGTAACGTATTGATCGTCAAGGCGGAATTGGTGCAGCTCGATCAAGTCGGCTTTGCCGCCTGGATGATTGAAACCCTTGATCTGCCGCTCAACGGGTTGCGGATCAAGCCGGTGACAAACCGCCTCGGCAATCGCTTCAACCGTTCAGTGCCGGTCGAAACCCCGTCCGAGCTTTCTGCCGATGACCACGCCTATATGATGCAAATGCTAGATCTCGACGCCGAAGCGGCGCTTGGCTATGACTACGCGCCTAGTTAACGAGCGTGTCTGACGGGCGTGTCTAAGGCGCGTGCCTGACGCGCTTGCCTGCGCCAACAGCACGTCCCACGACACAAACCGCACCCCGGCCACAAACTCCGGCCCCAAGCGAACCTGATACTGCAAACATATAAGGGAAAGTGGCGCGGTTGACGGGGCTCGAACCCGCGACCCCCGGCGTGACAGGCCGGTACTCTAACCAGCTGAGCTACAACCGCGCGTGAGGGGCTGGATAGTGCAGCCATCGCGTGGCGTCAATGGGGAAAAGTCGCGAAATACGGGGGAAATGCACGCAATCCAAATTCGCACCGCGCTTTCACCCGCCTGCCCCGCCCAAAGCCCCGTTTTCCAGCCATTCACGCGCCTCTGTGGGCAAGGCCTCCGCCATCACCGCGTCATAGGCCGCCACCTCCTCATCGCTCAAAATCGCGCGCCAACTGCCGTTTTTGCCGCCGTGAAAGAACCCCGCGTCGGATTTGAAAAACCCCTTGCCTCCCGACGGGCAAAACCGCTCGGCATTCTCTTTCATGTTGTCAAAAGTTGCCGCCGCGATCAGATCCTCCATCACCGCCGCGGAATGCGACACGCCCAACAGCTCGGCCACCCGCGCAAACGTGCCCGGCAAATCGCGCTTCATATCCGCGTAATGAAACAGCGACACGTTGCGCCGGTCGCTCTGCGCCTTGGCGGCTTTGTAATGGCGCAGGATATGCGCCAGCGGGGCGAAATCGCCGTCAAACCCCTCGGGTCCACCATCCAGAAACCGGCGGAACGCAATCCCATCGGTGTCATCCTCGGGATACCACGCATCAAACCACCCCATCGGAATGTTGCGCACATGGTTGCGAAACGAGATGTGAATATCCAGCGGATGACGCATCACGCACAGATACTGCGCCCGACCCCCCACCGGCAATCCGTCCAGCGGCGTGTGACTTTTCATCGACCGGCGATGGTGCATCGCCTCCAACCGGTCGCCCACCTCGTCCATATCGCGCATGCGAATATCGACCCATGGCATCTCAATCGACAAGTCCGGCGCGACCCACGGATCACCGGTCAGCAACAGCGCAACAATCGTCTGCATCCATGTGGTGCCGCTTTTCGGCGGGGTCACGACGATCACATCATCGGGCCGGATTTTCACTTTATCCCATCGCCGACTGTCCGTCAGCGGCCCAAGGTAGAGCTTTCGCGCCGTCATGTTCGCCGTCATGTTCGCGGCCTCCTCAATGTGGATAAGCCCAACAATGCGGCTCAGCGCGGCGAACACAACATAAAACTGCGCCGGTCCCCCCCACAGCCCCACAACGAAAAAAGCGCCCCCGTTGCCGGTGGGCGCTTTTATCTCGGGCAGCGGTGGCGCGGTTGACGGGGCTCGAACCCGCGACCCCCGGCGTGACAGGCCGGTACTCTAACCATCTGAGCTACAACCGCTCACTGCCGCATGCCGGGCAATGCCCGACGCGATGCGCCCGTATTTAGGCAAGGCCACGAGGCGGGTCAAGCACCCGTTCGCCACTTGGCCAAGAAAATCTGCACCCCGCACCCCACGCCTGTCGCGCGCCCCGCCCGTGACCAATAAGCCACGCCACCCCCTCTGCCCCATTTCCGCCACATTCTCGCCCCCTCCTCACCCGATTTCGCGCAAATCCTGCTGTCTTATCGAGTATCCATCGCGCCGCCCGACCCAAGAGGTCCCCAAAAAGAGCGCAAAAGATGTTGAGTGTGAAGGAGCAGACCAATGGCCAAGGCACAACCGCCCAAACCCGTCAAAGCCGCGCCCGTTAAACCCCGCAAAGAGGGCTCCCCCCGATCATCGGTTCCAAACCGATCATCACGGACTACGCCTCCCTCTAAGCCGGCTTTATTGCCGCCGCTTCGGGACTGGTACGATCTGCGCGAGCGCGCTACGCTTGCGCCATGACCACGCCAATCTCATCCATCCGCAACCTCGGCCCCGCAATGGAGGCCGCCTTCGCCCGCGTCGGTATCACCAGCGCAGAAAGCTTGCGCGCGCTCGGCGCGGATGAGGCCTATGCGCGGCTGCTCGAAAACGGCCACCGCCCTCATTTCATTGGATATTACGTGCTTGTCATGGGGCTACAGGGACGGCCATGGAACGATTGCAAAGGCGCTGAAAAAGCCGCCCTGCGCAAAACCTTCGACGCCATGAAAGCCAGCAGACATGACAAGGGCCGCTCCGATCTCGAAGCGGCCCTGAATGCCATCGGTGTGATCGAGAAACCGGCTTAGCCGACCAGCTCAAGACCCGAGAAGAAATATGCGATCTCTTCCTTGGCCGTTTCCGGTGCGTCCGAACCGTGAACCGAGTTTTCGCCGATCGACAGCGCGAATTCCTTGCGGATGGTGCCCTCTGCGGCGTCCGCCGGGTTGGTTGCGCCCATGATCTCGCGGTTGCGCGCGATGGCGTTCTCGCCTTCCAGAACCTGAACAACAATCGGCTCGGAAATCATGAATTCGCAAAGTTCGTCAAAGAACGGGCGCTCTTTGTGAACACCGTAAAACTGCTGCGCCTGCGCCAGCGTCAGTTGGATACGCTTCTGCGCCACAACCCGAAGCCCGCCTTCTTCGAATTTGGCAACGATCTTGCCGGTCAGGTTGCGTTTGGTGGCGTCGGGTTTAACAATGCTGAAAGTGCGTTCAAGTGCCATGTCTAAAGGCTCCTATGCGTTGGTTGGGTCCAGAATTTGCGCCCTGCTACCACGCGCCAACGGCTTTGAAAAGCGGCTCTTTCAGAGCGCCCCCCGCGCCGCCTCCAACCGCCCCACGACAATCGCCGCGCAAAGACCGATCCCGCTCATCATTGCCAGCGCGCCCAGCAATATATACGACCCATACGGGCCTGAAACGAGCGCGCCAATCAATGTTGACGACGCCGCCCCGCCCGCCAGGGTCAACGCCCCCGCCAAGCCCGATGCGCTCCCCGCAAGGCGTGGTGCGACCGACATCACCCCGGCATTCGCGCCCGGCAAGGTCATGCCATTGCCAAAGCCGATGAACAACGCGCCGCCAAACAACACCACCGCATTGCCACCGCCAAACGCAAACACCGCCATCGCCAACAATGGCCCCACCAACGCCACGACGCGCCCGTAAACCATCATCCGCATCATGCCCAACCGCTTTGACATCACCCGGTTGAAAACATTGCCCAACAAGAACCCGCCACTGGTTGATCCCATCCCAACCCCAAGCCAGCCAGGCGTCAGCCCGAACATCGTCGCCCCCACCTGTGGCGCGCCGCCCAAAAACACGTAAAACCCGCCGATGGAACACACCAAAAGCACGCAATACGCCCAAAACAGCCCTGATTTCACAAGGTCGGGATAGGCGCGAAACTGCGCCAGATAGCTCGTCGATGGGGTCAGGTTCGTCTCGCCAAGGTCCGCCCACGTCACAATGGTCAGCCCAAGACCCAACGCCGCAAACACCCAGAAAATCGAGCGCCAGCCAAGCGCCTCATCCAGCAAACCGCCAACAACCGGTGCCAGCAAAGGCGCCAGCGCAAACGCCGTGCCCATCACCGCCAACCGCCGCGCCGCCTCTTCGGGGGGCGAGGTGTCGCGCACAATGGCCCGGCTCAAAACCATCCCCGCGCTGACCCCGCATTGCAGCATCCGAAACGCCAGAAACACGTAAATGTCGGTCGACAGCGCACATCCGACCGAGGCCAGCGTATACACCATCAGCCCGCCCAACATCACCGGGCGTCGCCCGATCCGGTCGCTGATTGGCCCTAGGAAAAGCTGTAAAACCGCCGAAACCGCCAGAAACCCGCCCAACGCAACCGAGATCAGAGCGTAATCAACCTCGAAATCGCGCGCCATGCGCTCCATCGACGGCAGAAACATATTCAGCGTCAGCACACTCACCGCTGTCAAAAGAATCAGCGTGGTGATGTGCGGCGGCGTGCGGGCGGGGGCCATCGGGAAATCCGTTATCATGCTAACGGTCTATCGGTATCCTGCAACAGACGGATGAACAAGTCTGGACGTTACGGCGCAGCGCGGCTTTCAGATACTCCCCCGGCATTGCCCCCCTGCATTGCCCCCGCATTACCCCCGCACGCGCCAGCCCAACGGGCCGCAATTATGCACAAGCCCGCAACCGATCCTCCTGTCCCCCATCAGCCCCAATTGACACCCCCCGCCCCCTCTGGCACTCCGCCCCTCATGCTCAGGCTTGATGATATATCCTATTCGGTGGCAGGGCGGCTCTTGATCGAGCACGCCTCAGCCAATATTCCAACCGGCCACAAGGTCGGCGTCGTCGGGCGTAATGGCACCGGCAAAACCACGCTGTTCCGCCTCATCCGGCAGGAACTCGCGCTGGAAAGCGGCACGATCTCGCTGCCCTCCCGCGCCCGCATTGGCGGCGTCGCCCAAGAGGTGCCAGGCAATGAGGTCTCGCTCGTTGATACGGTGCTTGCCGCCGATACCGAACGCGCCGCCCTCATGGCAGAAGAGCCGACCGACCCCGACCGCATCGCCGAGGTTCAGACCCGCCTTGCCGACATCGACGCTTGGGGCGCCGAGGCCCGCGCCTCCTCCATCCTGCGCGGCCTTGGCTTTACCGCCGAAGAAATGCTGATGCCCTGCTCCGCCTTTTCCGGCGGCTGGCGGATGCGCGTGGCGCTGGCGGCGGTGCTGTTCTCCGCACCCGATCTTTTGCTGCTTGACGAACCGACCAACTATCTCGACCTCGAAGGCGCGTTGTGGCTCGAAAGCTACCTTGCGAAATATCCCCACACCGTGCTGATCGTCAGCCACGACCGCGGCCTCCTGAACCGCGCCGTCGGCGCGATCCTGCACCTCGAAGACCGCAAGCTGACGCTCTATCAGGGCAATTACGACAAATTCGCCGAAACCCGCGCCGCCCGCCTCTTGGTCGCCCAATCCGAGGCCAAGAAACAAGACGCCCGCCGCGCCCATTTGCAAAGCTTCGTCGACCGCTTCCGCGCCAAGGCCTCAAAAGCGGTGCAGGCCCAGTCCCGCCTCAAGATGATCGCCAAACTCAAGCCGATCACCACCCCGCAAGAGGCCGCCCTGCGCGCCTTCACCTTCCCCTCGCCCGAAGAGCTTTCCCCGCCCATCATCCGGGTCGAAAACGGCTCTGTCGGCTATGATGGTGAACCGGTGTTGAACCGCCTCGACCTGCGCATTGACCAAGACGACCGCATCGCGCTCCTTGGTCGCAACGGCGAAGGAAAATCCACTCTTTCCAAACTGTTATCCGGCAGACTTAATCTGATCGACGGGCGCATGACCACCTCTTCCAAACTGCGCGTCGGCTTCTTTGCCCAGCATCAGGTGGACGAGCTTCACACCGATGAAACCCCGCTCGACCACATCCGCCGTCTGCGCCCCACCGAAACGCCGCCGCGCCTGCGGGCGCGCCTTGGCACCTTCGGCATCGGCGCCGAGCAGGCCGACACGCTGGTCAGCGCCCTCTCCGGCGGCCAAAAGGCCCGCCTCTCGCTGATGCTCGCCACCATCGACGCGCCGCACCTCTTGATCCTCGATGAACCGACCAACCACCTCGACATCGAATCCCGCGAGGCTCTGGTCGAGGCGCTCACCGCCTATACCGGCGCGGTCATCCTTGTCTCTCACGACATGCACCTGCTGTCGCTGGTCGCCGACCGGCTCTGGCTGGTCAAAAACGGCGGCGTCGCCCCCTATGAGGGCGATCTCGAAAGCTACCGCGCCCTGCTTTTGTCGCGTGACAAACCCAGCCCCAAGGACAAAGACAAGGCCAAAGCCAAGCCAGCCGCCAAAGCCAAACGCGCCTCCCGCGATACCCTCCTCGCCCTGCGCGCCGAGGTGCGAAAATGCGAAGAGCGCGTTGATAAACTCAACACGATGGGCGATAAACTGGCCAAGAAACTCGCCGACCCCGCGCTTTATGACGACGCCAACGAAGCCGCCGTCTGGCAAAAGAAATACGCCGAACTGCGCGAGGCCCTGACCCGCGCAGAAGCCCTCTGGATGGGGGCGCTCGAAAAGCTGGAGAAAGCCGAGGCATGATCGAATCTGCCTTCCTCATCACCTCTTTCGTCGCCCTCTTCGTGGTGATCGACCCGGTCGGGCTGACCCCTCTTTTCGTCACCCTCACCCAAGGGATGAACGCCCAGCAACGCCGCGCCATCGGCTTTCGCGCCTGCCTCGTTGCCTTCGTTCTGCTCGCCATGTTTGCGATTTTTGGCGAGGCGGTGCTCGGCTTTATCGGCATCTCCATGCCCGCCTTCCGCGTCGCCGGTGGGGCGCTGTTGTTCCTCACCGCGCTCGACATGCTGTTTGAACGCCGCGCCCCCCGCCGCGAGGGGCAGGCCGAAGACGACCGCCCCGACCCTTCCGTCTTCCCCCTTGCCCTGCCGCTGATCGCCGGCCCCGGCTCCATCGCCACGGTGATCCTGCTCGCCTCGCAACAAAACGAATGGCTCGGCCTTGCGGCGGTGATCGGCGTTGCCTTCGCCGTGATCCTGATGGTGTTTGCCTTCTTCCTTGCCTCCGGCCTGCTTGAACGCATGATGGGCAAAACCGGCATCAACATCGCCACCCGCCTGCTCGGCATGCTGCTCGCCGCCCTCGCGGTGCAGTTCATCCTCGACGGGCTCACCGCTTTCGGGTTTGCGGGCTAAGGCGTCGCACCCTATATCTTGAGCATGGATCAAGATCTCAGCCAACTCGCCTTTCCCCTTTTGCTCGCCTGCGCCGCCTTTGCGTGGCTGCTGGGTCAAAAACGCGACCGGCTCGGCCAGTTGGCGCAAACCGCGCTGACATGGGCGCTCGTCGCGACCGGCGCGCTCGGGCTTTATGGTCTCTGGAGCGAGGTCGGCCAAAGCACGGCACAGCAATCGGTCTTTGCCACCGAAGGGCGCATCGAATTGCCCCGCGCCCGCGATGGTCACTACTACCTCACAGCCGAGGTTAACGGCACGCCCATCACCTTCACCGTCGATACCGGCGCCTCCGAAATCGTGCTTAGCGCGGCAGACGCCCGCTCCGCCGGGATCGACACCGAAAACCTCGCCTATATCGGCCGCGCCTATACCGCCAATGGCGAGGTCCGCACCGCCCCGATCCGCCTCGACAGCTTCGCAGTCGGAGGGATCGAAGACCGCCGCCTGCGCGCCTTCGTCAACGAAGGCGCGATGGACGGGTCGCTCTTGGGGATGAGCTATCTGCAACGCTACTCCAAGATCGAAATCACCAACGGGGCGCTCACCCTCACCCGCTAACCCGGGGCCGCTCCCCATGCCCTGCCTCCCGCCCCCCACCGAACGCCCCGTAAACCTTAACGGCGCGCTAACCATTCCCGCGCCCCCGGCAGCCGGGAGTCAGCCGGATGTCAGCCGGGAGTCACCCCCATCTTTTAGGCACCAACAGCGCTATTAACCTTTAGACCTGCGAAAAGACTGGACATTCGGACAGCCGACCCTGATAATTTGATCAAATTTCCGAACCACAGAGCCCGTCATGGACCATTCACATTTACATACCTTCCGCGCTGTCGCCTGTGATCTCAACGGACAGATGCGCGGCAAACGCCTGCCAATCTCCAGCTTCTCCAAGCTTGATACAGGCGCGGTGCGCATGCCCTATTCGGTGCTCAACGTCGATATCTGGGGCGCCGACATCGACAACAGCCCGCTGGTCTTTGCCACCGGCGACGCCGACGCCACCCTGCGGCCCACCGAACGCGCCGCGATGCCGATGCCGTGGCTCAAAAATGCCTCGGCGCTGCAACCCATGTGGATGTTTCACGACGATGGCCGCCCCTTTGAAGGCGACCCGCGCCATGCGCTCGCCGCCGTTTTGAAACGCTATGCCGACCGTGGTCTCACCGTAAAAGCCGCCGCCGAGATGGAATTCTACCTTGTTGATGACAGCGGCCAATCCCCGGCCCCGCCGATCAACCCGCTGTCCGGGCGTCCCTTGCACGGACAGGCAATCCTCTCCTTGCGCCAGCTCGACGCCTTTGATGAGTTCTTCACCGATCTCTACGATGGCTGCGCCGAAATGGGCATCCCCGCTCAAAGCGCGATCTCCGAAGCAGGCCTTGGCCAGTTCGAAATCGACCTGACCCATTGCGACGCCATGGAAGCCGCCGATAACGCGTGGCTTTTCAAAGCGTTGGTCAAGGGGCTCGCGCGGCGTCACGATTTCGCCGCCACCTTCATGGCCAAACCCTTCGCCCAAGATTCCGGCAGCGGCATGCATGTGCATTTCTCGGTGCTTGATGCGGATGGCAACAATATCTTCAACGATGGCACCGCGCGCGGCACCGACACCTTGCGCCACGCGATTGCGGGCTGTCTCAAGGGGCTGCACCCCTCCACGCTGCTCTTTGCGCCGCACGCAAACTCCTACGAGCGGATGGTCCCCGAGGCGCATGCCCCCACCGGCATTTGCTGGGCCTATGACAACCGCACCGCCGCCGTTCGCGTCCCCGGTGGCGCGCCCGTTGCGCGCCGTATCGAACATCGCGTGTCGGGGGGCGACAACAACCCATACCTCACGCTCGCGGTCATTCTCGGCGCGGCTCTCGCCGGGATCGAAGACGCCCAAGAACCGCCGGAACCGATCACCGGCAACGCCTATGCCCTCGACCTGCCCCAGCTCGCCCCCGATTGGGCCGCCGCTGTCGATGCGTTTGAAAACAGCGCCTTTATTGCCCGCCTCTTGCCCCAAGACCTGATCCGCAACATGTGCTATACCAAGCGGCAGGAAATAGAACAGATCGCCACGATTGCGCCTGACGAGCAATGGAAAACCTATCTTGAAACGGTCTGAGCCGCGCCGCCCCGGCGCGCTTCCTCCACCCGAAATTTGATCAAACCGAGCGAAAAAATGAAAATCGGCATCCTTCTTACCGGCCACGCCCCCAACATGCTCCCCCCCGAGAGCGGCGACTACGATGAAATGTTCGCCAAACTGCTGTCCGGCCACGGGTTCAGCTTTGAAACCTTCGCAGTGGTGGATGGTGTTTTCCCTGCAAATGCAATGGCTTGCGACGCATGGCTCATCACCGGATCGCGGCACGGCGCCTATGAGGATCACGCTTGGATCCCCCTCTCGAAGATCTGATCCGCGACATCCAAGCCTCTGGCCGGCCCATGGTCGGCATCTGCTTTGGCCATCAAATCATCGCCCAAGCCCTTGGCGGCAAAGTAGAAAAATTCTCCGGCGGTTGGGCGGTCGGTCCCCAGACCTATGAGATTAACGGCACCCCCATGACCCTCATGGCATGGCATCAGGATCAGGTCACCACACTCCCCCCCGATTCGCGCGTCATCGGCTCCAACGATTTCTGCGCCAACGCTGCCTTGGTGATCGGCGAAAATATCCTTACAATTCAACCACATCCCGAGTTTGAGGCCGATTTTGTCGGCGGTTTGATCGAAAAACGCGGCCGCGGCACCCTGCCCGATGCCCAACTCGACCAAGCCCAAGCCGCCCTCACCACCCCCCTTGATAATCACGCGTTCGCCACGATGATGGCCCAGTTTTTCAGCGCCCGCATGGCGGAGAATCAAACATGAAAAAACCCAACAAATCCAATTGGCTGGACGGCATTCCTCAACCGGCGAAAGACTACCTTGAGGGGCGTCGCCTCGATGAGGTTGAGTGCATCATTTCCGACCTGCCCGGCATCGCCCGCGGCAAGGCCGTCCCGGCCTCGAAATTCGCACGCCAAGACTATTTCCACCTCCCCGATTCCGTTTTTTATCAAACGATTACAGGGGATTGGGGCGAAGCCGCTGGCGAGGAAGGCTTTATCGAACGTGATATGATCCTCAAGCCCGACATGGCCACCACCACCGCCGCCCCCTGGACTGGCGACTGGACCCTTCAAGTGATCCATGACGCCTATGATCGCAACGAAGAACCGATTGAATATGCCCCCCGTAACGTATTGAAACGCGTGGTAAATCTCTATCGTGAGGCCGGTTGGGAGCCGGTCGTTGCGCCCGAGATGGAGTTCTATCTCGTCGCCCGCAACACCGACCCCGCCAAGGCGATCGAACCGATGATGGGCCGCTCCGGCCGCCCCGCCGCCGCCCGGCAAGCCTATTCCATGACCGCCGTCGACGAATTCGGCCCCGTCATCGACGACATCTACGACTTCGCCGAGGCCCAAGGATTCGAGATCGACGGCATCACCCAAGAGGGCGGCGCCGGCCAGTTGGAAATCAACCTCGTGCATGGCGATCCGGTCAAACTGGCCGACGAAGTTTTCTACTTCAAACGTCTCATTCGCGAAGCCGCTTTGCGCCATAATTGCTATGCAACTTTCATGGCCAAACCCATCGCCGAAGAGCCGGGATCCGCGATGCATGTGCACCATTCCGTGCTCGACACCGAGACCGGGCAAAACATCTTCTCCGGCCCGCAAGGTGGTGAAACTGATGCATTTTTTCACTTTATCGCCGGGCTGCAAAACCACATGTCCTCGGCCATTGCGATGATTGCGCCGTATGTGAATTCCTATCGCCGTTACGTGCGCGACAACGCCGCGCCGATCAATCTCGAATGGGGGCGTGACAACCGCACAACGGGCATTCGCGTGCCTCTCTCCGGGCCTAACTCTCGCCGTGTCGAAAACCGTCTGGCGGGCATGGACTGCAACCCCTACCTCGGCATCGCCGCCAGCCTCGCCTGCGGCTATCTCGGCCTCAAGGAAGAGCTGCGCCCCGACAAACAATACAAAGGCGACGCCTATGAAGGCGAAGAGGACGTGCCCCGCGAAATGGGCGCCGCCCTCGACCTGTTTGATGCCGCCAAAGCCTTCCATGAGGTCATCGGCCCCGACTTTGCCCGCGTTTACTCCATCGTCAAGCGCACCGAATACGAAGAGTTCCTCCACGTGATCAGCCCGTGGGAGCGCGAACACCTTCTGTTAAACGTATGAACCTTCTGTTTTCAAACGATAAACGCGGCCAACACGCGCCCAGCTGGTATGCGGCGACGGCGCATGACGCCCCGTCTCACCCCATACTCAAGGGCAAGGAACGCACCGATGTCGCGGTGATCGGCGGCGGCTTTACCGGCCTCTCCGCCGCGCTCCATCTGGCCGAAGCGGGCTTTGATGTGACCTTGCTCGACGCGCATCGCGTCGGTTTCGGTGCGTCTGGTCGCAACGGCGGTCAACTCGGCAGCGGTCAGCGACAGGAGCAAACCGAGATTGAGCGCCTGATGGGCCTTGATGATGCCCGCCACCTCTGGACCCTCGCAGAAGAGGCCAAAGACCTCGTCAAGTCATTGATTGCGCGGCACAATATCGATTGCGCCCTCAAGCCCGGCGTGGCCCATGCCTGTTTCTCCAAAAGCGAGGCGGCCCATGAGCACCGCTATGGCGAACACCTTCAAACCGCTTACAAATATGATCAAATCGCCCCACTTGACGCCGCACAAATGCAGGCGATCTGCCCCTCGCCGCGCTATCAAGGGGGCACGCTCGACATGGGCGCGGGCCATTTGCATCCGCTGAACTACGCGCTCGGCCTCGCCACCGCCGCCGTCAAAGCAGGCGTCAAAATCTACGAACGCAGCCACGTGCATACTATTGACGAAGGTGCGCCCCACGTGATCCGCACCGACGCCGGGCAACTTCACGCAACGCATGTGATCCTTGCTGCCAACGGCTATCTCGGTGGGCTCAACCGCAAGGTCGCGGCGCGCGTTATGCCGATCAACAACTTTATCGCCGCCACAGAACCCCTCGGCGAAGATGCCGCACGCGTTCTCACGCAGGATATTGCCGTTGCGGACAGCAAATTCGTGGTCAACTACTTCCGGCTCTCCGCCGACAAGCGCCTGCTCTTTGGTGGCGGCGAAAGCTATGGCTACCGCTTTCCCGATATCGACCGCACCGTGCGCAAGCCGATGGTGGAAATCTTCCCGCATCTCAAAGACATAGGCTTTGACTACACATGGGGCGGCACCCTCGCGATTACCCTGCGCCGCCTGCCTTACCTCGCGCGCGTGGGCAAGAATATTCTGTCCGCTTCGGGCTATTCCGGACATGGCGTCGGCACCGCCACCCATGCGGGCATGCTCATGGCCAAAGCGATTGAGGGCGACGCGTCTGGGTTTGACACAATGGCCCGCATCCCAACGCGACCTTTCCCCGGTGGCCCGTCCCTGCGCACGCCGCTTCTGGCGCTCGCCATGACATGGTATGCCACGCGGGACCGGCTAGGGATCTAGCCTCTCACAGCACGGCGCTGTGCCCTAGCCGCCCGCCTGCGCCTTCATCTCCCAGCGCCCGCTTTCCTCGGACCAATACTGCGCCTCGACCCCGGCACTGGTCAGCGCCTTCCACTGGCCCCGCGCCTGCGTCAACGCCGCATGATCGTTGCCGTCAAAAAACAAACACGACCGCTCGAACGCGCGAATCTCCTCTGCGCTCACCTCTGCGCCCCCAACCAGCATCAGACACGCCGCATTGTTCGCATTCTCGACACCCGTGGTCAGCAAAACAGGCTGCAACGCATCATGCGCCCCCCGCAATCCCATGCGGAAGGAAGCTGTCCTCGGCACCGGTCCACAGCTTCTGATCCAACCAGTCCAGCAGCCTCGCGTCGCCTCCGCGCACAAGAACCTTCCATCCCCGCCCGCGCGAGCGCTCCAACAGATCGGGCAGCACCGCCTCAAGCGGGCGGTGCGTCAGGTGATAGAAAAAGATCGCGCCCATTGGCCCCGCTCAGCTTTCGTAGGAATCCGCGACCAAGCGGTTCAGCGCCATAACACCCCATCCCGTCGCCCCATCCGGCGCGGTCACGGTGCCGCCTTTGACCAAAGCCACCCCTGCAATATCAAGGTGAATCCATGGGCAGCCGTCCTTGACGAAGCGTTGCAAAAACTGCGCCGCAGTGATCGACCCGGCGGGCCGGCCGCCGACATTCTTCATATCGGCAATCCGCGATTTCAACTGCTTGTCATAGGCCGGGTCCAGCGGCATCCGCCACGCGCCCTCGCCCTCGGCATCTGCGGCCTTCATGAACGCCTTGCAGAAATCATCGTCATTTGCGAACACCCCGGCCTTGTCATGCCCCAGCCCGATAATGATCGCGCCGGTGAGCGTGGCCAGATCAACCATCGCCGCCGGTTTGAACCGGTCCTGCGCATACCACATCACATCCGCCAGAACGAGCCGCCCCTCGGCATCCGTGTTGATGACCTCGATCGTGTCACCCTTCATCGAGGTCACAACATCGCCGGGCCGCGTCGCATTGCCCGAAGGCATGTTTTCCACCAAGCCGACAAGGCCAACAACATTGGCCTTCGCCTTGCGCAGCGCCAGCGCGCGCATCGTGCCCGCCACAACGCCCGCGCCGCCCATATCCATGGTCATCTCTTCCATGCCTCCGGCGGGCTTCAGCGATATACCACCTGTGTCAAACACCACGCCCTTGCCGACCAATGCCAGCGGCGCGTCGCCCTTCTTGCCACCAAGCCATTGTGCAACAACAACTTTCGACGGGCTATCGCTACCTTGCCCAACCGAAATCAGGCTGCCCATGCCCAGCTTTTCAAGGTCCTTTTCCTCCAGAACTTCCACCTTGAGGCCAAGGCTCTTCATCTCGGCAATCCGCTCGGCAAAGCTGGTCGTGGTCAGATGGTTGGCCGGTTCATTCACCAGATCGCGGGTGAAATGCACGCCCTCGGCCACCGCCAGCGCAGCCTCGCTCGCGGCTTTCAAATCATCGGGTTTTGACGCCATCACCTCGACCGCGCCCACTGTGGTCGCTTCGCCGGTTTTATGGGTCTCAAACGTGTAAGAGCGAAGCGCAATCCCGGTCACGATCTCCGCCGCCTTGGCATTGTTCCCGGCCAGCACAAGCGCGCCCGCCTTGCCCAACGCCTTGCCCAATGTCGCGCCCGCCTTGCGCGCCTCGCTCACGCTTGGACGCTTGTCGAGCTTGACCACATCCACCGCCTCGGCCTTCATCCCTGCGGGATAGGCCAATGCCGTGGCGTCTCCGGCACTGGCTTTTTCCCAGCTTTCCGTCTCGATCAGCCGCGCAATCGCCCCTTTGGTTAGCCGGTTCACCCGCCGCGCCGCTATATCCAACTTGGCATCGGTGCCAATGAAAACCGCCACGCGGCCCGTGGCCTCGGACAGCTTGTCGATATCGGTTTCGGAAAAGGAAAAAGGCACCAATGCGGTCATGTTCTGCGCTCCTGAGATGTTGCTTGTCACAGACCTAGCGCGGCCTCGCCGATAAGACCAGACGTTGCGTTGCGTCCCCGCACCGCCACACCGCCACACCGCCGGTGCGCGGCGCTCCGCCACCGCACCGGCGCGCCCGCCCCACCCGGCGCATTAGCCATTTACCGCGCTTGTACAAATCAGTAGATTGCGCACAACATGTAGTCGCCGTAACACGCGGCCATAATGCGTGGCGTTCAGAAGCTCCGGGGGGATGCAGTTTGGCAAGGTTCGACAGATACATGCTGTCCCAACTCATGGTTCTGTTCGGATTCTTCTCGCTCGTGCTGGTCTCGGTGTATTGGCTCAACCGCGCGGTCAAGATTTTCGACACCCTCATCGGCGATGGTCAAACGGCTTGGGTCTTTGCCGAATTCACCGCCCTGCTCCTGCCCAATGTGATCGCGCTGGTTCTGCCTGTGGCGGGGTTTGCGGCAACCGTTTATGTCACCAACCGGCTCAGCTCTGAAAGCGAACTCACCGTGATGCAGGCCACGGGGTTCTCACCTTGGCGGCTGGCGCGACCAGTGTTTGTGTTCGGGCTGATTGTTGCGGCGATGATGGCGGCGCTGACCCATTTCCTCGTGCCCGCGTCTCTCGCCCAACTCAAAGAGCGCGAGATCGAAATTTCGCGCAATGTCACGGCCAAGCTGCTGACCGAAGGCACCTTCCTACACCCCTCGGCGGGTGTCACGTTCTACATCCGCGAAATCACGCCACAAGGCGCGCTTGAGGACGTATTCCTCTCCGATCGCCGTGGTCAGGGCGAAAGCCTGACCTATACCGCCGACACCGCCTTTATCGTGCGCGATGGGGATGCGTCGAAACTGGTGATGGTCGATGGGTTGAGCCAACGCTACGACCGTCAAACCGGGCAGCTCTTTACCACGCACTTCTCGGATTTCTCCTATGACATCAGCGCGCTCATTGGGGTCGAAGACGTCAACACCTTCCACGCCTCGCATGCCTTTACGCCCGAAATCCTCACCGACCGCGCCGGGGTGATAGCACGTTCAGGAAGCAGCGAAGGCGCGCTGACCGAAGAGCTGCACGGCCGTTTCGAACAACCGCTTCTCTGCATCGCGGCTGCGCTGATCGGATTTGCGTCGCTGCTGGTCGGCGGGTTCAGCCGCTTTGGCGTCTGGAAACAAATCGTCGGCGCGATCATCATCCTCGTTCTGCTCAAACTGATCGAAGGCGTCGTGGCCGACCCGGTGCGTGACGACCCAACGCTCTGGCCGCTGATCTATCTGCCATCGCTGATCGGCATAGCCACGGCAGCCGCCCTTCTCGCTTGGTCAGGACGCACCCAAGGCACCCGGCGCAAGCTGGTACAGAAGGTGGCACCGGCATGAGGCTACACTTCTATTTCGCACGCAAATTCTTCTGGATTTTCATGGGGCTGCTGTCGGTCTTTTTCCTCCTGCAGGCGTTGATCGACCTCATCGAACAGGTGCGCCGCCTTGATGGAACCACGGCTGGCTTTTCCGACATGATGGTGCTGGCCCTGCTGAATGCACCAGATGGCATGAACCAGATATTGGCGTTGGTCATGATCCTGTCGACCGTCGCGCTCTTTCTCGGCCTCGCGCGAAGCTCTGAACTGGTTGTGGTGCGCGCCGTCGGGCGTTCTGGCCTCAAGGCGCTGATCGCGCCGGTCATGGTCGCGCTCACCATTGGGGTGCTGGCGGTCTCTATGTTCAACCCCATCGTCGCGGCCACCGGCAAGCGCTATAACGAGCTCTATCAAGGGTTCAAATCCGAAGGCGGTGAGGTGCTCTCGATCTCCGCCGAAGGCCTCTGGCTGCGTCAAGGCGGCGCCGAGGGTCAAACCGTGATCCGCGCCACCTCTGCCAACCCCGAGGCAACGGTGTTTTATGACGTGACCTTCCTGTCCTATGCGCCCACCGGCGGCCCGCTGCAACGGGTCGAAGCCCGCGAGGCCCAACTCGACAGCGGCGCATGGGTGCTGCGCGGCGCCAAGGTCTGGCCGCTCGAAACCGGCACCAACCCCGAAGGGGCCGCAAGCGAGCACGCCGAATACCGGCTGCCCACCAACCTGACCAATGACCGTATCCGCGACAGCTTTGGCAAGCCCGGCGCAATTTCCATCTGGGATTTGCCGCGCTTCATCCGGCAATTGGAGCAGGCAGGCTTTTCCGCTCGGCGCCATTCCGTCTGGCTCCAGATGGAGCTGGCCCGCCCGATGTTTCTGATCGCGATGGTGCTGATCGGGGCCGCCTTTACCATGCGCCATGTGCGCTCAGGCGGCACCGGGGTTGCGGTGCTGACCTCTCTGCTATTGGGGTTCAGCCTGTATTACATCCGCAACTTTGCCCAAATTCTCGGCGAAAACGGCCAAATTCCAGTAATGCTCGCCGCTTGGGCACCGCCATTCGCGGCCGCCCTCTTGGGCATCGGCCTCTTGTTACATACCGAGGACGGATGATGCGCGCGCCCTCCCCCTCCTCAGCTCTGCTGACCCGGCTCACCGCCCAGCTCACCGCAAGCCTCGCGGCCAGCTTTCTGTGCGCGACCGCGCCCGCCACCGCCCAAAACGCGCCGACAAGTTCCGTGACCCAAACCACCCCGAGCACACAAAGCGAAGCCAACGCCGCCGCGCTGGTGGCGGATCAGGTCTGGGTCGAAGGCAAAACCCGCCTCGTCGCCTCCGGCAACGTCGAGGCGCTCTATGGCGATGTGCGCATCAAGGCGCGCGAAATCAGCTATGATCGCACCGCCGACCGCATGATCATCCAAGGGCCGATCACCATAACCCAAGGCGACAACGTCGTTGTCCTTGCCAATCAGGCCGAAATGGATGCCGACTATCAAAACGGCCTGCTGATCGGCGCGCGCATGGTGCTCAATCAACAGGTGCAATTGGCCGCTCATCAGCTTTCGCGCGTCAATGGCCGCTATTCCCAACTCTACAAAGCCGCCGTCACCTCCTGTCGTGTCTGCAACAGCGACCGCCCGCCGCTCTGGCAAATCCGCGCCCGGCAGGTGATCCATGACCAGCAGGAAAAGCAGCTCTACTTTGAAAACGCCCAGATCCGCGTGATGGACGTGCCGATCTTCTACCTGCCGCGTCTGCGCTTGCCTGACCCCACTCTGGCGCGGGCCACCGGCTTTCTGATCCCGTCGTTTTCGGGCAATTCCGAAACCGGCGCCGGGATCAAGATCCCCTATTTTATTCGTATGGGCGATCACCGCGACCTGACGCTCACCCCGTTTCTCGCCCAGAATACCCGCACGCTTGAACTGCGCTATCGGCAGGCGTTCAAAAAAGGCCGCATCACCTTTACCGGCGCAGGAAGCCACGACGCGCTCACCACGTCCAAGTTTCGCGGCTACCTCTTTGGCGAAGGCCAGTTCGACCTGAAACGGGATTTCAAGCTCAGCTTCGATCTAGAACTCGTCTCGGACAAGGCCTACCTCAACGATTACGGCTATTCCGACAAGGACAGGCTCGACAGCGAACTCGCCATCACACGCGCCCGGCGCGACGAATACATTAGCGCGGCGATCGTGCATTATCATACCCTGCGCGTCGGCGAAGACAGCGCAACGCTGCCTTCGGTCATCGGTGACATCACCTATGAACGCCGCTTCTTTCCGCGCGCCATCGGCGGCGAATTGCGGTTCTCGGCGGGGCTGCATTCGCATTACCGCTATTCGACCCTCGGGATCGACGGGGTGGACACCGACCTGATCGTTGATGGCCGCGATGTCAGCCGTCTCAACGCCGAGGCGATGTGGCTGCGCAACTGGACCGTCGGTCCGGGGATACGCGCCGGAGCGCAATTCGGTGTCGCCATGGATCAATTCTATACGAGCGATGATTTGTCTCTGCCCAGCCAAGCGTCCTCCATCACGCCCATGGCCGCGTTCAGCCTGCGCTGGCCTTGGCAAAAGACCACGGCCAATGGCGCAATCCATGTGATCGAACCGATGGTGCAACTCGCTTGGTCCGGAGGCACCTCCGCCAATGTCGCCAATGACGAAAGCACGCGGGTTGAATTTGACGAAGGCAACCTTCTATCCCTGTCGCGCTATCCCGCCTATGACCGCCGCGAGCGTGGGCTGTCGGCGGCCTATGGCGTCAATTGGACCCGGCTGGGCCCCAAGGGAATGCAAACCTCTCTAACCTTGGGCCAGATCACGCGCGAGACGGCAGACAACAATTTCTCGCCCACTTCCGGCCTGCGCGGCATCAGCTCCGATCTCCTCGTTGCCGGGCAAATCAAAACCGACAATGGCCTGTCTCTGACCGGGCGCGCCCTGATCGACGCCAGCTTCAACCTCGCCAAAACCGAGGCCCGCGGCAGCTGGCAAACCTCGCGCTACGGGTTGGGAGCAAGCTATGTCTGGCTTGGCCCCGACCCGCTTGAGGACCGCACCTCAACGGTTTCGGAATGGTCCATCGACGGTCTCTACCGCTTTAACCGCCATTGGAGCGGCAGCGCCAATGTGCGCTATGACGTGGCCTCCAAAACCGCCGCCGAAGCCGGGATCGGACTGCAATACACCAACGAATGTATCGACATCGAACTGTCGCTCTCTCGAAGCTTCACATCCTCGATCGTCCTCACCCCCTCGACCGATTTCAGCTTCACAGTCGGCCTGCGCGGCTTCTCGGCCAATGCCGGCGACAAAAGCTATACCCGCAAATGCAACCAGTGACCGCGTCTCACCCGACATCGCCACGCCAAAGGAATTCGCGCCTTGGCACAAGAATCGGTGATGCACCTGCGCAAAATTCCAGATATGGTCGCAAGCAAACCCGAACCGTTCCAACCAATGACAGGGCAGGACAGGCAGAATGAACCGTAAGGCCACACCGCTTTTTCACATGATTACCTTCGTCAGCGCCTTGCTGATCCTTGTCGCATCGGGCGTGGAAACCGCCTCGGCGCAAAACCTCTTCGCCCCGGCGATCAAGGTTAACGACAAGGTCATCACCCGCTATGAACTGCAGCAACGCGCGCGGATGCTCAAACTCTTCCGCCAACCCGGCAACCCCGAAGAGCTGGCCCGCACACAGCTTGTCGAAGAGCGCCTGAAACTGGACGCGGCAGAATCCCTCGGGTTGCGCGTGTCCGAAGACGAGATCAAAGCCGGGATGGAAGAATTCGCCGGTCGCGCCAATATGACCACCGAGCAATTCATCAAGGCACTGGCCGGGGCTGGCGTCTCGGAACAAACCTACCGCGATTTCATCATCGCCGGGGTAAGCTGGCGCACCTTGGTGCGTGCGAAGTTCGGCGCGCGCGTAGAAGTGGGTGACGCCGACGTCGAACGCGCCCTTGCAGCCAATGCCACGTCGAACGTGCGTGTGCTCTTGTCCGAGATCTATTTGCCCACGGCCCAAGGCCGCGAAGCACAAGCCCAAGCACGTGCCGAGGAAATCTCGAAGATCACCTCGATCACCGCCTTCGCCCGCGCCGCGCGCAAATACTCCGCCGCCGGAAGCCGGGGCCGCGGAGGCAAGGTCAACTGGATCCCGATCACGCAATTGCCCCCGGCCGTGCGCGGTCAGATCCTCGGCCTCGCGCCCGGTCAAGTGACCCAGCCGTTGCCGATCCCCGGGGCCATCGCCCTGTTCCAACTGCGTGCCATCGAAGAGGGCAAATACAAAGAGCCCGACTATGCCGCGATCGAATACGCCGCCTATTACATTGACGGCGGGCGTAGCGACTCTGCGCTTGCCGCCGCCAAAAAGCTGCGCAACCGCGTCGACACCTGCGATGATCTTTATGGCGTGGCCAAAGGCCAACCCGAAAGCGTGCTGGATCGCGGGTCGAAGAAACCCGGTGAAATCCCCAATGACATCGCGATTGAACTGGCCAAACTCGACAAGCACGAGGTCTCGACCAACCTGACCCGTGCGAACGGGCAAACGCTGGTGTTCCTGATGCTCTGTGGCCGCACCCCTGTGCTGCCCGAGGACCTGTCGCGCGATAACGTCGCCCTCGGCATTCAAAACCGCCGCCTGCAAAGCTTTGCCAACGGCTATCTCTCACAACTGCGTGCCGAGGCGCGTATCATCGAGAAATGACACCATGGCGAACCCCGTTGCCCCTATTGCGCTAACCTGCGGGGAGCCTGCGGGCATCGGGCCCGAACTGGCAATCAAGGCGTGGCAGGCGCTGGAATGCCAGATTGATTTCTTCTGGATCGGTGATCCTGCGCATCTGCCCGATGGTGCGCCGATCAAGCTCATCAACAGCCCGTCCGAAGCCCCGCTTGCCATGGCTCATGGCCTGCCGGTGTTGCCCCACGGCTTTGCAGCCCCCGCCACACCCGGACAGCCCGCCCCGGCCAATGCCCAAGGCGTGATCGACGCGGTCCGCCGCGCGGTTTCGCTGGTTCAGAACGGTCAGGCCGGGGCCATCTGCACCCTGCCGATCCACAAAAAGGCGCTGATCGACGGGGCGAATTTCGCCTATCCCGGCCATACCGAATTCCTCGCCGACCTCGGCGGGGTTGACCGCGTGGTGATGATGCTCGCCTCCGAGCAACTGCGCGTGGTGCCGGCCACAATCCACATTGCCCTGCGCGATGTGCCGGACGCCTTCACCCCGGCGCTTCTGCGCGAAACGATCACCATCACCGCACATGCGCTCAGCGACCAATTCGCCATTCCAGCGCCGCGTATCGCCATCGCCGGGCTAAACCCCCACGCGGGCGAAGGCGGCGCGATGGGCCAAGAAGAGCTTGACTGGATGGTCCCCCTCATCGCCGATATGCGCGGCGAAGGGTTTGACCTCACCGGCCCCCTGCCCTCGGACACGATGTTCCACCCTGCCGCGCGGGCGCGCTATGACGTGGCGATCTGCGCCTATCACGATCAGGCGCTGATCCCGATCAAGACGCTCGACATGGATCGCGGCGTCAATGTCACGCTCGGCCTGCCTTTTGTGCGCACCTCGCCCGATCATGGCACCGCCTTTGACATCGCTGGCCAAGGGATCGCCAGCGAAACCTCAACCGTCGAGGCGCTCAAACTGGCCAGCACTATGGCCAGCAAACGGGCATGACCGCCTGCCTGACCTTCCCGCTCAGGCACCCGTCGGCCACCCGTCAGCCCCCCGTCAGCGCATTTCTGCCCTTGCCATCACGCCCCTGATGCTGAATTGAAACCGACATGAGCGCAATCGACACCCTCCCCCGCTTCGCGAGGTCATCGCCAATCACGAGCTTTCTGCCCGCAAATCGCTGGGCCAGAACTTTTTGCTCGATCTCAACCTCACGGCCAAAATTGCCCGCGCGGCGGGTGATCTTTCTGCCTGTGACGTGCTTGAAATCGGCCCCGGTCCCGGCGGGCTGACCCGTGGGCTCTTGTCCGAAGGCGCGCGCAAAGTGCTCGCCATCGAAAAAGACGCGCGCTGCCTGCCTGCGCTGGCCGAAATCGCTGCCGCCTATCCGGGTCAGCTTGAGGTGATCGAAGGTGACGCGCTTGAAATCGACCCGTTAAGCCACCTCACGCCCCCCATCAGGGTGGCTGCGAACCTGCCTTATAACGTCGGTACAGAGCTGCTGGTCAGATGGCTGACTCCGCCGACTTGGCCGCCCTACTGGCAAAGCCTGACGCTGATGTTCCAGCGCGAGGTCGCCGAGCGGATCGTGGCCCAGCCGGGGTCCAAAGCCTACGGTCGTCTGGCCTTGCTGGCGGCCTGGCGCTCGGATGCACAGATCGTGCTTTCCCTGCCGCCACAGGCCTTTACACCGCCGCCCAAAGTCTCCTCTGCCGTGGTGCATCTCAAAGCCTTGGCCGAGCCACGCTACCCGGCAAATCCCAAGGTTCTGGAACGGGTGGTTGCCAAGGCCTTCAACCAGCGGCGCAAAATGATGCGCGCCGCGCTAAAGGGCCTGACGCCGGATATCGAAGACCACCTCAACGCCGCAGGCATCCCGCCAACCGCCCGCGCCGAAACGATCGAGCTTGAGCGGTTTTGCGCGCTGGCACGCTCTGTCGCCAGCGCCTAAGCACTTTATCCTGTTCGGATTATGCCTGACCGGAGTTTAACCGGGGTTTCCTAGGGCGCGGTCCGTCTGAACCGGCTCTTACAAGCCGCCCTCAGCACCCCGCCCTAAAAGCAGCCCTTACTCCGCGGCGTCGGTCTCGCTAGGCGCGCTCTGTGGCTTCGCCTCAGGTGCTGCCGCCTTAGCTGGTGCAGCCTTAGGTGCTGCTGCCTCTGGTGCCGCTGTCTCAGCGGCCACAGCCTCTGGCGCAAGTGCCTTGGGCTTGCGTGGACGGCGCGGCTTGGGCTTCTTGGGTGCAGCGGCTTCGGGTGTCTCCACCAGCCCGCTATCACCGTCGCTCGCCTCGGGCTCAATCACATCGGGCTGCGGCGACGCGCCCGGATCAACCTTGGCACGCGGCTGTTGCTGCTGCCCGCCGCCATTGGATTCGCGTTCCTGACGCTGGGCGCGATCCCGATCACGATCACGCTCACGGTCGCGATCGGCCTGACGCTGCTGGTTTTGCTGTTCCTGCTGCTCGCGCTTGGCATCCTGCTCGCGCTGCGCTTCGGCCAACATGCGCATGTAATGCTCTGCATGCTGCTGGAAATTCTCGGTCGCAACCCGATCCCCCGCCAGAAGCGCATCCCGCGCCAGCTGGTTGTATTTGTCGATGATCTGTTGCGGCGTGCCGCGCACCTTGCCCTCGGGGCCAGAGCTGTCAAAAACACGATTGACGATATTGCCGACCGAGCGGTTGCGGTTTTTGTTCGACCGCGAGCGGTTTTTAGATGATCTCATGTTGTCCTTGGTTCAGCTTGTTGAACGGGCCCTTAGCTTACCTGACCGATGCGCTGCGCGCCTGAATTGGCCGGGTTGCATTATGTCTGGCTTGGCATCAAGCGGGACCGCCAGAATTTGGCATCCACCAGCTTGATATGCATGAGTAACCATGCCTCAGAGAGTTTAACAAGACCTAACTGCGCGACAGGGTGCAGTTTTTACCTTATCGCGTGGCATTTCAGCCGGTTTCGCGCGGCATTTTACCCATAACCACGCGGTCTCTCCCATCAAGATCGGGGTGAACGGCCACGGATTCAAGCCCCGCACGCGAAAACATCTCGGCCACCGCCGCACCCTGTGTTGGCCCGATCTCGACCATCAACCACCCGCCGGGCTCCAGATGCGCGCTGCCCCCCTCGGTGATCGCACGATAGGCGCTCAGCCCATCGCCCTCATCCGTCAACGCCCCGCGCGGCTCATGGCTCAATTCCGGCGCAAGCCCGTCCATTTCCTCTGCGGCGATATAGGGCGGGTTTGACACGATCAGATCAAATCGACCGGTAACCGCATCAAACCAATCGCTCTGCACAAAAACTGCCCGCTCGGATACAGCCAACGCCTCGGCATTCTCCTGCGCCAAGGCAATCGCCTCGGGTGAGACATCCGTGCCGGTTCCGCGCACGCCCGACCGCTCCGCCAGAAGCGACAACAGGATCGCCCCCGAGCCGGTGCCAAGGTCAAGAATATGCGCGGCTTTCACCTTCAAAGCCGCCTCGACTAAAACTTCGGTTTCTGGCCTTGGATCAAGAACTTGCGGGCCAACCTTAAAGCGATGCTTGAAAAAAACTCGCTCCCCGAGGATATGCGACAAAGGCTCTCTCGCCAGACGCCGTGCCACCATGATCCAGAACGCCTCGTATTGCTCCAGCGTCAGCACATCACTCATGTGCAGCACCATCCGCGACGGCTCGATCCCCAAGGCCACCGCCATAAGCTTCTGGGCATCGCGTCCGGCATCCGGCACGCCCTCTTTGCTCAACTCCCGCGCCGCATTGGTGATCTGCAAAGTGGCAGGCGTCACCCCTCCATCTCCGCCAGCAAGGCCGCCTGATGATCCGCCGTCAGCGCGTCAATAATCTCGTCCAGATCCCCGGCCATCACCGCGTCCAGCTTGTAAAGCGTCAGGTTGATCCGGTGCTCGGTCATCCGCCCTTGGGGGAAGTTATAGGTCCGAATCCGCTCGCTCCGGTCGCCCGACCCGACCTGCGCCTTCCGGTCGGCGGCGCGCGCATCATCGGCCCGCTGCCGTTCAAGATCATAGAGCCGCGTCTTGAGCACCTGCATCGCATTCGCGCGGTTCTGGTGCTGAGATTTTTCAGAACTGGTCACGACAATTCCGCTGGGAATATGCGTGATACGCACCGCCGAATCGGTTGTGTTCACATGCTGCCCGCCCGAACCGGACGCCCGCATCGTATCAATGCGAATGTCGTTCGGGTCGACCTCAATATCCACGTCCTCCGCTTCCGGCAGCACCGCCACAGTCGCCGCCGAGGTATGAATACGCCCGCCCGATTCCGTTTCCGGCACCCGCTGCACCCGATGCACGCCGCTCTCGAACTTCAGCCGCGCAAACACATCGCGCCCCGAAATCCGCGCCACAACCTCCTTGATCCCGCCAAGCTCGGTCGCCGCCTCTTCCATGATCTCAAACCGCCAGCCCTTCCCTTCGGCATAGCGCTGATACATCCGCAGCAAATCCGCCGCAAAAAGCGCCGCCTCATCGCCCCCCGTTCCGGGGCGTATCTCGATCAAAGCAGGCCGCGCATCGGCCTTATCCTTGGGCAATAACGCCAGCTGCAACGCCGCCTCCGCCTCCGGCAGACGCGCCTTGAGGGTCGGCAGTTCTTCCTCCGCCAAGGCCTTCATCTCGGGATCGCTCAACATGTCCTCGGCGTCACCCAGATCGGCGAGCAACTGGCGATAGGCCGCAATCTGCTCCACCACCGGACGCAGATCGGAATACTCCTTGGCGAGCGCCGAAATATCGCCATCGCCCTCGGCCATTTTGGCCTCAAGAAATTGAAATCGCCCGGTGATCTGCTCAAGTTTGTCTATGGGAACCATGCCTGTCTCTCCCCGATTGCCCGCATAGCGTCAAGAGCCTTGCCTATCGCCGCGCTACAAATCACGCGGAAAACATGTTAGAGTCGGCGCATGAAACAGCTGTCCGTGTGCCTTGCCCTCGCGGTTTTGCCCGCGCCCACCTTTGCCGATATTCAACATAACGGCAAAACCATCGACTGTTATTGCACCGACACATCCGGTGGCCGGATCGAGCTGGGCGAGAAAATCTGCCTACAGGTCGATGGCAAAATGTTCATGGCGCAATGCCAGATGTCGCTCAACGTGCCCATGTGGCGCAAGATCGAAGACGGCTGCCTCAGCTCACAACGCCTCAAGCCACGCCTCAACCCGCGCCCGGTTTACTCCAAAATCCTTCCGGCCAAATCGTAGCCGCGCATAAATCTGCATCTGCCCGCCTGCTTGCCGCACGGTTGTATAGTCGGGAAACCCCCAAAGCGCGGTCCGCGTCACATAGGTGATCATCCCCTCTTCAACCGACCCGGCCAGAACACGCGTTCTCGGCCAACCCCGCGCGACCGGGTCCAACCGCGCAAGCCCGTCTGATCCGGTCTCAACCACCCGGATCACACCCGCATCAAACGCCTTGTGCACCACTTCTTCTGGCATCACATGCCAATAGCCCGGATCGCTCGGTGCAAACCGGATATAGGCGACCAAAGCGACCAATGCCGCGATAAAAATCCACGTGAAGATCATCTTCGAACCTGCTCTCATTGTTGGAAAAAATACTCGATCTTTTGGCCGGACCAAAGCACCAGCGCCTCAGCGCTCGCGCCGCGTCCATGCCCACAGCGACAGGATCTCCATCGCCACATGCGCCCCTGCAATCGCCGTCGCCCCGGTGGTGTCAAAGGGCGGCGACACTTCAACAACATCCCCCCCAACCAAATTGATCCCCGCCAGATCGCGCAACAACACCGCCGCCTGAGCCGAGCTTAACCCGCCCCAAACCGGCGTGCCCGTGCCCGGCGCAAAGGCCGGGTCCAGCCCGTCAATGTCAAAGCTCAGATAGCAAGGCCGGTCGCCCACAATCGCGCGCGCTTTCGCCGCCGCCGCCGCCGCCCCCTTTTCATGGACCTCGCGCGCATCAATGATGGTCACACCCAAAGGGTGCTCGTTCACCGTTCTGATCCCGATCTGAACCGACGTTTTCGGATCAACAACACCGGATTTTACCGCCTTGTAAAACATCGTGCCATGATCGACCCGGCTCATGTCGTCATCTGGCCATGTATCGGTATGCGCATCCACTTGGATCAAAGAAATCGGCCCGAACTTCTCCGCATAAGCCTTTAGAATCGGGAAGGAAATATAGTGATCCCCCCCAAGGTGATGCTCGCGGCACCGGCATCAAGTATGCCCTTGATATGCGCCTGCAACGTCCCCGGAAAGGCGGCGACATTGGCGTAATCAAACGCCAGATCGCCGTAGTCCACCACATTGACCTCATCCAGCGGGTTAAACCCCCAGCCATAAGGCGCATCCGGGCTCTGTAACGCGCTCGCTTCTCGTATGGCGCGCGGCCCAAGCCTCGTTCCGGGCCGATTCGTCACCGCCTGATCAAACGGCACACCGGTCACGGCCACATCCACACCGCTTAGATCCTTGGTGTAACGTCGGCGCAAAAACGAGGTCGCCCCGCCAAACGTGTTTTCAAAACTCACCCCACGGTCCGTGGTGCGGGTAAAGGCCTCATCCACAAAGTTCTTCGAATCTTCCAGCGCCATCAAAGCACCTCCAACATCTGCCCCTGCCTTTTGGGGCGTGGGGTGGGTGGGCGGGAACGCACCGAAAGGCAGGCCCGCAAACAGTCCAACAAGCCCGCCATCAAGCCGCCCCGAAGACAGCTCACAAGCAAGGCCACAACCAAGTCAGAAAAAACGCGCCCTCTTAGAGAGGCGCCGCCTTTTCCACCAGCCGCGCAAGGAACGACGCCCCAACCGGCGCGATCTCGTCGTTAAAGTCATATTTCGGGTGATGCACCATCGCCCCATCGACGCCATTGCCAACAAACGCATAGGCCCCCGGCCGCGCTTCCAGCATGTAAGAGAAATCCTCGGCGGCCATCAAAGGTGTCGCCTCGTCATCCACCATTGCCCCACCAACCACATCCCGTGCCACCTCGGCGGCAAAGCCGGTCTTTGCGTCGTCATTCACCGTCGCGGGATAGCCCCGGTCATAGTTCAGCCGCGCCTCGACACCGAAACTGGCCGCCTGCCCGGCGACGATCTCACCCATCCGGCGCTCAACCATGTCGCGCACCTCGGGGTCAAACGTGCGCACCGTGCCGCAAATAAATGCCGTGTCCGGCACGATGTTGCTGGCACTGCCCGTGTCGATCTGTGTCACCGACACAACCAGCCGCTTTTGCGCGTCGTTGTTGCGGCTCACAATGGTCTGGATCGCCTGCACCATTGCCACCGCGGCCACCACGGGATCAACGCAATCCTGCGGCATCGCGCCATGGCCGCCCTTGCCTTGAATGTCGATGTAAAAGCTGTCGACCGCCGCCATCACCGGCCCCGCCCGCAAAGCAATCGTGCCGGTTTCGATACCGGGTCCGTTGTGAATCGCGTAAACCTCGTCGATGGCGTATTTTTCCATCACGCCCTCTTCGACCATGGCCTCACCGCCGCCGCCGCCTTCTTCATCGGGCTGAAACAGCAACACGGCGCGCCCTTTGAAATTCCGCGTCTCCGCAAGGTATTTCGCGGCGCCCAAAAGCATCGCCGTATGCCCGTCATGGCCACAGGCGTGCATCTTTCCGGGGGTTTTGCTGGCATACTCGAGGCCAGTGATTTCATCCATAGGCAGCGCATCCATATCGGCGCGCAACCCGATCGTCGGCCCCTCGCCCTGCCCCTCGATCACCGCAACAACCCCGCTCTCGGCCCAGCCGGTCGAAATCTCGGTGATCCCGAATTCCTTCAAACGCTCGACCACGAAGGCCGCCGTCTGGTGACAGTCGCGTCCCAACTCGGGGTTCATGTGGATATGCCTGCGCCACGCCGTCATGTCTTCGGCAAAGCTGGCGATACGGTTGATCACGGCCATGGGGTCACTCCTTGGGATTCATGAATTGCGCCCACTCAATCCCAATCCGCCAGCACTTGCAATGCACCTCACGCCGGATGATGCCGCTCGATCAGCCGGGCAAAGAAGGACGCCCCAATCGGCGCCGCCGCATCGTTGAAATCAAACTCCGGGTGATGCACCGATGGCCCCACCCCCTGCCCAAGGAACAGAAACGCTCCGGGTCGCGCCTCAAGCATATACGAGAAATCCTCCGCCCCCATTTCCGGCGGCAGCGCGGTCAGCACATTGTCGTCCCCCGCCACCTCGCGGGCGATCTCGGCGGCTTTTTCGGTCTGCGCGGCGTGGTTCACCGTCGACGGGTAGTTGCGCTGATAGTCCAGCTCCGCCTCGACGCCATAGACTTCGGCCTGCGCCTTGACGATCTCGCCGATCCGCCGCTCTGCCATGTCCCGCATCGCCGGGGCAAAGCTGCGCACTGTTCCGGCAAGATATGCCGTCTCGGGGATGATATTCATCGCGCTGCCGCCGTGGATCTGCGTCACCGACACAACCAACGCCTCCAATGGCGGGCGATTGCGGCTCACGATGGTCTGCATCGCCTGCAGGGTCGCCGCAGCGGCGGGCAAGGGATCAACGCAAGTGTCGGGATAGGCCGCATGCCCGCCCTTGCCGGTAAAATGCACCTCGAAATCATCCACCGCCGCCATGATCGGCCCCGGCGTGGTGCGGAACTCTCCCAATCCGGCAAAGGAATCGGTGTGCAGCGCATAGACCTCTTCAACCCCGAACCGGTCCATGATGCCCTCCTCCACCATGATCCGCCCGCCGCCGATGGTCTCTTCCGCTGGCTGGAAAATCAAAACCGCCCGCCCGGTGAAATTGCGCGTCTCAGCAAGGTATTTCGCCGCCCCCAACAGCATGGTCGTATGCCCGTCATGGCCACAGGCATGCATCCGCCCCGGCACCGTGCTGGCCCAGTCCGCCCCGGTCTCTTCACTCATCGGCAAGGCATCCATATCCGCGCGCAAGCCCGTCACCGGCCCCGGCCCCTTGCCGTTGATAATCGCAACAATCCCGCTCGTGGCGATGCCTTCGTGAATTTCGTCCACACCAAAGTCGCGCAATCGCGACGCCACAAACGCCGCCGTCTCGTGACACTCCAGCCCAAGCTCGGGGTGCTGGTGCAAATGTCTGCGCCATTCGGTCATTTCATCGGCAAACCCGGCAATCCGGTTGATCACAGCCATCTCTGGACCTTTTCGCACAGCTTGCACAACTCAATCCCAGAAACAGGAGCACCGCAATGGCCGAAAGCGACGATCTGATCCACAACCCGACCGGCGGCATGCCGCGCCTGCTTGAAATCATGCGCCGCCTGCGTGATCCCGACACCGGCTGCCCCTGGGACATCGAGCAGAGCTTCGCCAGCATCGCCCCCTATACCATCGAAGAAGCCTATGAAGTTGCCGACACCATCGAACGCGAGGCCTGGGACGAGCTGAAAGGCGAGTTGGGCGACTTGCTCTTCCAATCGGTGTTCCATGCGCAAATGGCCGAGGAAGCGAACCTCTTCACCTTCGATCAGGTGGCGGACACCATGTCTGACAAAATGGTCGCGCGGCACCCGCATGTCTTTGGCAACGAGACCCGCGACAAATCGGCGGAACAGCAAACCCGCGACTGGGAAACCATCAAAGCGGCCGAGCGCGCCCAAAAGGCGCAACAAGGCACGCTGGACGGCGTCGCCATCGGCCTGCCCGCACTCCTGCGCGCATTGAAATTGCAAAAACGGGCCGCTCGCGTCGGGTTTGACTGGCCCTCGACGGATCAGGTGATCGAAAAAATCGTCGAAGAGGCCGCAGAGTTGAACGAGGCCAAAGACACCCTGACCGAGGCCGACGTTTTCGAAGAATATGGCGATCTCCTTTTTGTTATCGCCAATCTCGGCCGCCACCTCGGGTTAGACCCCGAAGCCGCCCTGCGCGCCGCCAACGCCAAATTCACCCGCCGTTTCGAACGCGTCGAAGCCTTTCTGGCAGACCGCGGTAAAACCCCATCCGACAGTGATCTTGCCGAGATGGACGCCCTTTGGGACCGCGCCAAAGCCGAAGAAAAAGCCAACCGCTAGCGCGGCGTTACCCGCAAAGAGCGGGGGGCCAGCCCCCGCTCTTTGCGGGATATTTTTAGTCAGATGAAGCAGCGCGCGTTTTTGTAATTTGCGCGTTGTGGCTGCTTCTTTCGCAGTGATTTACCATTCGGGGATTGACCCGAGTAAATCTGTCAGGTTTAACGACGCGGAATTTAACCCTTTCTGGAGGATACGATATGTTTACGCGCCTAAGCCTTGTTGCCATGCTCGCCGCCACACCGGCGCTGGCGGAAGAGGTTAACGTCTATTCCTATCGGCAGCCTGAGCTGATCAAGCCGCTGACCGATGCTTTCACTGCTGAAACCGGCATCAAAGTTAACGTCGCGCATATGAGCAAGGGCATGGTCGAGCGCCTTCAAGCCGAGGGCGACCGCTCTCCTGCGGATCTCGTCTTTACCGTTGATATTTCGCGCCTTAGCGCCGTTGTCGGCGCGGGCCTCAGCCAGCCGGTTAAAAGCGATAAGCTGAGCGCGAATGTCCCTGCGAACTATCACGATCCCGATGGGCACTGGTGGGGTCTGACCACCCGCGCGCGCATCATCTATGCCAGCAAGGAGCGCGTTGCCGAAGGTGACGTCACCACATATGAAGACTTGGCTGATCCCAAGTGGAAAGGGCGCATCTGCACCCGCTCGGGCACCCATGCCTATAACGTAGCACTGGTATCGGCCTATTTGCACCATCACGGCGCCGAGGCCACCAAGACTTGGCTGGAAGGCGTGAAAGCCAACCTCGCGCGCAAGCCTCAAGGTAACGACCGCGCTCAGGTCAAAGCGATCTGGGCCGGCGAATGCGATATCTCGATCGGCAACACGTATTACATGGGCAAAATGCTCGCCAACGAAGAGCAGAAGGCCTGGGCCGATTCCGTGCGCATCGTCTTCCCCACGTTCGAAGGCAAAGGCGTGCATGTGAACATTTCCGGCGTGGCCATGACCAAAGCCGCCCCCAACCGCGACAATGCGCTCAAGATGATGGAATTCCTGACCTCTCCCAAGGCTCAGGAAATCTATGCCGAAGCCAATTTCGAATACCCGATCGCGCCCGGTTCGTCGCCCGCACCGCTGGTTGCCGGCTGGGGCAGCTTCACCCCGGACGAAACCAACTTGATGGATCTCGCCCGCCTGCGCCCTGACGCGCTGAAGCTGATCGAAGAGGTCGATTTCGACGGCTAAGCCGAGCCCGGCTTGACCAGACAAGGAAAGGGCGCTCCCCTCGGGGCGCCCTTTTTTCGTGTCAGATCACACCGCGCAGCGCCGGTGGCACAACCACCCGACGCGGCGCTTTGTTGACGATCCGCGGATCAACCACGGTCTTGCGGTCCTTGGTCGCCTTCGCAGCCCTCAGAACCTCGGCACAGGCGTCATAGCCGTGAGAGACATCCATTTCCTCGGCCTTGGCAAAATTGCCAAAATCCTTGTCGCGAATCTGATCCGGCTTGGCCCAGTTGATCCAAAAGCGCCCCGGCTGGTTGCCGCCTTCGCCTGTCGCCTCGGCGTGCTCTTTTGATTGCTGCACAATCTCCTGACGCGCCGCCATCCGCTCTTGGTAGTCCGGCGTCACATAATGCAGATGGAACAACAGGATCTCGGGATCGATGCGAAAATCTCCGCGCTGAAGCCCGTGCCCGCCGGTGGTGTAAACCACCCGGTCATGGGCGATACAGGGCTTGGTGTATTTGCCGTGAACCATTGCGTTGGGATGTTGTTCCAGAACCGACAGGCTTTGATCGGTGCTGTCCTCCGGCGTCGGAATAAGGTTCAGCCCCACAGGCGCCGTGGCATTGCCAACACGCTCCGCGCTTTCAAGATGCGCCGCCAAGCTGTCCTCTTCGCCGACATACACCAACAGCTCATCAACATCCGTGGTGATCACCACATCGTGAAATGCCAGCAACCCGTTGGTCATCGCCCCTTTAAGATCCCAGCGGCGGCGCGTCAAATCCGGTGTCACCTCCTCGCGGGGGACATGGATCACGTTACAGCCCTCCGCGATCCGGTCAACCTCAGGGTCGCCGCCATGATTGATCACATAAAGCTGGCGGCGCGGCACATTCTTTTCATTGTGGCGAACCCATTTGTCCAACAGCCAGTAATCACGCCAAACCATTGTGAGAAAAGCAAGTTTCATCTGAATTCACCCGCCTCGCCGCATCAAACGGTTCTTGCCGAAACTTTCAATCTCAACGTACCCACACGCCTCAAGCCGCTCCATAAGAGGAAGCGACCAAACATCCTGATGCTCGATCTCGAAATAGATCATCTTCGGCCAAAGCGCCTCATCCGCGTCAAGCAGCGGCACGATCACCTTGTCTTCCAATCCCTCAACATCAACCTTCAAAAAATCAACCCGCCGCACCCGTGCGCTTTTCAAACAGGCAGGCAGCGGTCTCAACGCCACTTCAACCGCGTTGTCCGGCGCGCCGTCACCATAGGTCAGCTCAACACGCCCTTGCCCAAGGTTGCCATTGGCAGGGAAAAACATCGCCGACGTGCCTTCGCTATCGCTCACCGCACAGTCGAAAATCCGCACGTTTGTGAACGCGTTCAACTCAACATTGACCTGCAAACGCTCGAGCATCACAGGGTTAGGCTCAAACAGGATCGCCCGCGCAGCCTTGCCCGCGCGCTTGAGGATCGGCAAACCGAAGGCCCCCGCGTTTGCGCCCACATCGACGATCACGGCATCTTGCCCTTCAAGCATCTCGGCAATCATTTCGGTTGCCTCATATTCCGGTGGCCGCCCCAGCTCCCAAATACGAAATTCTGTAAAATTATCACGAGGGTGCACGATAAACTTAACCCCCATCGCGCTCACCTTCGTCGGCGGCAGACTGTCGCGCAACGCGCGCCTGATCCACCCCTTGTTCTCAAATTTGCCCCAAATCTCGCGCAGTTTCTCATCCATCGCCTTGCTGGCAACGGGCTCCTTGGCCACATTCGTCATCTTGCTCACCGCTCTGCCCTTCCTCGGTCTTATTGCGCCGGGATTGTTGCCGCCAACATAGGCGCGATCCGTGGCCTTGCACAGCACCACCTCGCGCCACTGGCAAGCCGGTTTTCGCCCGTGACCTTCCCGCCACGCCTCTTGGGGGGTTGCAGCCCGGCGCAAAATACCGCCAAATCCGGCCAAATATTTTCCCAGCACATCTGTCAGGAACCGCCATGCCCCCGCGCAAGATCATCATCGACACCGACCCCGGTCAGGACGACGCCGTCGCCATCCTCCTCGCCCTCGCCAGCCCTGAGGAGATCGAGGTGCTCGCCATCACCTGCGTTGCTGGCAATGTTCCGCTCGACTTGACATCTAAAAATGCACGCATTGTCTGCGAGTTAGCAGGCAAACCTGATGTGAAAATCTACGCCGGATGCGACCGCCCACTGGGGCGCGACTTGGTCACGGCCGAACATGTCCACGGCAAAACCGGCCTCGACGGCCCGGACCTGCCCGACCCGAAAATGCCGCTGCAACAACAGCACGCCGTCGACTATATTATCGACACCCTGCGCAGCCATCCCGCCGGCTCGGTCACACTCTGCCCCCTCGGTCCGCTGACCAATATCGCTAAGGCGTTTGAAAAAGCCCCGGACATCACTTCGCGCGTCGCCGAAATCGTCCTCATGGGCGGCGCCTATTTCGAGGTTGGCAACATTACCCCGGCGGCGGAATTTAACATTTACGTCGACCCGCAAGCGGCTGATATTGTATTCAAATCCGGCGCACCCATCACGGTCATGCCGCTCGATGTTACACACAAAGCCCTCGTCACCGCCCCGCGCAATGATGCCTTTCGCGCCCTCGCCACGCCGGTTGGCATTGCCGTCGCCCAGATGACAGATTTTTTTGAGCGTTTCGACAAGGAGAAATACGGCTCCGACGGCGCGCCCCTGCATGACCCCTGCGTCACCGCCTATCTGATCCGCCCCGATCTTTTCACCGGTCGCCATATCAATGTTGAAATCGAAACCCGCTCCGACCTCACCCTCGGCATGACCGTGGCGGACTGGTGGGGCGTAACCGACCGCGCCCCCAATGCCACCTTCATGGGCGACATTGACGCAGACGGCTTCTTCGCCCTGCTCACCGAACGCCTCGCCCGCCTCTAGTGGCGCACAGCCCCCACCCGGAAAGCCCCCCTATGAACCTCCTGCACCTCGCCAACCCCGCCGATCTCGACCGGCTCGAACGGTTGGTCGCCGCCTATCACGCGTTCGAAGGGATCGAGAGCGATGAAACCCACCGCCGCGCCGCTCTCGCGCCACTCCTAGACGGAACGCCCCACGGCGTCGCCTATCTCATCGGCCCCAAACTCGCACCGGTGGGCTATATCGTGGTGTCTTTCGGCTACTCGGTCGAACTCGGCGGCATTGATGGCTTCATCGACGAATTCTTCATCCGTGAAAAAGTGCGCGGTCGCGGCATGGGCAGCGAAGTGTTGATGACGCTGCTGCCCGCTCTCTCTCAGCACGGCGTCAAAGCGCTCCATTTGGAAGTCGCCCATGACAACGACGCTGCCAAACGCCTCTACCAACGCTCCGGCTTCGAACCGCGCGCGGCCTACCACCTGATGACCCGCACCGCCTAAACCGCCCCCCTTCATCTGACCGAAAATATCCCGGGGGCGTGGGGGCTGGCCCCCACTCCTGCCCTCGCAACCCGCCGCAACAATGCCTATAGTCCCCCCATGACCCTCAGCATCCCCTTCGCAAACACCTACGCCAGCCTGCCACCGCGGTTTTACACCCGCCAATCGGCCAATCCGGTCGCCGCGCCGCGTCTCATCGCCTTCAACCACGCGCTGGCCGAGGACCTCGGCATCACCGCCCTGCCCGACTCCGACGACGCGCTGGCCAGCCTTTTCTCTGGCAACACCCTTCCCGATGGCGCCGACCCGATGGCACAGGTCTATGCCGGGCATCAATTTGGCGGCTTCAACCCGCAACTCGGCGATGGCCGCGCGCTGCTTCTGGGCGACATCAAAACGCCATCCGGGCAACAGTTCGATATCCAGCTCAAAGGCTCCGGGCGCACGCCCTATTCGCGCAACGGCGATGGCCGCGCGTGGCTTGGCCCTGTGCTGCGCGAATATGTGGTCTCCGAAGCGATGCACGCCCTCGGCATCCCCACCACCCGCGCGCTGGCCGCCGTCGAAACCGGTGAGCGGGTGCAACGCGAAAGGGCCCTGCCCGGCGCAATCCTCACCCGCGTCGCTGCCAGCCATATCCGCGTCGGCACCTTTCAATATTTCGCCGCCCGCGGCGATACCGACGCCCTGCGCGCCCTGTTTGACTATACAAAAGCCCGCCACTACCCACAGGCCGAAACCCCCGCCGACCTGCTCTCAGCCGTCATATCGAACCAAGCCCGCCTGGTTGCGGCTTGGGCCTCGGTCGGCTTTATCCATGGCGTGATGAACACCGACAACACCACGCTGTCCGGTGAAACCATCGACTACGGCCCCTGCGCTTTTCTGGATGAATACCACCCTCAAACAGTGTTTTCCTCGATTGATCAGTTCGGGCGCTATGCCTATGATAATCAGCCGAAAATCATCGTCTGGAACATGGCCCAGCTCGCCACATCTCTGGTGCCGCTCTGCGATGACATGGACAAGGCTGTCACCGAATTCACCGCTCTCGTCCACGCCATGCCCGACGTGATCACCGCTGAATGGCGCACCCGTTTTGCGGCAAAACTCGGCATCTCCACCCCGACCGTGGACGACGACACGCTCATCAACGATCTCCTTACGCTGATGGCCACGGATGGCGCCGATTTCACCAACACCTTCCGCGCCCTCGGCACGCCCACCGCCCGCGATCACTTCACCAACCGTGCAGGTTTTGATGCATGGGAGAGCCGCTGGCAAAGCCGCATCGCGACCGAGCCCGACCCGCAAACCCTCATGCGTGCATCCAACCCTTACCTGATCCCGCGCAACCACCGTGTCGAAGAGATGATAAAAGCCGCCGTTGCGGGAGACTACGCCCCCTTCAAACGCCTGTCCTCGGCGCTCGCCACGCCGTTCTCGGATCAAGCAGAGGCCGCCGACCTCACGCGCCCGCCGTCTCCGGCCGAACGCGTCTCACAAACCTTCTGTGGCACCTGACAGGCGCGGCAACCCCCGCGCCGCGCCGCGGCCAAAACCCCGGCGCGCCCGTGCGGTAAAAGCCCCCGGCACCGCCCGCCTAACGGCGATTGATCAGCGTGATACCAACGGCGACAAACACCAGCCCGCCAACCACCTCAATCCCGATCTCCTCACCCAACAAGAGCCAGCCCAAGCCGACCCCGAACACAGGTGACAAAAACGAAAACGACGCCACTGCCGAGGCCGGATACCGCTTCAACAGGAAAAACCAGAACAAATAGCCAAAGCTCGCCACGGCAAAGGTCTGGAACGCAAACGCAGCCCAATGGATCGGCCCCAACTCCCGCACCAACGGCCCGAAAAATGGCGCCACAAGCATCAACAAAACGGCTGAAATCGCCAGCTGGCTCATCAACTGCATTTCCGAAGACACCCGGTCCAGCGGCGTGATGCGCACCACAATGGCAATTCCGGACCATGCAATCGCCGCCAAAAGAGCCATCACATCCCCCGACAGGCTCGCCTCGCCGCTCCCCCTGTCCGACATAACCCAAGCCACGCCAACAACGGCCAGCCCAAGCCCCAAGGCCCGCATGCCATTCATCCGCTCTCCGGGGATCAACCAATGCGCCGCCAAAGCGACAAACACCGGCATCGAATAGAAAATGACCGACGCCCGGCCAACGCCGGTGCGATCCAACGCAAGGTAGAGGAATATGAACTCGACGGTGAACAACAGCCCCAAGGCCACCGCCCCGGCGCGTGCTTCCTTGGGCAAGGCAAAGGAAATCCCCCGCGCCTTCATCCAGACGAGCATGACGCCACAGGCCGCAACCGAGCGTAAAGCCGCCATGAAAACCGGCTGAAACCCATCGGTCGCCACTTTGATAACAACCTGATTAAAGCCAAGGATCAGGGCAAATGCCACCAATGCCCCGGCTCCGGCCAGATCAATGCGCTCACGTCTCTCCATGGCGCGCATCAAGAGGACATTCCCGCGCCGCGTCAATCCTCTCCGTGACGTCGCGCCTGTTTTCGCAAGCGACGAAAGAAGCGCGGATTGCGCTCCACAAAGTCGCCGATCAGGCGCGGTAGACCAGCGTGCTCTCGCCCCTTGAGGTAAAGCCAACCCGCCCCCGCGCCCAGCACCGCCCCGACCATATCCACGATCAGATCCCCCATCGTGTCCATCAACCCGGATTTCTGCATGTTGAAGCCAAAAAGCTGATCCATGGCGAACTCGAACACCTCCCACGACGCGCCGATGGCAATCGCGAAACAAAAGGCGAAAAACGCAATCGCACCTGCGGGCGCGGCGAAACGATCGCCCTGAAACATCATGAAAACAAGGATGAACCCGATCAGCCCGAACCCAACGGCGCTGCCACCATGTAGCAGTATGTCCCACCACCAGAAACGCTCGTAAAAATCAAACACCTCGCCCAGAAACAAGGTCGCCCCGACAAACAAAACCACCGCCAGCATGAACGACGGCGGCACCCGAATGTCGGCCCAGCCCGCAACAAGCGCTGGCGCCAGCGACAAAACCAAGGTCGCGCTTGCCACAAAAGCCAGCGAAAACCGCAACTCGATCAACGCGCCAACCGCCACAACAAGCAAACTGGCCCAGACGAGCTTGGTGACAAGACTCTGATCGTGCAACATGACGTGACAATCCCGATTGGTTTAAGGCATGTATCGTAACATGAAGTCAGCCACCCTCAGAATTGCAAGTTATAACCTGCAAAAATGCGTCGGCCTCGATCTGCGGCGCCGACCCGACCGCGCGCTTTCGGTGATCAATGCACTCGGCGCATCGGTGGTGGTCTTGCAAGAGGCCGACAAACGCCTGCCCCCGCGCCCGGCGGCCCTTCCCCACGAAATGGCCGAAGCGGATGGCTGGAAGGTGGCGCATTTCGGAGAGCCGGGCGGCTCGCTCGGCTGGCACGGAAACGCAATGCTGCTGGCCGCAGACATCGACGTGATTGCCACGGCCCATATCAACCTGCCAGGGCTTGAGCCGCGCGGCGCGATCCGCGCTGACCTGTCGACACCGCTCGGCCCCCTGCGTGTGGTCGGCCTGCACCTCGGGCTTTTGCGCCGATACCGCCTCAAACAACTCCACGCCATCATGCGCCACCTGTCTGCGCTTCCGGCTTGCCCCACGATTTTGGCCGGCGACTTCAATGAATGGGGCAGCCCCCGCGCGCTCGACACGGCAACACCGGGCCTGTCGATCCTCCCGGCGCGGCCCAGCTTCCCGTCGCCCCGCCCTATCGCAGCGCTCGA